>DATDAP010000072.1:0-25627 GCA_036525335.1 Microlunatus sp. | reverse complement strand
CGAGTCGACGTCGAGGTCGTCGGTGAACGACTTGTCCAGCTGGACGTCGTCGGTCGGCACACCGGCGACCTCGTTGACGATGTCGGCCAGGTCGGCGCGGACCTCTTCGGTGGTGGGCATCGGGCTCAGGGCTCCTTGGGGGTTGAACGGTGGACGGACCGGGAGTGGTCAGCCCAGGGACCTGTGGTCGAAGACGATCATGGCAGCACGATCACCTGACCTGCATACACCAGGCCCGCACCGAAACCGATGACCAGGCAGGTCTGGCCGCTACGAGCCTCCCCGGAGGCGAGCAGCGTATCGATCGCGAGCGGGATGGAAGCCGCCGAGGTGTTGCCGTGCCACTCGATGTCGCGGCCGACCACGACCGACTCGGGCAGCTTGAGCGCTCGCAGCATCGCGTCGGTGATCCGCATGTTCGCCTGATGCGGGACGAATACCTCGATCTCGTCCGCGGTGACGCCGGCACGTGCCAGCGTCTCGGCCGCGGCCTTGGCCATGGTGAACGCCGCCCACTTGAACACGGGATTGCCGTCCATCTTCATCACCGGCCACTGTGGAGGCTCGGCCGCCATGGCTCGGTCCCACGGTTCGGACTGCGTGATCAGGCCGGACTGTTCGCCGTCCGAACCCCAGACCACCGGTCCGATGGCCGGCACGTCGCTCGGGCCGACGACCGCGGCACCGGCCCCGTCGGCGAAGATGAACGCGCTCGAGCGGTCCTCGCGACTGGTGATGTCGGACAACCGCTCCACCCCGATCACCACCGCGTACGTGGACGCGCCCGTGCGGACCAGCGAGTCCGCCAGCGTCAGGCCGTAGCAGAAACCCGCGCAGGCGGCGGAGACGTCGAAGGCGGCACCGTTGGTGCCCAGCTCGGCGGCGATCGTGGCGGCCGCCGCGGGGGTCTGGTAGAGGTGGGAGACGGTGGCCACAATCACCGTGTCGATCTGGGCCGGATCCAGACCGGCACGCTCGATCGCCACCCGGGCCGCGGACACCGACATCATCTGCACGGTCTCGTCGGGTGAGGCCCAACGCCGCTCGCGGATCCCCGAGCGGGTCCGGATCCACTCGTCGGAGGAGTCGATGAAGGTGCAGATCTCGGCGTTGTCGACGACTCGGCGCGGCCGGTAGCTGCCGATGCCCAAGACCTTGGCGTAGGGCCCACCGGTCGAGGTGAGCAACGACGACCGGGGGGAGCGATCCTCAGGCACGGTCACTGGCCGGCCTCGGGCGCGTCGGCCTTCGGTGCCACGTCGGCGTTGACGACTGCGTGCCGGCGGACGAACTCCAACGCTTCGGGCAGCTGGTCGGGCGTGTTCAGGGCGAACAGCTCGACCCCCTTCAGGTTGCGCTTGGCGATGCCGGTCAGGGTGCCGGCGGGCGGTAGCTCGAGCAGACCGGTGACCCCGAGATCGGCCATCGCCTGCAGGCACAGGTCCCAGCGGACCGGCGAGGCGACCTGACCCACGAGCCGGGTCAGCACGTCGGCACCGTCGGAGACGACCCGGCCGTCGGCGTTGGACAGCAGCCGGGTGCTCGGGTCGTGGGTGCTGAGCGAACCGGCCAGGGCGGCCAGCCGGTCGGCGGCCGGGGCCATGTGCACGGTGTGGAACGCCCCGGCCACGCTGAGCGGGATCAGTCGCGCCCTGGCCGGCGGGTTCTCGACCAGGCCCGCGAGCTGCTCGATCGTCCCGGCGGCGACGATCTGGCCGCTGCCGTTGTTGTTGGCCGCGGTGAGACCCTGGGCCGCGATCGCGGCCAGGACCTCGTCCGGCTTGCCGCCGATCACGGCGGTCATCGAGGTCGGGGTGGCAGCGCTCGCCTCCGCCATCGCGCGGCCCCGCTCACGGACGAACACCATGGCCTGCTCATCGGACAGTGCGCCCACCAGGGCCGCTGCGGTGATCTCGCCGACGGAGTGACCGGCGACCACGTCGACGTCGTCACCTGTGACCGAGTCGAGGAGCTGCCGAGCGGCCAGCAGACCGGCAGCCACCAGCAGGGGCTGGGCCACGGCGGTGTCGCGGATGGTGTCCGCGTCCGCTTCGGTGCCGTGGTGGCGCAGGTCGAGCTCGATGATCGAGGAGAGGTGATCCAGTCGGTCGGAGAAGGTGGGATCGGTCAGCCAGGGAGTCAGGAACCCCGGGGTCTGTGCGCCCTGACCGGGCGCGACGATGGCCAGCACGATCTTGACTATTCCGTGACATTCGGGTGTCCGTCGCGCAGGGACACGACGAATCTGGGGCTACCTGGTTGTAGGAATCTGACAAAAGGGTCGAGATGTGACCCGATCGTGTGACCAAGTGGTCACGACCGGAGGTTCGTCGGGGTGACGAACTTCCGGTCGCAACCACTGCGGGGTGACGGGAACCTCAGCGGGGGATCGGCCGCCTGCGTGGACGTCGAACTCAGTCGGTCGTGGAGTCTTCCGTACGGCCACGACGGCCCAGCAGACGCCCGAGCGTCAGGGCCAGTCGGAGCGCGTACGCGTCCCGCGGATCGGTCGGGCTGTAGCCGCTGATCTCATGCACCCGCCGCAGCCGGTAGCGGACGGTGTTGGCGTGCACGAACAGCGTGCGCGCGGCGGCCTCGACGGAGAGCCCCTGGTCGAGGAACACCACCAGGGTCTGCAGCAACCCGCCGCCGGCATCCTGCAGCGGGTCGTAGAGCTCGCGGGCCAGGGACCGGCGTGCGTGCCCATCGCCGTTCAACGCTCGTTCGGGCAGCAGATCGTGGGCACTGACCGGCCGTGGCGCCTCCGGCCAGCCGACCACCGCGCGGTAGCCGCTCAACGCCTCCCGGGCGCTGGCCCCGGTGTCCAGTAGATGCTCCACCGGCGGACCGACGACCACCGGACCGGAGGCGAACGAGGTGACGAACCGGCCCACCACCGCGAGCGTCCAGGCGGGGTCCTTCAGGGGCGACCCTCCTAG
This sequence comes from Microlunatus sp., assembly GCA_036525335.1. Lineage (GTDB taxonomy): Bacteria > Actinomycetota > Actinomycetes > Propionibacteriales > Propionibacteriaceae > Microlunatus. The sequence continues at coordinate 22,688 of DATDAP010000072.1, read as the reverse complement.
CACCACGATCTGGCGGTCACCCTGCACCGCGCCCAGCATGTCCAGTCCCGAGATCGCCGCCTGGTGGCGGATCGACTCGAGCTCCGCCGCCGCGTCCGCGGTGTGAGCTCCGGAGTCCGGGGCGCCGCCGACCACGACGACCACTCCCTCGGTGGACGTCCACCCCAGCGTCGAGGCACGAGACAGCACCGAGTCGTCGGTCTCGCCGCGCAGCACCGCATCCACCACCGAGGCCTCGAGCCGAGCGTCCCAGGTGCCGCGCAGCTCGGCCGCCTGCGCGTAGATCTCGGCGGCGGCGAACGCCAACTCCCGGCTGTAGGCCACGATCGCGGTGTGCAGCACGGGCCGGTCGGCCCGGGGCATCACCTCCTCGATCTGGGTCTCGACCACGTCGATGGTGGTGCGTACCAGCTCGACGGTCTGGTGGAGACTGATCCGCCGGGCCAGCTCGCGTGGCGCCGAACCGAACACGGCCGAGGTGGCCGGTCCTTCCGGATCCGGATCGGCGAACCAGGTGACGAAGCCGTCGATACCGGCGCGCGCTACCAGCGTGATCCAGGAACGGTGCTCGGCGTCCAGCTCGCGGAACCAGACGTGCCGCGCCTCCATCTCCGTGACGGCTGCCGTGGTCATGGCCGCGGTCTGCGCCGACAGGCGTTTCGCGATGGCCGTACGGGTCTTGGTCGAGGACGGGCGGGACCGGTTGAGCCCCTTCGCCGCCGCCATGGTTCGAGGGTAGTGCTCGACCTCTCCACGGCCGGAAGGCCCGACCCGCCGGCTCGGGTGTCGGAGCGCCCTACCGTCTGACGTGGACACCACGACCATAGAGAATGTGGCGATGGGGAGTCCTGCGCGTCACCGGTCGAGAGCGGTTACCGGATGACCGAGCTCGACCCCGACGAGCAGCCCGGCCGATCGCCCGACGGGTCGGGTGACGTCGAGGGCGCGTCCTCAGGTGCCGTCCCACCGGAGATGAGCATCCGCTGGGAGTCCGATGCGGGAGTCTGGTGGACAACGCCCGAGGGCGATCCCCTCGCGCCCGCGAACCCGGGTCCGGCCGAGCCGATGGCGCCGGCCGAACCGATGGCGCCGGCGGACGCGAGGCCAGGCGACGCACCGGCGACGGGGAAGCCCCGCAAGCCGGTGCTGGTCGGGCTGGTCGCGGTCGGCGTGGTCCTGGTCTTTCTGCTGGGTGTCGGGGTGGTCCGACAGTCACTGGTCGTAGGGTCGCCGACGACGTTCGGGAGACAACCGACACCCCTGGAGACGTCGTCGATCCGGCCGGCGTCCCCACCCGCGACTCCGACGAGCGCGACGATTCCGGCGAGGCCCGACTTTGCGGCCACCCTGGCCGACACGCGAAGCTCGGTCGCCCGGGTGATCGCCTCGACCTGCGAGGGCAGCGGGAGCGGCTCCGGGTTCCTGATCAGTCCCGACCAGCTGATCGCGTCCTACCCGTCGGTGGCGCAGTCGGTTGCCACCGTGGTGCAGATCGGCGACGAGGTGATCCCCGGCACGCTCATCGGAGCCGATCCGTTGACGGGCGTCGCTCTGATCCAGCTGACCCGGAACGCCGCGGCCCAGCCCCTGACGATCGCCTCGGGCAACGCTACCCCGGGGATCGAGGTGTTGACCGTCGGCCTGCCGTTCCGCAGCGACGACGTGACGGGTGCAGCGTCGGCTCTGGGCGCTCCCAGCTCTTCGGTGGCCTACCGCGAGACCGAGATCGCCGGACTGTCATCGCTGTCTGGGGACAACGACCGCGGTCTCTCCGGGGCCCCTGTGGTCACCAGCGCGGGCGAGGTCGTCGGTGCCGCACTGGCCCTGCCGAGCACGGCCGGTCGTTGGATGGTCGGTGCGGAGCAGCTGACGGCCGGGATCGAGCGGGCTCGCAGCCAACCGGCGCCCGAAGCGACGTGCGACGAACCCACCGGCCCGCATTCCGACACTCGCATCAAGGGCGAGGTGAGCCCGAAGCTGAAGAAAGGGTTGGCCGGCTACTTCTCGGGGATCAACAAGGGCGACGAAGCCGCCGCGTGGCGCAACATGGGACCGGCGTACCACCGGAACGGCTACTCCCTGCGATCGTTCGACTGGACCTCGACGTACGACTTCGACGTCACCGTTCACAAGACGTGGACCTCAGGCGGACAGCGCCGGGCCTGGGTCAGCTTCATCGCGATCAACGACCCGGCCCGAGCACCCAAGGGCCTCGAGGGCGAATGGTGCGCTCGTTGGTCCTTCGACTACGAGCTCAGCGACGGCGGTGACCGATACCTCGTGAATGGCAACCCCGGGCACAACGGCGCCAAGACCAAGAAAGAGCGCTGCTGAGTCGGTGCGGACCGGAGCGGTGACGCATCAGCCTGCCGCTCAGATCAGCGTCCGAAGACGATCTCGATGAGCTGACGGTAGGGCTCGGGATCGACTCCCGCTGTCGTCATCAGAGCGATGAGAATGTCGCCCAGATTGTCCGCACTGTCGCCCAGTGCCTGGTTCGCGTGGGCGCCGAAGGCGTCCGCCCCGAGCTTGGCCCCGACGATGGCCGCGATCCACGGCCCGATCAGAGCGAGAAGCAGAGCCACCGTCGCGACCAGCTTGGGCCGAGCCACGAACAGCGCGATGACTGCTCCCAGCACCGCCAACAGGCTGATCACCAGCCCGAAGGTCGCGACCGATCCCCAGGTCGATGCTTCCGCAAAGGGGTGCGCGCTGAACTGGATCGCCGCGAGTGCGGCGTAGAGGCCGACGCCGACCATGCCGGTCCCCAGCAGCCCGAGCAACAAGGCCGACCAGCTCAGCCACTGACCCCTGCGCGCACTGCCACGGACAGAACCCGGTGCGGGGGGCCTCCGCTCGATCCGGGTGACAGCCCGGGGCTGCGTGATGGGCTGGAGCTGTGCGGAGGGCTGGGGCTGCGTGAAGGGTTGGGGCTGCGTGAAGGGCTGGGGTACAGGCGACTGATAGGGGGTCGGACCCGAGAGCTGATCTTCGGCGCGTCGCACCAGCCGACGGCGCTCCTCCTCGTGGCCGGGCATCCCGAACACCATCGCGTGGTCTCCTTCCTCCGACGGCTTGCGTACGAAGTGTGACGCACGCAGGTCAACGGCGTCTGCCGCACCGTGTCCGCCGGCGTCGTGTTTCCGACCACTGACAGGGCCGACCCCGATGGTCGTTAGGATCGCCCGGCGACCGATGGGCAACTGCCCGGCCGGTGGACACCGGACCGCTTTCGTACGACTTCTGCGAGATCGGCGGTCCGTTTTCGGTAGCGTGACGTGGCAGGTTCCATAAGCGGCGGAGCAGGGCGGGCTGGTGGACGATGATCCAGGGAGTGGCGGCCACACGTGAGTGGCACAGCTGAGGGCGGCGGAGCCGGCTCGGCCCACGACGTCTTCGGCATGCCGAGCGCCGACTCCGGTCCCGTCTTCACGCCGATCCCTGCGGTCAAACCGCCCGTCATCTGGCTCGGACTGAGCGCGGTTTCCGCGCTGGTCGGTGGCTTCGTGGGGTGGTTCTTCGGGGTGCGGCTGTTCCCCGCTCTGATCGGTTGGTTTCTGGCGGGACCGGTCGCCATCGGCCTGCTCGGACGATACGTCTGGCTCGACACGGTCCGACGGGCGCAGCCGACGCGCATCGACTACCCGTGGGCCGCGCCCGCCTACCACGCCTGCCTGGCGCTGGCGATCCTGGCGTCGGCGATCGTGGCCACCGTCATCGCGCTGTGGTTCGGGCGCGGCGGGACGGTGCTGTGATCACGAGCCTGCGTCGCGGCTCGGCCGGCGTCGCCGCAGCGCTGTTCGCCGTCCTCGTGGTCGCCTCGTTGGCTGTCGTGCCCACACCCGCCGCAGCGGAGCCGGAGAGCTCGGTCACCGACTACCTCGGGTGCCTGCAGGGCCAGCGCTCCGGCGACCTGCTGATCCTGTTCGACACCAGCGGCAGTCTCGACAGGAACGACTCGGCGAATCGGCGTGCCGATGCGGCCAAGGCTCTCGTGGCCGAGCTCGCCAGCTACGCGGCACAGAACTCCATCCGGCTCGACGCGGCGATGGCCGGTTTCGGCTGGCACTACCAACGCGAGGGCGACTGGGCCGATCTAGGCACGGAGGCGGGCCGGACGGCGATGGACGCCGCGATCACCACGGTGAGCCAATCGCCCGAGGCCGCCTTCGAATCGGACTTCTGGTCCGCGCTCGACGGAGCTCAGCGGGATCTGTCGACCAAGACCGGAGCCGACGTTCCCCGCTGCCAGGCGCTGCTCTGGTTCACCGACGGCGAGTTCCGGCTGGCCCAACGCACCAACCAACGGCAGAAGAGAAACTACGGGGAGTTCAAGCCCTACCTGCCCGGTCGCTCGCTGACGAGCGCGAAGAACGTCGCTGCCGCGCAACAGCGTGGCATCGACGACATCTGTGCCGATGGCGGACCGGCCGACCGACTGAGGTCGGGGAACGTGACCATCTGGGGCATCGGTCTGTCCCCGGCGAACCAATCGGACAAGCCCGACCTGGAGCTCGTCGAGCGGGTGGCGGAGGGCACCGACGGCACGTCGAGCTGCGGTGGTCTCCAGTCCCCGCCCGGTCGTTACTTCCCGGTCGACAACGCCGATCAGCTCGTCCGCGAGATCTGGGAGCTGGCGCATCCCGGCGCACAGCATCTCCAACGATTCGTGCTCGACGACGCCGTCACCGGGGTGGCCATCGCGGCGGATCGGCCGGGCAGCAAGGGCCTCAGAATCGCCGGTCCGACGGGCATCGGGTCAGTGGACATCCCCTATCAGGAGCAAGGCACGGGAGAGTCCCGGTTCGGTACGTCCGGGGTCACGGCCCGTTGGCGGTGGGATGCAGCCGACTCGGTGACGGTCAGCATCTCGCGCGGGCCTGCCGACTGGACCGGCATCTGGTCGATCCTCGACCAGGACGGGCAGCCCGCTGACCCGAACGGTCTCCTGGTCAGCTTCCAGAGTGATCTGCGGCCGAGCTGGCCCACCGCCAACCGGCTGATCGCCGGGGAGACCGTACCGGTCGATCTCGGGCTGACCCGTGGGTCGGGGGCGCCGATGACTGCGGCCGGCATCCCCGGCGAGGTGTCGCTGTCGGCGGAGCTCGTCGCGCCCGGGGGTGCCCGAGTGCCGATCGCCGACGGTGTCACCAAGGCCGATCTCAACGAGAAACAGTCAGTCGATCTCGCCACCGTTCCCGGCGGGGCCGGCACGGCGCGGCTGACCCTGATCTACACCACCCGATCGATCGACGGCTTGGCCACCACGCTCGCGCCGTCGGTGGTCATCGCGCCCGTCACGATCGAGCCACCGCGCGACCGGGGGAAGGTCACCGGCCCGCTGAGTTTCGGTGAGGTCCGAGGTCCGGCCGACTCCTCGGCCACGGTGACCGTGACCGGACCCAGCTGTGTCTGGCTGGCCGCCGACCGCACGGCTCTGGTCGGACCTCCGGAGGCCGGGGGGTTCACCGTCTCCACACCTCACAGCACGGTCGAGTCGTGTCTTCGGGTGGACGACGGGGCCACCGCCCAGCTACCCGTGCAGCTGACCACCGCTCTGGGCGCCAACGGGAACCTCAGCGGCCAGGTGTTCTTCCAGCTCGCTCCCGAGGACGATCCCACCAACCCCGTGCTGGTGAGCGTGGAGACGAACGGCACGCTGACCAACCCCATCGATCCCGGCACCGCCGTTCCCGCCTTCCTCGTCGCCTTCCTCCTCGGACTCGGCATCCCGATCGGGTTGCTGTACCTGGTCAAGTGGCGTGGGGCGAGGATCCCCGGGCGCCCGCTCGAAGCGATCCTGGTGCCCGTCAGCGTGGCGGGCGGCGAGGTCAGGCACGGGGGTCAGCCGTTGAGCAGCCACGCACTGCCCGCCCCCCGGGCGGTGAACCTGCTGCGCAAGGGCAGTCGCTCGACCACCGCGGCCGGCGTCGATCTCCGGACCCGGGTGGGTGCACACCCCTTCGGTCCAGGCTTCGTGGAGGCGACGTTGCCTCGGCACGTCGGAGGATCCGCGACCTGGGCCACGCCTTCCGGCAAGACCGGTGCGGCCCGGCTGCCGCTGGCCGTGCACAACACCTGGGCGGTGTTCCAGGATCCGACGGGCGATCCGGCCGCGGCACAGGTCCTGCTCCTGCGCGGCTTCGACCTCGACGACGCGGCCTTCGACGCTCTGGTGGCTGACGCGCGGACGTCGATCCCGGACCTGCTCGCAGGCCTGCGCCCGTCCGGTGGGTCGACGCCCGGTGTGGGCGGTCGGAGTGCTGAGGGCGCGTCCGGTACGCCGGCGTTCGGTCTGGGCGGAGGCGAGGGCGAACCCGGATCCGGGTTCGGCCTCAGCGCGCCGGACGGTGCCGACCGAGCGGTCCGCCCACCGTCGGAGCAGCCACCGGCGCGACCTCCGAGTGCGCCGGCCCCTCCTGCACCCCCCGGCGCCGGTGGGGGGACAGACTGGACCACCCAGTCGTTCGGCGATTTCGGCCTCGGCAGTAGTGACACGCCCGGTGACACGACCGGCGAGCGAAAGGCTCCGTAGATGATGCGTTTTCTGGTGGTCGGCTGTGGCGGATCCGGAGGGGACACGCTGGCGTACCTGATGGACCAGCTCCGCTCCGATCTGCCCAAGGACGCGGCCAGCCGCCTCCCGGCCGGCTGGCAGTTCGTGTTCCTCGATGTGCCCACCGCCATCCAGAAGGGACCCGAGGGCGTCGGCAACGTCGAACAGCAGGGCGGCACCTACGTCGGGCTGGGCCCGCGCGGTGGCTCCTACCCCTCACTGGACTACGTCCTCAGCGAGCGGTTGCGACACGACCAGGGCAACAGCATCGACGGGCTCGGTCAGTTCGGAGCCTGGGCGTGCCAGCGCCCGGATGAGGAGGAGACGGCGGTCGACCTGGGTGCCGGTCAGTACCGCGCGATCGGGCGGACCGTTCTGCTGAGCAAGGCCGGAGAGGTGCGCGATCTGCTCGACTCGGCGTGGAAGACGCTCGAGCACAACGACACCCATGACGAGATGGAGCGACTCTCCCAGGCGACGGGCAGCCGGTACGACCGACGCGCACCGGCGCTGGTCCTCGTGGTGAGCTCGATGGCCGGCGGTGCGGGGGCCTCGATGGCCCTCGACGTGTGCCGCCTGCTGAGCATGGTGCCGAACACCAACCCGAGCAAGGTCGCCGTCTTCATGATCACCCCGGACGTGTTCGACACCCTGCCCGCCCAAGCCCGCACCGGTGTCCGGGCCAACGCCTTGGCCATGCTCGGGGAGATCGTCGCCAGCCAGACCGATGCGGCCCGACGCCACGACGCCGAGCTGTTGCGGGTGCTCGGCGTCAGCGACACCGTCGGTCATCACGTCCCGTTCGCCCGTGTGTTTCCCATCGGGCGAACGGTCGGCACCCAACGGGCCATCTTCGGAGACGGCACCCGCGACACGGTCTACCGCGGTTTGGCCCGGGGCCTGGCGGGACTCATCACCAGCGACGTGGCGAGCGAGGAGTTCGCCGCCTTCGATCTCGGCAACCGGGGCTACGTCGAGCCCGATCCACGTCTGCTGGGGTGGGGAGCGGCGCCCGCGCCCCTGCCGTGGGGGTCCTTCGGCTTCTCCAGCATCAGCATGGGTCGGGATCGCTACGCCGAGTACGCGGCCCAGCGCATCGCCAGGTCCGCGGTCGAGCGTCTGCTGGACGGGCACCTGAGGTCTGGCCGGTCCGCGGCGTCCGGGGTCGCCGAGGTTCAGGCCCTCGTGGCCGCGGAGTGGCCGTCGGTCTGCCAGTCGCTGGGGCTGCCGAGCCAGTTCAGCGGCGCCCAGGCCGCGGCCGAGCTCGAGCGCTGGTACGCCACGACCGCCGTACCGCGGCCCGGCGTGGAAGGTGCGACCGCGCAGATCGTCGACCAGATCATCGCCCTGACCAATCCCGAGGTCACCCAGGCTCAGCACTGGCTCGCGCACGTCCGCCGAGCGCTGACGGTGGGGAAACCCGCGGCGCAGCGGGCCACGGAGGACTTCGCCTACCGGAGCGCGGTGGACTGGGCTTTCGGGCTGCAGCAACGGGTCGAGGAGGTCATCACGCAGGCCGTGGGTCGCTACGGCGCGGTGTACGCCCGGGCCGTCGTGGAACGCATCGGGGAGCTGCTCACCAACACCCTGATGCCCGGACTGAAGGCCTTGAGCGCTCGTCCGACCGGCGACCTGGCCGCCGTTCCGCCCGAGATCGAGACGATCGTCGCGGGCACCCGGGGGACCATCAGCGGGGGTCAGGACTGGCTGGAGAGCATCAAGCGGGACGCCCGGCTGAAGCTCGGCATCGAGATCTACACCAGCAGCGCCCGCCACATCTCCCGTGCTCTGGGGGACTTCGTCCCGGGCGTGCTGACCTCGCTCAGCCAGGCTCTGACCGATGCCATCGCCATCCTCGAGTCGTCGCGCCGCGCGGCACTGGCCCATGACGGCCTGGCCCGACTGGAGACCGATCTCTATCCTGCCTGGCCGGCCGAGTCCGATCAGCGGGTACCGGAGCGATTCGGCGAAGCGGACAACGAGCTGATGCTCACGCCGTCCGGCGAGTTCGACGGCCAGTTCGCCCGAGACATCGAGACCTGCCTCACCAAGGAGGCCCGAGGCCCCCAGCCACTGGCCACCGTCACCAGCCACGTCATCACCGGTGTCTGGGACTCGACCGGCGAGCCGTCGCCCGGTGGTCTGATCCGGCGGTCGACCAACTGGTGGCCGCGCGCCTTCCCGACCGATCCCACCAGCGGTCAGACGGTGCGAGCACAGGAGGGCCAGTACACCCTCACGGTCCGGCCGGCCGAGCTCAGACGTCGCGCCCAGTCCTTCGTCCGCCGCAAGGACGAGTCCTTCGATGTCTTCGTCTCGACGAATCTGCGGCCCTACATCGAGGGCAAGGACGCGAGCCGGCCCAGCGATGTGGAGATCCAGCGCCGGCAGCGAGATCTCGTCAGCCAGTTCCGCCGTGCCCTCGATCTGGCCGTGCCCCTGTCCAGCGTCAATCCCCAGGCCGTCAAGATGATGTACCGGACGCGGAGTCAGAGCCAGGAGGTCCAGTACGTCTACAAGTTCTCCCAGATCCCGCTCGGTGCTCTCTCCGTGGCCGACGACATCCTCGCCCTGATCCGGCAGGACAGCCTGATCAACGAGGTGTCACCCACCAACTTCGGCCGGGCCCTGACGACGGAGGGCAACCCGCGCCGGATCGACATCTTCGGCTCGTATCCCCTCTATCTGCCGCTCGCGTTCAACTCCGTGCTCGAGCCGGTGATCAACGAGTGGCGGTCCGTGCAGCCGGAGGGTGCGCGACTCTTCTGGACCATGCGCCGGGCTCGCCCGCTCAGCGGCTCACTGCCGATGAGCGACGCGGAGCGGCGGGCGATGATCCTCGGGTGGTACATCGGCCAGATCGTCGGTGAGATCGAGATCCCACCTGAGCCCTACACGCGGCCGGTGCAGATCTGGGCTCCCGACGACCGGCAGTGGATCTCCTTCCCTCATCCGCTTCTCACGCCGCCCTCCCAGTTCCGGTTCAAGCCGGACTGGCTGCCGGCCGTGCTGGAGAGCTCGCTGCTGGCGATCGCTGCCGTGCACCAGGCGCCGCTGATGTCGTCCCTGCGCCCGTACCAGCTGTTGCGGGAGCTGTACGACGCGCGGGAGACCCCGGGTCAGGAGGGGCGCGGTCTGCTGGCGGTCGCGGGACAGCGGAAGCTGGCGACCTGGCTGCGCAGCGGCAGCGTCTCCGGTACGCCGAGCAGGCTTCCCGGGGTCGGGGCGGCGAGCACCCTGGAGGAGCGTCATGCTGCAGCGGTGGACTGGATCAGCGGTCCTCGTGGTCCGGCGGAGCTGGTGCGCCAGCACCTGATGCAGGGCGGCCGGACACCGGAGGGCCAGCCGGGGGCGTACGCCCGGATCAGCACGCGACGCCAGGCCACCAGCATCCCGTTGCTGTACGACATCGCCGGGGACGTCTCGGCGGCCACCGATCACCTGCGCGAGCTGTTGGACACCGCTCGCCTGGATGCTCGGGCACCGGGGGAGGGTACGGCGGCAGACGACGGACCGGTCCTGCCCGACTGGGACGCGTTCTGAGGCTCCCGATGTCGACCACCGCTTCCTCCACGCCCTCGGCGTCGGCCGTCCGGCCGACCGTCGTCGTCATCGCGGCTCCGCCCGGACCGCTGGCCGGGGTCCGCGACGCTCTCCGGGACTGGTCCGCCCTGGGATTCGTGACCGACTTCCTGTGGGTCGAGACCCGGCATCTCGGTTCGTCGGACTCGGTGCCGGCCGAGCTGATCAGTCACGGGACCTCGACCGCGGTGGTGCTGGAGCACACCGTCGAGGAGCAGCAGCTGGGGCGGCTGCGCCTCGCGGTGCTGGTGCCGGCGCTGCGCGGGGCGGAGCCGATGTCCCCCGCGGCGGAGGACCGGATCGCGGCTGTGCTGCGATCTGCGGGCGGAGGCGTCCGGACCCAGCGGCTGCGCCTGGTGATCACTCGTCCTGACTCCGGGCCGGGGACCGCCACACCGGCGCGTCCGGAGTGGCACAACCTGGTGATCTCGCCCGAAGACGGCCAGGGTCCCGGGCGGGGCCTGGTCCAGCTGATGCCGACTCTCGACGCCGTCGAGCTCGGTTCGCCTGCTGCGGCGACGATCTGCGGAGTGACGGGACTGTGGACGGGTCTCCCCGAGGCCCCACTGGACGACCTGTCTCCGCCCCCCGGCACCACCGTCCGGGTGGTTCGCGCGTTCCACCGTCGCCTCGATGCCGGCGCCGTCGACGACCGCGTACGGGCCGGTGTCGGTGGGATGACGAACGGGTTGCCGCGGCCCCGCACCGGCGGCACGCGGTCCGTCGCCTCGGACGACCCCGAGCGGGACACCACCCAGGCCGCGCAGCTGTTCTGGCAGCGGCGCAGCGACGTCCTGGACTCGGGACAGGTGAAGGCGGATCCCATCCCGGTACCGCCGATCAAGCTGGGTCAGGCGTTGAAGATGTTCCTGACCTTCCTCGCCGCCACCGTGGTCAACGCGGTGCCCCGCTGGTACCACGGTGTGGTCTACCGGATCAACGTCGATGTGGCCCGGCGGGCTCAGTCGGCCCTGTTCGGAACAGATCCGGCGGCGTACGCGGTGATGGTGAACGGCGTCCGCGCGGACAGCGACATCGCTGACTGGCGCGATCTGCTGGCATCGTCCCAGCAGCTGGAGGATGCACTGGGACAGCAGACCGAGCTGGCGAGCGCGCAGCCGGGCCGGGCGCGGCTGGGTGGTGTCTGGCGGGATCTGGTCGGCGCGGCCCTCACTCTCGCCGACGCCGGCGACCATCCGGGCGAGATGGCGCCGCTGCAGCGAGGAATCGACCGAGCCTTCGTCGCCGACCCGGCCATGATCGCCCCCGGGGCCGCGGCGGCGTTCCCCGATCTGCCCTCGTACCTGCCGTCCATCGGACCCGACGGCCTGCGACCGACGGACGCGTTGTCGGTCGAGACCACGATCCAGCGGCTCCGCGTGCTGGCGCAGCAACCCGGGGCCGGAGCGGACGCCGATCGAACGCTGAACGCGCTGCGGGACTGGTCGGCCCGCTACGCCGGCACGTTCACGGTCCGGGTCGGTGCTCAGCTCGCCGACGCGGTCCGCCGGCACACCTCGTCGGTCCGGGCGCTGCTGGGTCGACTCGCCGAGGCCGCGGAGGCCGGCGAGCCGGATACGGACCTGCAGCGCAGACAGCGTCGGCTGGCGCTGCTGATGCGGGTGCTGATGGCGGTGCTGGTCGTGGTCCTGGCCGTCGTCGTCGTCCTCGGGGTCAAGGATCTGGTCGAGCCGGTGGACGCCGTGCTCATCGGAGGGGCCGCCGTCATCGTCTGGTTCGTCGGGACTGCGGCGGCGTTCATCGTCCAGCAGCGCAACCTGTTCGCCGCTCTGCACCGGCGTCGACAAGCCGCTTCGGACGCCGAGGTGAACCAGCGCAATCTGGCCATCGCGCTCGGCGACCTCCGGCGGACCTCCCAGGCCTACGGTGAGTTCCTCGAGTGGTCTCGGATCATCGCGGTGGTCCTCGCGCAGCCGTTCGGCGGTGTGCAGTCGGAGATCCGACCGCCCCTCACGATCGGCGACGGCATGCCGAGGTCGGTTCGGGTCGGCGTCGCCCAGCCGGATCCGGCCGTGCTGGACGAGGTCATCGAGCAGCTCAGGACCGATCGCTATCGGTTCGGTTGGCTGGGGCCGATCTGGGACGACGTGCTCGGGGACGCACCTCGCCGACTCGGGCCCGCCGCCCGCGCGTTGCGGGAGGATGCGGGTCTGATGTACGCGGAATCGGCTGGTGACGACCAGCTGCTCACGAGATGGGCCGACCGGCTCGAGGCCGAGGGGACCGGTTCGGCGGCCGGTGACGCCATGTGGCAGAGCACGCTCGCTCAGCTCGAGGCCACCCAGCTCGGCGACTCGCTGCTGACGACGGTGCTGCCCGCCGACGGTGGGCGTGCCAAGACCCTGGAGGACTTCATGGCCGGTATCGGGGACGATCGCAGCCCGACGACGACGGAGTTCGACTACGCGGTCTTCCGTCGCCAGGCGCAGGTGGCGGGTCGGGCTGCGGTGAGCAGCACCCGTGGCTTCGTCTCGACGGCCGATGGCCTCGCCAAGGCCGCCGTGACCGTGCAGTTCAGCGACGGCATCCCCGCGTACGAGCTCAGCTGGACCCCCGACGGGCGGCCACCGCCCCCCGATCCCGATCACGACGCGCCACCGCCGCCGCCGAGTGGTCTCGACGAGTTCGACCAGGACTTCTGAGGATCCAGACGATGACGATGCCACCGCCCAGTGCGGCCAACACCGACCCGCAGGTCCACCTCGAGCTCCAGGCACTGAAGACCTGGCGTGACGACGCGGTCAAGGGCGGTCGACTCCATCAAGGAGATGTCACCGACAAGGTGCTGACCGAGATCGTGCTGCACGCCCGCAAGCACATCCCCGAGGTGCAGAATCGTCTGCCGCACCCCATGCGCGGCTTCGCCGAGGAGATCGTCGACGTCCAGCATCGGGCCGGTCGGGTGGGTGCGCATCCCCCGGAGGCCCCACCGCCCCCACGACGCTCCGCAGAGTCAGCGACCACCCGCGCCGAGAGCTCGGAGGTCCCGACGCCGGACGCCCACAGGCTGCGGGACCTCGAAGCCAGCTTCGCGCCGATCACCACGCTCCCGGCGCGATCGGCGCCGATGGCGACGATCAGGCCTCGGGTCACGGCTCGTGGACTCCGACTCCGGTGGCCGGCCCCGCAGGGCAGCGAACGCAGCACGTTCCATCGAGTGGTGGCTCGGGACGATGTCGCGCCGTATTCACCCCAGGGCTGTGCCCTGATCGACATCGTCTCCGCGTTCCCCGGTGACCAGACCCTGGTCAGCACCGTGGACGATCGCGAACCGAGCTCGGCCATGCGCTTCTTCGCTGTCTTCGAGTCCACCGGGCGGGACGAGGACGAGGCGTTCGATGCCCTGCCCACCCTGGTGGCCGAGGGAAGTCACGTGTTCGGCGTCGCCGATCTGGAGATCCGTGAGGAGGACGGCCTCGTCGTCGGACGCTGGCGGACCCGCCCCGGGGTGCGCCAGGTCCTCGTCTACCGGATCCCGGTCGACCAGCTGGCGTCGGGAGCCGGCGCCGACCCGAACTACCTCCTGGACGCACCCGACCCCCTGCTCAGCGGCTTCGTCGACCACGATGCCGAACCGGGACGGCGCTATCGCTACGACCTCGTCGTCGAGGTCGACCAGGGCGGCGTCACCGTCCAGTCGCAGCCGATGTCGGTCGAGGTGGCGATCTCGGCCCCGCTGGTGGCCGTCAGCGATCTCACCGTCGACCGCCGGTACGCCGCCGACGGATCGGTGCGCTTCGACGTCAGCTGGACCAAGCCCGCGGCCGGGACAGTGCGGCTCTACCGGACGGAGAAGGGTCCGGTGGCGGGAGCCACCAACGACGTCCATGACGCCAGCGTGCTGGCTGAGCGGATCGGACTCCGCGACGAGGACGAGCAGCGGATGCCGGTGGTGCCACTGGGCGAGGGTCGGGAAGGGCTGCGCGACCTGCGGGGGAAGGCCGACTGGAGTCGCATCCACTTCACCCCGGTGACGGTGCTCAACGGTCAGCTCCGGGTGGGGGCCAGCCGCACCCTCCCCGTCATCGGCGAACCCACGCAGGCCGAGATCGTCGAGCGGTGCGAACACCAGGTGCTGAAGTTCGGCTGGCCCCGTGGTGCGGCCAAGGTGGTCGTCGCCACCCGCCGAGCCACCGACCCGGTCGAGGTCCCGTCCGGCGGGCCCGGCTACGACGAGATCGACAAGGTGGTCCACGAGAATCTGGGTGGCCTGCAGTTTCGTCAACGCCTTCCCTGGCAGGGATGTGTCGTCGACCTGGTCGGAATCGCGTTCGAGGATCGCAACGCGGAGTTCGGCAGCGTGGTCCGTGCCGTGTACCCGGGTCTGATCCGGCTCCGCTACACGATCGAGACCCGGCAGCGGATGTTCCGACTCGACAAGCTCGTTCTGCGGGTGCAGGCCGAGACCGAGCCCACGCCGATCCCGGCGTTCGCCCTGGTGCATCGCCGAGACCGACTGCCCCTGCACGTCGACGACGGCGATCCGCTCCCGGTGGTCCCGGACATCCCCGAGGTCCGTCCGCCCACCCGACAGTTCCGTCCGGATCGCCTGACGCCGGATGGATCCGGGCCGGGGTGGGTCGCCGAGGTTCGCGGGCTGACCGGCTTCGTCCGGCTGTTCGTCGACGCGCCCACGGGCCGGTTGGCTCTGCTCGATCCTTCGCCGTCCAGCTTGCGGCTTCCGAGCTGATGTCGACCCACCACGTGGACGGGGCGGCCGACCGGTCGGCCCCCGACGGTCCGTTCGGGTCGGGGCAGCTGACCTTCACCTCCTTCGACGGTGGTGGTGGAGCGGGGTGGCAGATCAAGGAGTCCACCGGTCTCAGCCCGACCGAGATCGAACGGCTGCGGGCGGGTATCGACGCGCGGCTCGACGCCGGGGTCGACTTGCCGCGTTTTCCTTCCGCCGACGACCTGGAGGGCTTCCCCCGTCGACTGGTGTTCGACGCCGACCCACACCATCTCGGTGACGGCACGATGGTCTGGTGGCACCATGCCCCGGCGGGCGTGGACGGATCCGGTCGCCCCGGGAACGTGTTCACCCACGTCCTGGTCGGCCACCACGGACCTGATCTCGGGGATCAGACCGGGACGAGCCCGGGAGCCCGGCCGATCGACTGGTGGCGCAGCCCGGGCTGGCTCACTCCCTACGGTCCGGACGCCGTTCGCGATGCCTGGTTGTCGGGGCCGACGCCCTCACCCGGTGTGGCGATCTCGCCCGACCGGGTCGTGGACTTCCTGTTCGACCGCGACGACTACCGGCGACTGAGTGTGTTGCGGGTGCTGCTGGATGCCTGCGCCGCCGCGATCACGGGAGGGCCGCCGGTGATCCTGGCCACAGAGAGCACCGACACCGCCGCCCGCTGGGTGGCGGCGGCGACCTATCTGACCTCGGCGGCCACCGGACGTCAGCTCTCCTTCTCGACTCTCGAGCGTCCGAACTCGCTGAGCAACCGGCTTCAGCAGGGCGTTCGCCTGTGCTGTGTCCCGCAGGCCGATCATGACCGACTGGCCGGACCCGGCCGTGGCTACGTGCTGCTCGCCGACGACCGCGACCTGAGTACCGGTGACCTCGACGGCGAACCGCACCGCACGGCGGCCGGAGACACGGTCGCCGTCACCGAGTGGTCCGCGCTGTCTCGCGTCGTGTTGCTCGACGCACCGACGGCGAGCTGGGCGCTCGCGGAGATCAGCAGGATCGGATCCGCGGCACCGGCGACCCCGCGGCAGCCGGCGTGGCCCCTGGCCATGCTGGTGGCGGCGCACCAGGACTCCTTCCCCGATGGTGTCGCGGCGGCCAGCAGGGTCGTGCCGAACACACCGGACGGCGCCTCGTCCGAGCAGCTGGCCGCGGCTCGGCAGTTCGTCGAGCGCCGCGACCTCACCGTGGCGGACGCCTGGCGGATGCTCGAGGCGGCCACTCATCCGGGGCAGCCCCTCGGCGGAATGGCCGAGCAGGTGCTGGGCATCTACATCGCCCTGGTCGTCACCGACCTCGACCTACTGCGTCAGCCCGGCGGACCGCCACTGCCCGCTGCTCGCTGGCAGACCGAGCGCTGGCTCACTCCCTCGGTGCTGACCGCTCTGTCCGACGCCGCCAATGCTCTGCGCACGGAACCCGACAGGTGGAGAGCAGCGGCGGCCACGCTCGGGCTGACCACGCTGATCTGGCGGCTCGGCCTCCTGCCACGGTTCGCCGACCTGCTGGTCACCGAGACAGAACGGCTGGTGTGGCCGTTGCTCGTCTCCGGCGACGGCGCCGACTTCATCGCGTCCGTCGGCCCGGCTCCGGAGGACGTCCTGGCGTCGGTGGTCAGACCCGCCGTGTCGGACGCCGTCCACCATCGCGAGCTCGGGCGCGGCGTCGACCACGACGTGCTGTCCTGGCTCTTCCCCGTCGGTCCGCCGGGGTCGGGTGGCGGTGTTCGCCTCGATGACCGGCTGCGGGTCGAATACGCCTACCAGCAGTGGTTCGCCGATCCGGTGGCCCATGCCGCCGAGCGGTCTCTCGCGTTCAGCGCGGCGGTGTGGCAGTGGTACGAGCGAGGAGCGGGCCCAGACCCCACGGCGCTGGCCGAGCTGTTCCGCGAGCCGCCGTGGTCGGCGGTGGAGCTGGCGGGGATCGAGGCGACGCTACCGGGGCGGCTGCCGCTCAGCTTCTTCGGGCCGGCGATCAAGTCCGCCGAGGACGGGACCGATGTCGACTGGTTGGACGACACGCTGTCCGTCCGCGGTGGACCTGAGTACATACGCCGGTACGGCCTGGCCGACCTGCTGGACCTCCGGCGCCTGTCCGACCGGCAGGTGTGGTCCGGCTCGGACCTGGGGCGCACCCTTGATCGCCTGCTGACCGGGGGTGTGGCGGGTCTCGCCTACCCGTCCGTGCCGTTCGACCCGGTCACGGCCGCGATGCTGCAGACAGCGATCCTCATCGCTTCGGCCCTGTCCAGCCATGACGCCGAGATCGAGCGGTTGATCGCGGACCGCTCCTTCCGTCCCGGCCCGGCGGCCCCGGGCGTGCTGGCGGCCCTGGACGACGCGGTCGGTCGCGAGCTGACCGCCGCGCACCTGGCCGTCGCGGTGATGATCGGAGAGCAACGGTTCCCGGAGGAGAACCTGCGAAGTCCGGCGAACCGCTGGGCTGCGCGAGTGACCGTCATCAGGCACGGTGAGAAGATGCCGGTCCTCCAGGCGTGCCTGCTCGATCAGGTGCAGGTGGCCGATCTGACGGGCAGCGCCCTGCACGGTCCGGTCCGGCACCGACTCGCCGAGGTCCGACGGAAGCAGGGAGTGGACTGGCAGATGTACGTCATGACCGAGAAGTACGCGCTCGGCTGGTTGAAGTCACAGCTCCCTGGTGACGGATGGTTCACCCGGCGGCACTGATCGAGGAGGAGGAACGATGATCTTCACGCTGCAACCAGGCGTCGCCGCGACGCTGCCGGCACAGTTGCTGTCCGTCCGGCTCCAGACTCGCGGCGCCGCGACACTGCCCGAGCTCGACGCCGTCGTCGTCGAGCCCGGCGGTGAGGAGCGTGTGCGTACGGATCTGGTACGCCATCCTGGCCGGCTGGCCCTGGCGATCCAGGAACCCACGCTGATCCGGATCCGACCGGCGGGTGGTGCACCCAGATTCGGTACGGGTGCGGTGTTCGGTCTGGTCGTGGGAGCCGAGGCGTCCGACGCGGATCAGGCCGTGCTGAAATCCGTCGACGTCTCGGGCCTCGGGGCGTGCCACCTGATCGCGCTGACACCCTCGGGGTCCGATGTCGTCATCACCGCCGTGGCCCAGTCCGCCCACGTCGTGCTGCCCCCCGGCGCCGACCGGGCGCGCGTGGCCACCCGGGAGGTGATCGGCTCTCCGACCGTTCCCGCGTCCGAAGCGGCCTCGATCCGCTTGGCGATCGACTCCTCGGCGTCGATGAGACCGACGATCGCCTCGGGGTGGTTGGCCTGGACCGTCGAGCTGATCAGTGGCATCGCCACCGTCGTGTCGGACCTCGCGACGCTGCCCACGACGGCCTGCGGACGGACGAGCACGACCCTCCCCGATCACCGCTTCGACCAGGGGGGTGGTCGGGTCGTCGACGAGCTGGGCGAGGTGCCTCCGTCGATCGGGTTCCGCTCGGCGCTGGTCCCCGACGGCGGGGGTCACGGGATGACGTACCTGGTGACGGACGCCGTGCCGGTCGACCATCCGGGGGAGCGTCGAGATCTCGTGCACCTGGTGATTCTGGGTGGGGCCCAGTCCGCCGGTGACCGGGTGGCCGAGGGGACCGTGACGCACATCGACGTGAACGGCTCTCCGGAGTCGTTGTCGAGCGAGAAGCTCACCGCCCTGGCGCGATCGCTGTTGTCCGACTACCAACGCCGTTTCCGCGGAAGACGAGGATCGCCGTCGTGACGAACTGTCCACACTGCTTCAGCCCGCTCGACCCCGACCTTCGCCTCTATCGTTGCCCGGGCCCGTGTGAGTCGTCGACGGACCCGGTGGCCTCGGCCCATCGCGGCAGCCAGGTGGTGGCGTTCACCACCCAGGGATCCAAACGGGAAGGCAAAGGCCCGTGGAATCCGCCCCCGAGCGTGTCCTGTTACCGGTGCCGCAAGGAGGCGGGGGAGATCTGCCCGGTCTGTCATCTCGAGCTCCCCCGGAACTGGCGAGCGGGTCGTGCGGTCTGCGTGGCCATGGCGGGTGCGCGGGCGACCGGCAAGAGCGTCTACCTCGCGGTCGTGGTGAAGCAGCTCGAACAGATGCTGCAGCAGATGAACTCGCTGCTGCGCTTCACCACGGACGAGGGGCGCAGCACCTACACGACCAACTACGAGGCGCATCTCTACGGGCAGCGCGAGATCATGCCGTCCACGGCCCCCGCCAACGTGGCCAACGCGTACCAGGCGGTTCCCATGATCATCAGCCTCGGGGTCATCAACGGAGTGCCGCAGTACCTGGTGCTGCGCGACGTGGCCGGTGAGGATCTGGAGCGACCGGCCGGCGACCAGACCTACCTCAGCTACTTCCGCCGGGCCCACGCGGTGCTCTTCCTGTTCGACCCGTCGGCCGTACCGAGCGTCCGCGAGCTTCTCCGAGGGATCGTGCCCGAGCAGCTGATGCAACCCGGCGATCCCGTACGTGTGCTCCACAACCTGCTGTCGATCATCGGCGACTCGTCACCGCCGATCGCGATGATCTTGTCGAAGTTCGACACGCTGCAGGAGCTCGGCGTGCACGAGGACCGGACCTGGAGCACGATCATGGCCAACCCGGGGGCCGCGTTCCAGCGGGATCCGGGATTCCGCGAGACCGCGTACGACTCCGCCGATGCAGAGCTGCTGCACCTCGAGGTCCGCAGCCTGCTCTATCTGCTGGGCGCACAGTCGTTCGTGAACGCGATGGAGAACCCGCACCGCGGCCGAGCCTACGATCACCAGTTCTTCTCGGTGTCTGCGCTCGGTGGCGCGGCTAAGGGCGAACAGCTGCACCTGCACGGGATCGCCCCCTTCCGGTGCCTCGACCCGTTGCGCTGGGCTCTCGCCCGACAGGGAGTGATCCCGGCGAAGAGCACGGTCAGCTGAGGTAGACGATCTTGGTGCCGCCCTTGCACAGGACCGGTTCACCTTTGGTGCAGGTGACCGCCACCTTGGTCTTCTTGTCGTACGTGAGCCTGCCGAGCTTGACGGTCGACCCGGTGCCGTCGGACTTCGCGTACGCCGAGCGCACGGTCTGGGCGAAGGCGCAGCTGGTGCCCTTGACGACCGCGGTTCGCTTCGGCGGCTTGGTGGCCGGCGGAGTGGCCGCCGGGCACTCGGTGGCGCCGGCGGGGAACCAGGGCGTCGGTGACGGCGCGGACGCCACCCCGCTCGGCGACCCGCTGAGCGAACCGATGGACATCGCCAACAGCACCAGGATGATCAGGATCGACGCGGCGACGACGAGAGACCTGGCTGGTATCGGCCGAGGATCGTGCACGGTGAGGCCACGGTCGCGTGCGGCGCGGGCGATCGACTTCTGCAGGCTGGATCTGGTCTCGAGCGCGGCCGCGGTCGGGGTCGAGCCGTAGAGCAGCCTCGAGAGGCCGTGGCGCCGCGGGGCGTCGACGAACTCGACGATGATCACCAGCGGATGGGAGGGTGGCCGGGTCTCCTGCACGAGGTGTGGCTGCGTGCGCACGTCGATCTGGACACCGTCGGCCGGCAGCGCCACGTGCGCCCGGTGGCCGCGGAGGATCTGATCGTCCAGCAGGTCGGCGAAGTGGACCGAGGACCCGGCGGACTGGGTGGCCGAGCTCTTGACGGCGTCGGGAAGCCAGTCGGACACCGGTGGCACCTCGCCGACCACGCGCACCTCGAGGGGCAGCGCAGCTCGTCGTGCGAGCACGCGCGCTCCGAGGAGTGTCGCGATCCCGAACGCGAGCGCCAGACCCAGTCCGGCAATGAGGGGCAGTCCTGTCACCGTGCGACTCTCGCCCTTCCTGCGCGTCCGCCGAGAAGGGTTATCGTACAAGTGCCCTGCGCGGTCGCTGCTGGGCCGACGGGTCGGGACGGTGGCTGGCGGCGTCACGATGGCCATGGCGTCGGGAGCCGGGGCGGAAAGGAGCGCGGTGAGCGTACTGGAGGCCAAACCACTGGAGTACGTCTGCGGCTCGTCGCTGCCGACGGGGCCGGAGGAGCTGCTGGTCACAGCGCGGAAGGTGTGGCTCGGCAAGACGACCCTGGTCGCCCGGGCGCTGCCGGACCGGGCCATCCGGATGATCGGCGCCTGGTGCTTCCTCGACCACTACGGACCGGAGGACGTCAGCGACGCTCCGGGCATGCAGGTGCCCGCGCATCCCCACACCGGGCTGCAGACGGTGAGCTGGTTGGTGGAGGGCGAGGTCGAGCACCGCGACAGCCTCGGCACCCAGGCGATGGTCACCCCCGGCACCCTGAACATCATGACCGCCGGCCACGGCATCGTGCACTCCGAGATGTCCCGGCCGGACAAGCCGCCCACCCTGCACGGTCTCCAGCTGTGGGTCGCGCTGCCCGACGACGTCCGCGACAGCGCACCACGCTTCGACCGCTACACCGACCTGCCGCTGATCGACCGGCCGGGGGTCCGCGGCCAGGTCCTGGTCGGCGAGCTCGACGGCGTCCGTTCTCCCGCGATCAGCTTCTCTCCGTTGGTGGGTGCCGATCTGATCCTGGATCCGGGCGCCACGGTGGGGCTGGGCACCGATCCCGACCACGAGCACGGTGTGTTCGTGGTCTCGGGCGAGGTCACGACCGGTGGGGCTGTAGCGGCCACCACCGACCAGCTGATCTATCTCGGCACTGGTCGGGCCGAGGTGACGCTGGTGGGCGGCAGCGACGGGGCGCGGGTGCTGCTGCTGGGCGGGCAGCCGTTCGCCGAGGAGATCGTGATGTGGTGGAACTTCATCGGCCGTACGCACGAGGAGGTCGCCGCGTTCCGTGAGCAGTGGGAGC
This sequence comes from Microlunatus sp., assembly GCA_036525335.1. GTDB lineage: Bacteria > Actinomycetota > Actinomycetes > Propionibacteriales > Propionibacteriaceae > Microlunatus. Next base: position 1,066 of record DATDAP010000072.1, on the reverse strand, counting down.
ACCGCGACCAGGACCCGGGCACCGAGCGGTTTCCGCCCGTCATCACGCGCGACGAGCGGGTGATGGAGGCACCGGCGATGCCGACCGTCCCGTTGAAGCCGCGTCCCCGCCGACCACCCGAGCGACCGACTCCGACGGCTGAGGGTGGCCGGTGAACCCGGTCGACGCCCTGCGCGAGATCGGTTTCCTGCTGGAGCGCGCACGCTCCGACACGCACCGGGTCAAGGCCTATCGGCGGGCCGCCGACATCGTCGCGGAGCTCGATCCGGAGGAGTGGTCCCGGCACGCCGAAGCCGACGACTGGAAGAAGATCGGCGGCATCGGGCCCAAGACGGCGCTGGTGATCGGCCAGGCCAGCGCCGGTCGGGTGCCGGACTACCTGCAGCAGCTCCGCGACGAGAAGGTGCCGCTGGCCAGCGGTGGCGACCGGCTCCGCTCGGCGATCAAGGGCGATCTGCACGTGCACTCGACCTGGTCCGACGGTGGCAGTCCGCTGGAGGAGATGATGATCACCGCTCGATCACTCGGCCACCAGTACTGTGCTATCACCGATCACTCCCCGCGCCTGACTGTGGCCCGGGGGCTGACCGCCGAACGGCTCCGGCAGCAGCTCCAGGTCACCCGGCACCTCGATGCGGCGATGCCGAATTTCCGTGTGCTGCAAGGGATCGAGGTCGACATCCTCGACGACGGCGGTCTCGATCAAGTGGATGAGTTGCTGGCCGAGCTCGACGTCGTGGTGGCCAGTGTGCACTCGAAGCTGCGCTCGGACTCCGAGACGATGACGCACCGGATGGTCGGCGCCATCGCGAACCCGCGGACCAACATCCTGGGGCACTGCACCGGCCGGCTGATCGAGGGGGAACGCGGCACCCGGCCCGAGTCCAGCTTCGACGCCGAGGTCGTGTTCGAGGCCTGTCGGGCGTTCGACGTGGCCGTGGAGATCAACTCCCGGCCCGAGCGGCGCGACCCCCCGACCCGGCTGCTCGAGCTCGCGATCGAGACGGGGTGCCTGTTCTCCATCGACACCGACGCGCACGCTCCCGGACAGCTCGAGTTCGTGGCG
>DATDAP010000071.1:0-2527 GCA_036525335.1 Microlunatus sp. | reverse complement strand
CTCAGCCCGGCCTTGGCCGAGGAGTAGGCCTCCTCCCCGAAGGCGGCCAGCCCGTTGACCGAGCTGATCGACACGACCGCCGCGCTCGGCTGCTGCCGCAGGTGCGGCAGCGCCGCCCGGATGCACCGCATCGCCCCGGTGAGGTTCAGATCCAGCATCTCGTTCCAGGCCTCGTCGGTCATGTCTTCGAAGGCCGGCATGACGATGGAACCTCCCGCGACGTTGACCAGCACGTCCAGCTGTCCGAACTGCCGGACGGCGAGGTCGATAGAGGCGTTCACGGACGCCGTCAGGTGGACGTCGCAGTGGATGGCCACCGACTCCCCCGAGGTCAGGCTCGCCGCCGTGGCCGTGGCGGCCGCTTCGTCGAGATCGGCGAGCACGAGGCGGGCGCCCTCCGCGGCCAGGCGCTCGGCGACGGCTCGGCCGATGCCGTGGCCGGCCCCCGTCACGACCGCCACCCGACCGGCGAACCGCCGGCCCAGCTCGATCTCCCCTGCTTCGCTCAGCACAGGCTCGCTCACAGCACGTCACCGGGCACGTAGACCGCCGCCTCCGGGTGCTGTGCCGCGATCTTCTCCACCTGGGCGACGATCGAGGCGACCTGGGCCTGTGCCGTGCCGGCCATGGTCAGCGGCTCGGTGACCAGGGCGTCGAGCTCGTCCTGGGTGAGGCCGAGCCGATCGTCGGCGGCCAGCCGGTCGAACAGGTCGTTGCGGGCCAGCCCGCGCTCGCGCATCGCCAGGGCGACGCTGACGGCGTGCTCCTTGATCGCCTCGTGGGCGGTCTCCCGACCCACTCCCTTTCTGACCGCGGCCATCAGCACCTTGGTGGTGGTGAGGAACGGCAGGTAGCGCTGCAGCTCGTTGTCGATCACCGCCGGGAAGGCGCCGAAGTCGCCGAGCACGGTGAGGAAGGTCTCGAACAGTCCGTCCAACGCGTAGAAGGCATCGGGCAGCGCGACCCGGCGAACGACCGAGCAGGACACGTCGCCCTCGTTCCACTGGTCGCCGGCGAGCTCGCCGACCATGGACACGTAGCCGCGGGTGATCACGGCTAGCCCGTTGACCCGCTCGCAGGACCGGGTGTTCATCTTGTGCGGCATGGCGCTGGAACCGACCTGGCCGGGACGGAAGCCCTCGGTGACCAGCTCGTGCCCGGCCATCAGCCGGATGCTGGTGGCCACGTTCGACGGAGCCGCCGCCGCCTGGGCCAGCGCGGTCACCACGTCGAAGTCGAGCGATCGCGGGTAGACCTGTCCGGTGCTGGTCATGATCGTGGCCACGCCCAGATGAGCGGCCACCAAACGCTCCAGCTCGGCCAGCTTGGCTCCATCCCCACCTAGCAGGTCGAGCATGTCCTGGCCGGTGCCGACCGGGCCCTTGATCCCCCGTAACGGGTAGCGGGCGATCAGCTCGTCGACGCGGCGGTACGCGATCAGCTGCTCGTCGGCGGCGGTGGCGAACCGCTTGCCCAGCGTGGTGATCTGCGCTGCGACGTTGTGCGACCGGCCGGCGATCGGCTGATCGGCGTAGGCCATCGCCAGCCGGGCGAACTGGGTCAGCGAGGCGACCAGGCGATCACGGATGATCGTCAGGGAGGAGACGATCTGCAGCTGCTCGACGTTCTCGGTGAGGTCCCGGCTCGTCATCCCCTTGTGTACGTGCTCGAAGCCGGCGAGGGCGTTGAACTCCTCGATCCGCGCCTTCACGTCGTGCTTGGTGATCTTCTCGCGGGCGGCGATGCCGGCCAGGTCGACGAGCTCCACCTGCGCGGCGTACGCGTCGATCACCGTGTCCGGGTCGTCGCCCCCGAAGTCGACGCCGAGGTCCCGCTGCGCCGACAACACGGCGATCCACAGCCGACGCTCGGCGATGATCTTGTTCTCCGGGCTCCACACGGTCCGCATCGCCTCGGAGGCGTACCGGTTGGCCAGGACGTTGGGGACACTCACCGCTGCACTGCTTTCATCTCGTCATCCGCCGCCCTCCGGGCCTCGTCATCCGCCGCCCTCCGGGCGATATCCGTACGGTAGAAGGAACCTGGCAGCTCCAGGTGCGCGATCGTCGCGTATGCGGCATGCCGGGCCGTGGTCAGCTCCGCCCCCGTGCCGACGACCGCGAGCACCCGACCGCCGGTGCTGATCACCCGGCCCTCAGCGTCCAACCCGGTGCCGGCGTGGATGATCATGGTGCCGTCCGACGTGCCGTTGTCGAGACCGCGTATCACGCCGCCGGTCACCGGACTCGCCGGATAGTTCTCCGCGGCCAGCACGACCGCGACGGCCGAGCCATCGGCCCAGTCCAACGGCGGCTGGCCGGCCAAGGCGCCGGTGGCCGCCGCGTACAGCAGCCCACCGAGCGGTGTCTTCAGCCGCGCCAGCAGCGGCTGGGTCTCCGGGTCGCCGAAGCGGGCGTTGAACTCGATCACCCGCACCCCCCGGCCGGTGAGCGCGAGTCCGGCGTAGAGCAGACCGCTGAAGGGTGTCCCCCGGCGGGCCAGCTCGTCGACCGTGGGCTGCAGCACG
>DATDAP010000070.1:0-28118 GCA_036525335.1 Microlunatus sp. | reverse complement strand
CCAGAAGTTCCTGGACGACAACGACGGCCAGATCCCGGACGGCAAGGTACTGGTCGCCGATCCCGGCGGCGGTGTCTACCTGGCCGACGTCGGCTGGGCGTCCGGCGGGACGGCAGCCTGGATCCTGCCGGACGGCGATGTTTCCGGCCACGACTCGATTCCCGAGTTCGATGCGCAGGTCGTCACCTGGAACGTGCCGGGCAGCGCGACCGCGACGCCGGTTGACACGGTCCAGTCCGGGCATATCGGCGGCAACCCGGTTGCCGGCTGGGCCGACAAGGGTGTGCCTTCGCCGGCCGACTTCGCCCCGGGCACCGACCTGGCCGCGCTGCAGTCCGGTGACTGGGTGTTCATCCCGGAGGGCACCAGCCACGGCCCCGGTTATTTCGCCAAGGTCAGCACCGTGACGCCGTCCGCCCTCACCGCCGGGCAGTTCGTGGCCAAGTTCACCGAACGGTACGAGGTCGCCCCGGACGGCACCCTGGAGTCGAACCTGGGTCCGGGGAACCGGTACCTGTACGCGGACAAGCCCTGGTATGCGGTCACGTCCGCGGTGCAGTCGCCCGAGCTACCTGAACCCGAGCCCGAACCCGAGCCGCCGGCGGCGCCCGCGTACCCGGGCAGTGCCAAGCCGACCCCGGGGCAGATCGCCGCCTGGGGCAGCGATCTCACCAAGGACGGGTACATCCCGTCGGTCGGGATGCACGTCACCGGCAAGGGCCCGATGAGCGGCATGATCGTGTCGGTCAACCCGACCACGAGCATGGCCAAGGTCAAGACCAGCGACGGCAAGATGTCCTCGCGCAAGGTGTCCGCGCTGAGCGTGGACATCGGGGCGAACTACACGAGCTACGCGCCCAAGGCCCCGGTCAAGGACGTGCCGGCAGGGATGCCGCTGGCCGTCACCCCGCCCGGCGAGGCCATCGCGGCCACGTTCGCCACCGGCAAGCACCACGCGATCCTGTCCGACGCACAGGGCGTGCGCAGCGGGGCGATCAGCATGATGCGGGTCAAGACCCCGGCCGGCAAGAGCGTGGTCCGGGTCAACCTGACCCTGACCAAGCAGCAGTCGCAGGCCCTGATCGCCAAGCTCAAGGGCGACCCGAACGCGCCGCAACCCAAGGTCGAGCCGGTCGGCGGCTGGAAGAAGCTGTCCAACAAGCAGTCCGGCGACGTCGCGGTCGGCATGAAGTTCGCGATGAAGAAGACCAGCAGCCAGGGGTGGCTGTCGGACAAGAACCAGGACAAGCCGAGCTACACGGTGACCGCGGTCGACTGGGACGCGGACGGCACGGGCATCGTGAAGATGAAGCACGACAACGGCGACGAGATCACGGCGGATTTCAAGACCGGGTTCCCGATGATCACCTACGAGTGGGACCCGACGGTCATGCCGCCACCCCCGCCGGCCACCCCGGGGCATTCCAACTTCACCCTGTCCGAGCAGGCCAAGGCGATGAAGTGGACGCACGTCACGAATGAGGGCGTCATCTCCGCGGTCAAGGGCGGGGACGCCACCGGCAACGGGGTGCTGGACATCACCCCCGGGCAGAAGGTGCCGACCGGCAATTCGGCGGTCGAGTTCCTGGGCAGCACCGACGGTCTGCGCAAGGTGTCCGCGGACGGCGTGGTCATCGAGGTCATGCGGCCCAACCACACCGCGACCCCGAACTCGTGGAACGGGGTCACCGCGATCACCCTGCCGGAGGGCGCCGACGAGACGATGCTCGCCGGCGCGATGGCCGACCTGGGGATCGACTACGCGCCGATGACCCAGGCCACGGCCAAGAAGCACGCCCGGGCCCTGATGAAGTCGTCGTTCCGGTTCAACAAGCACGACGTCGACACGCCCGGCACCCTCACCGACGCCGACCTGTTCAAGCTGGCCGCCGACACCTTCGGGGTGCCCGACATTGGCTGGCAGGACATCCACATGGGCGTCGACGACACGATCGGCAAGACCACGTTCTTCTGGTCCCAGCGGGTCCGCACGGCCATCGCGGCCAAGTCCAAGCACTCCCTGGTCATCCGCAACGGTCAGACCTTCCAGGACAACGCCGCCGGCATCGCGTCGAACCTGCTGTTCGGCGGGGTCGGCGGGGTGCAGAAGCGGCTGACCGGCATGGTCTACCGCACGTCCGGCAACATGGCCTCGCACGACGCCGGCAACATGGCCAACGAGGGCACGTTCTCGTCGATCACCACCAAGCACGGCGACACGCTGCCGCAGAAGAACCCGCATTGGGGCGACTGGGGATTCACCGTCTACCACCGGCCGGAGGCCGTCCTGGGGCGGATCGGCGACATCCGCGCCGGCTACGGCGACGCCTTCGGCAACGCCGGCCAGGACACCAACAGTGTGGAGCGGGCGCTGAACACCAAGGAGCACCAGGACTACTACATCGGCGGCGGCACCCCGCCCGGCAGCATCGCCTACATCGGGGTGAAGTCGAACAAACGGCGCCAGGAGGTCATCGACTACCTGGCCGCCCGCGGGGTCACCCACATCGAGGGCCGGCCGGTGGCGGACATCCTGATCCTGACCAGCGAGTCGCACAAGTACAAGGTCGCCGACCTGCCGCCGGCCAAGGAACCGGCCAGCTCCCGGCCGATCGAGGATCTGCCGATGTCCTACGAGCAGGTGCCCGTCGAGAGCGGCGAGGTCGAGCCGCCGGTCACTGCCGCGGTTGACACGGAGGAGGCGGCATGATCATCCCCAACCCGGCCCGGCTGGTCATCGTCAGCCGCGAGTTCGACCCGATGACCGAGCTGGTCGACGAGACGGTGCTCGACCCGATGTACGTCCGGGACGTCGCCGACGTGGGCAACGGGGTGGTCCGGTGGAGCAACCGGACCACCCAGCTCTACGGCCTGGTCGACCACGGCGACAAGGTCGTCGGGGTCAACCAGCCGGTCAACGCGGACCCGGCGGTCGAGGATGTCGTGCCGCCCTGGACCTACACGTTCCACCAGGTCACCCCGTACGACGCGGTGACCCTGGCCCCGACGGCCGGGGTCCCGCAACCGCTGCTCGTGGTCCGGGCGGAAATACAGGAGGGTTCCATGCTGGCGCAGCAACTCGACGCGGTGGTGGCCCCGGACAACACCGTGGTCACCCTGATGCTGGAGACCGGGCTGGGCGTCTACCTGCGGTACGGCGGCGACTGGCGGGCCCTGGAGAACGATTCCGCCACCCTCGAGGACCTGGGCATCGTGCAGGTCGGCAGCGGTGCGCTGAACACCTACGACGCGGCCGAGTCGGCCGGCGTCACGCTGTCCGTGTTCGAGCTGCCCACCGTCACCCAGGACGCCGATGCGGAGATCGTCGACCCGGACGAACTGCCCAGCCTGGCCGAACGGCAGGCGGTCACCGCGTCCATCCCGGTCGTCGCGTCGGCCGCTGATCTGGGGATGGCCATCCGGTTCGCGCAGATGCACCCGGCCGCCCGGTGGTACGTGACCAAGCGGGCGCACGCCCTGCTGGCGGCCGACGAGATCCCGGTCGAGTGGGCCGGCGAGCAGGTGCAGGCGGTCACCGCCGGCGGGCTGCGGCTGGACAGTCAGGCGGCGGTGCTGACCGCGGCCGGGCTGTACCGCGGGCTGACCGATTCGGCCGACCCGGACGACGACTTCTACCGGTCGGTGCTGGCCGCGGCCCGCCGGCACGACCTGCTGCGGGCGCCGGACGTGGTGATGGCGATCCGCGCGCACGGCCGGCGCAGGCACCTGGTCCTGGCGGCGGGGGGTGAACCGGCAAACCCTTCTAGGGGCCTGACCGCGTCGCGGCAGGCCCTGCGCGCCCGCGTCCACGACGGCATCATCTCGACCGCGGGTCCGCGCCCACTGGTGGCCGGCCCGCTGAGCGGGGTCCGCAACGCCTTCCAGGAGTGGCAGCACCCGCGCGGCAGCGACGGCAAGTTCGTCAACAAGGGCGGGTCGGTCAACATCACCCCGGCCGGCGGCGGCGAGCCGAAGCGCGGCAAGATCACCCGGCTGACCGAGGCCGGGCCGACCGTGCGCTACGCCGACGGCAGCATCGAGGTCGTCCCGCTGGCCGACGTCAGCACCCGGGTCAGCAAGGCGCCCAGGCAACGGGCCCGGCTGGACGCACCGGAGGCAACACCGCCGGGGGGTGAGGACGAGGCGGCCATCATGGAGCGGATGCGGCGGATCATGCAGGGCGAGGACGCGGTCCCGCCGCCCGGTTCGCCCACCGGTGCGCCGCCGGAGGAGCCCAACGCGCCGGACGATCCGCCGGAGGTCCCGCCGCCGCCGAGCGAGCCGGCCGAGGATCTGTCCGGGCTGAGCGACAAGGCCAAGGACAAGGTCGAGAACCTGAAGGTCCGGGAGATCCCGAAGGGGTTCAAGCTCTACTACGACGAGGCGACCGACAGCGTGCTGGCCAAGGACCGGCTGGGCACCGTGTGGGTCGTCGACGACCTGGGGTACTACGGCACCCCGCTGGATCCGCGGCACCGCCGGGAGATCGACGAACAGACGATGGTCGACGTCACCGAGCATGTGAAGCCGCTGGGCAACCAGGTGGTCAACCCGGAGGAGGGCGGGTCGATCTACGACACCCCGTCCGGCAAGCCGGACACGGCCGCCGCGAACGGTCCCGACGTCGACCCCGACGTGACCGACCTGCTCGAGGAGCAGGGCATCGAGGAGGTCACCCTCGCGCCCAACAAGCCGGCCACCCCGGACCAGGTCGACCCGGACGCGGCACCGGAGGAACCGGCGATCAAGGACGAGGAACTGGCCGGCGCGCTCGAGGAGGGCGTGGTCGACCCGCACCTGAATGAGATGAAGGCCGAGGGCAACGTCTCGCCGACGCCGGCCCGCAAGGTCAAGGCGTCCGAGCTGGTCGCCAACGGCGTGGTGGTCAGCCAGGCCAACCAGGACAAGATCGACAAGATGCCCGAGCTGGACGAGGGCGACCGGGTCGTGGTCAACCCGGTGAACGACGACCTGTACGTGCAGGACAAGGACGGCAACCTGCGGGTGGTCGACGACGACGGCCAGCTGTCCGAGCCGTTCGCCCCGCCACCCCTGCCGCAGGGGGAGCAGGACCGGCAGGAGGCCGAGCGGCAGGCCCAGCCACCGGAGGCACCGGAGGGCAACGCACCGCCCGAAGGGGCACCGGAGGGCGAGCCCGAGGCCCCGCGGCCGCCGCGCCGGGTCAACCGCACGCCGGGCGGCAACCGGCCGAGCGGTGGCGGCACCGGCGGCAACCAGCAGCCGAACGTCCCGCCGCCCGGCACCTGGGCGATGATCAAGGAACTGCTGTTCCGGGTGCTCACTCTGAACCTGCGCAAGCGCGCCCCGGTCGGCACCCCGGCCCCGGCCCCGGCACCCGCACCCGCCCCGGCGCCGGCGCCGCCGGCCGCCGCATCCGGCGCACCTCCCCCGCGTGAGCGGGAGGAGGTGCCCGCATGATGCTGATGGCCGGCTGGGACCGCACCTATCCACGGGTGGGCGGCGGCGATCCGGTGACGGCCTGGGACCTGTTGGCGATGCGCACCGCGTGGGCCGTCCGCATCGTGGACCGGGTCATCACCGGGCTGGTCGCGTCGGCGACGACGGCCCTGGACGACTGCGCCGAGTGCGAGGATTCCGGGCTGTACGGGATCGAGCCGGCGCCGGACGAGCTGACCGCGCTGGTCCGGGTGCGCGACCGGGCGCCGCAGGTGCTGACCGCCGACGGCGGTTGGGTCCCGTACACCGGTGGGCCGGTGGAGATGCGGTACCTGACCCGCGAGCTGGCGATCGACCTGGCCGAGGCGGTGCTGGCCGGCGCGAGCCGGCTGGTGCTCCGGCCGGTGATGCCGCGGGCGTTCCTGCCGCCGTCACCGTGTCAACCGGTGCTCGCCGCGGTGGACCTGACCAAGGAGCCGGCCAAGACCGAGAAGCCGGCCGGCGGCGACGCATCGCCCGGCGACGGCTGGAACTACTACGTGATCGTCGACGAGCTGGACACCGGCGCGGTGCTGGACGTGTTCCGGCTCAAGCCGGGCCCCAAGCTGGAACGCTACGACGGCACCGCCTGGACGGCCGACCCGAAGATGCTCGCCGACCTGCAGGGGGTGACCCCGCCGCCGATCGTGGAGATCACCGACCCGGAGCTGTTCGCCCAGGTCTACGAGCAGGTGCAGACCAGCTACGCCGAGGAGGCCGGCGAGGGCAAGGGGGACGACGGCGAGGAGGCCGAGGCGGAAACCGCGGCCGCGGGCCCGATGAACGCGGAGAAGCTGCGCCGCTACTGGTCGATCGGCGGCAAGGGCGGGGCCAAGATCCGCTGGGGCACCGGCAGCGATTTCACCCGCTGCGTGAAGTATCTGCGCAAGTATCTGGGCGGACGGGCCAAGGGCTACTGCGCGAACATGCACAAACGCAACACCGGAATGTGGCCCGGCGACAAACGGAACCGGGTCGGTTCGGGGCCGCCGGCCCCGGAACTGGCACTTCTATCATCCATTCGGACCGGGACCTGGATTCCCGAAGACGGGAAGGCGACCGACATGCTGGCAGACGGCATCTACACGGAGCGGATCCAGGATGTCCTCGTGGCCTCCCTGCTGGCCGGGGGGTTCCCGATGGAGCCGCCGACGGAGTGGTTCGAGGATCCGAAGCTGGCGTCGGCCACCCCGATCACGGTGGACGACGACGGCCGGGTCTACGGGCACCTGGCCGACTGGGAGACCGCGCACATCGGGCTGCCCGGCGAGACGCACGCGCCCAAGTCGCGCAGCGACTACGCATTCTTCAAGACCGGGGTGCTGCGCACCGCGGGCGGCGGCGACGTCAACGTGGGGCAGCTGACACTGGTCGGCGGGCACGCCCCGCTGAGCGCCGATGCGCGCACCGCGGTGCAGCACTACGACGACACGGCCAGTGCGGTCGCCGACGTCACCATCGGCGAGGATCGGCACGGCATCTGGGTGGCCGGCGCGATGCGGCCGGAGGTCACCCCGGCGCAGGTCCGGGCGTTCCGGGCGAGCGCGCTGTCCGGCGACTGGCGGCCGATCAAGGGCAACCTCGAGCTGGTCGCCGCGTGCGCGGTGAACGTGCCCGGGTTTCCGATCGCGCGGGCCCGGGTGGCCGGTGGTCAGGTGCTGGCGATGGTGGCGACGGGTGCTCGCCGGCTGTACCTCAAGCAGATTTCGCTGATGTCCGACGCGGCCCTGGCTGAGCGGGTCGACGCGCTGGAAAGCCTGCTCGCCGACATCGGGGTGGCGCCGGAGGGCAGCACCGTGTCAACCACGCCGGCCCTGCCGCCGGCGGTGGTGACCGATACGACGAACGTCGCCAAGCTGACCCCGCTGGATCCGGGCGAGAAGCCACCGGAGGGCCAGGGGATCAACCGGGACAAGGTGCGGGCCCGGGTGAAGGAGATCCGTCGCGACCGACTGCGCGAACGGGTGCACCAGGGGGCGATGGCGGCCGGAGGTGGCACGTCGGGCCGCCGGTTGCCCACGACCGGTCTGACCGCCGCGTACCTGGAGTGGCAGCATCCGCGCGGCATCGGCGGCAAGTGGATCGAGAAGTTCGGCGCGGTCGACATCCTCGACCGCAACGGCGGCGGCAAGGGCCGGCGCGGGACGATCGCGGACCTGACCGAGGCCGGCCCGGTCGTCGAGTACCCGGGTGGTGACGCCGAGACGATCCCACTGAGTGACGCGGCCAGGCGGATCCGGGTCGCGCCCCAAGCACGCGGGGCGCTCCCCCCGAACGCACCGCCGCAGGCGACGCCGAACGCACCGACGCCGCAGGCGGCGCCACCGATGCCGACGCCGGTGCCGCCGTCGCCACCGGGCGCGAAGACCCCGGACGAGGTGCCGGCCCATCTGGCGGACCTGTACCACCACTACCGGGCCACGGATGGGTACTCCCCGATGGCGGTGCTGACGGGCAACGAGTTGGGTCTGGGCGAGATGCTGGTCGTCAAGCAGCTGGACGGCGGCTGGGCCTACGTGCACCCGGGCGATGCGTACACCCCGGGCGGCGAACTGGGGTCCTACGTCGACGCCAGCACGAGCAAGATGATCCCCATTGACGAGAAGCCGCCGCCCGGGCTGACGCCGGAGCTGACGGGCCTGTACGAGCAGTACCGGGCCAAGGACCCGGATTCCGAGTTGGCGGTACTGCCGGGCAACGAGTTGGGTCTGGGCGAGATGCTGGTCGTCAAGACCCCGGACGGCGGCTGGGCCTACGTGCACCCGGGTGACGCACACACCCCGGCCGGCACACCTGGGTCCTACGTCATCAGCCCGGGCGACCTTGGTGAGGAACGGTTGACGTCCATCGACGACGGGCGGGGCGGCCGTCCGCACGGGCTGCCCAAGAGTCTGCAGGCCCTGTACGAGGAGCGCCGGGCCCAGGACGGCTACTCCAAGATGGCCGTACTGAAGGGCAACACGTACGGTCGCGGCGACGAGCTGGTCGTTCAGCAACCGGACGGCGGCTGGATCTACGTGCACCCGGGCGATGCACACACACCGGCCGGCGATCTGGGGTCCTACGTCATCAGCCCGGGCGACCCCGGTGAGGAACGGCTGACGCCGATCAAGGACGTCCCGGGGAGCCGGGTGGGCCTGGGCGGTATCTACGCCAGCGCCGCCCGGACGGCGTTGCGGAGCCGGGTGCACGGCGCGGTGGCGGGAGGTGGCACGCCGGATTTTCCTGAAGGCCCGTCGCGCGTTGCGCTGCGGGCCGGCGCCGATACCGCCAAGCACGAGCGCAAGGGCATCGGCGGTTACCCGATCAAGAGCGTGCAGGCGCTCAAGGATGCCATCTCGGCGTTCGGCCGGGCCAAGCCGGCGGACCGGGCGGCCACCCGGGCGCACATCATCTCCGAGGCCAAGCGACTCAAGCACACCGAGCTGATCCCGGACGGCTGGACGGCCGGCGGGGCGGTGGCGGCCAGCGGCCGGCAGGAGTTGCGGGACCGGGTGCACGGCACCCCGGACGACGGCATGACCGCCGGGCTGTTCAAGCGCGACACGTTCAACAAGCGGTTCGAGTTTCGGGAATGGCAACACCCGCGGGGCGCCGACGGCGAGTTCGTCAACGCCGGTGGCAAGATCAATATCCGGTCGTCCAAGAAGCGTGACGACTGGCAGCGCGCCGAGGTCGCCGAGCTGACCTCGAAGGGGCCGCGCATCCGCTACCCGGACGGCACCGAGAAGGTCGTGCCGATTGACAAGGTCAAGGACCTGATCAAGGCGGCGCCGGAAGAAAAGGCCCGCCTCGAGAAGCGGGAGGAGGATCGGTTCCAGCGCGAGGTCGATACGGCGCGCAGCTTCCGGGTCGCAGAAAACGCTCCGAATGCGTCCGATGAGGAGATACACAGGAACATCGCGGCCAAGCACCCCGACATCCCCGAGAACCTTCGGCAGGCGGGGATCGAGCGGTGGCGCGGCGTGGTGGAGCGGCGAAAGCGGGAGGAGAAGGAGGGGCGGCGCGGAACGACCGCGTACCGCTCCGACCCGACGTACGGTTCCGCCGTCGTGGCGTCCGCCCGGCAGGCATTGCGGGACCGGGTGCACGGCGCCCTGCTCGCCCGGGGTGGCAAGTACCTGGAATGGCAGCATCCACGCGGCCGGAACGGCACCTGGATCGAGAAGCTGGGTCTGGTCAACGTCTTCGACAAGGACGGCCGGGGCAAGCCGCGGCGGGCCAAGGTCGTCGACATAACCCCGGACGGCCCGGTGGTCGAGTACTCCGGCGGCGGCGGTCGGGAGACCGTCCCGCTGGACAAGGCGAACACCCGGATCCTGGGTGCGCCCAAGCCGCGGGCGCAGCTGAAGTCGGGCGAGAAGCTGGGCGCCCCGCCGGAGCCGACGGCGGCCGATTCGCTGGACGAACCGACCCGGCGGGCCCAGGTCGAGGCGGGCAGGGTCGACAAGAAGGGCGAACCGCTGCCGGTCATCGAGCGCGGCGACGACGGCAAGATCATCGTCTCGGACGAGGCCAAGCGGCTGGGCAGCGAGGTCTACAACCGCGGGGTGGCCGCCGAGCCGGAGATTTCCGCGGCGCTGGCCCGCATGGTCGGTGACCAGGACCCGGCGAACTACACGGAGCCGGGCGCCGGCGAGGGCAAGCTGTTCGGCTACAAGTACCGGCTCAAGGCCGAGTACGGCGTGCAGGAGAAGGTCGAACGCAACGTCGAGGAGGACAAGCTCCAGCGCGAGCAGGCCGCGGCGAACATCAAGGACGCGGTCCGGTACACGGTGCACTTCCCCCAGGAGGAGTTCGGCGAGCGGTCGCAGGCGGTCATCGACCAGCTGGTCGCCGAGAATCCCAAGGTGGTCGTCAAGAACACCTGGCCACCGGAGGCGGGGCGGGCCTACAAGGGCATCAACGTCAACGTGTTCCGCGAGGACGGCACGGCCTACGAGGTCCAGTTCCATACCCCGGAGTCGCAGCGGGTGAAGGACAAGATGCACGGCCTGTACGAGGACCAGCGCAAGACCGTGCACGGGTCGCCCGAGTGGCAGGCGATCGAGGACCAGATGAACGACATGGGCGCCGAGCTGGTCCGGTCGAACGCGCCGGCCGGGGTGATGGACATCAAGGTGCGCGAGCGGCCGCCGAGCGGCGGCGAGGGCCTGTTCGACGAGGGGCCGGTGACCCCGGCGAAACCGGCCGCTCCGGCGCGTCCACCGGGGCTGCCGGCGGCCGTCCCGTTCACCGGCGGGCGGGTGGTCGAGTCCAAGAACATGTATAACCACGCCGAGCCCCGGCAGTACGCGGTGCAGAACGGCGACGGTTGGGACGTCTACGACCCGGACGGCAAGCTGGTCAGGAGGCGACCCGGCCTGGAGTTCGACACGAACACCCACAAGGTCACCGACCTGAACAAGGTCGACCGGGAGGCGCCGATCTCGGATGCCCCGCGCCCGGCCGGTCTGCCGGAGGCCGTTCCGTACAACGGCGGTCGGGCCAGCACGATCAAGAACAAGTACAACAACAAGATGGAATATGCGGTTCGCAAGGGCGACGGCAGGTGGGACATCTACGACCAGAGCGGCAAGCTGGTGGGCCAGCCCGGAGTGCCGTGGCTGAAGTACGACGATCTGGTGTACGACGTGAAGTCACTCATGTCGGCATGATGTCTGGTGGCGGTGCATGATGTCATGTGGTATATTGGAACCGAAGGAGGTGCATGATGACAGCACCAGCGACAGAGCCCGTGGGTTCGCCCACCAACTGGTTCCTGGCCAGTAACCCCAACATCGACGGCGGCAAGCCGTTCTCGGCCGCCAGGTGGTACTGGCCCGATTCGACCGACGTCGAGATTTACGACTTCGGCACCAAGAGCTGGATCCTGAACGACAGTTTCCTGTCGATCAACGACGATCCGCAGTGGGAGACCGCCACCGAGCAGCAGATCGACGCCTGGATCGCCAGCCCCTGACGTCCGTCCTTCGAGACGGGTGGGCCCGCGGCGATCGGCGACGAGAGCGTGCAGAGCGGGTCGACAACTGAATAGCAAGTGGCCCCGTGTCAACCGACACGGGGCCACTTTGCGTTACGCTTCCCCCGAGCGATCGAACGACAGCGGTGACCATGCCCGCGGTCCGGTACCTCCACTGATGGTCCTTTGTTACTGACCCATCTGGAGGTAACTCATGGCGTCGCTCGCCGACTACCAGGCTGACCTGGCCCGGCTGACCGAGCTGTCCGATGAGGAACTGAACGCGCTGCAGGACAACCTGATCGCCGCGTTCGACGAAGCCGACCAGGGCGACGGCGACGACGCGGCACTGCAGGAGCTGGCTGACGCACTGGACACGGTGCGCACCGAGCTGCAGGGCCGTGGCGGCGAGGAAGAAGCCCCGGCAGCGGAGGAGTCCCCCATCCCCGAGGCCGCATCGGCCGACCCTGCCGTACTCACCCTGCCGACCCCGCCCGAAGTGGCGCCACCGGTCGAGGAGGACGCCCGGTCGTCCACCACCGTGACCGCCCCGCCGGGCACCGTCACCACGATCGAAACCAAGGCATCCACCCCCACCACTACTTCGGAAGGAACCGCCGTGGCCGCCTCGTCCACCGCAGTCGTCCCCCGTGAGGCCGAGCCGGTTGTCGCGAGTGCGGCATCGGTGGTTCTCGCCGGATCCGACATCCCCGGGTTCAACACCGGGCAGCCACTGACCAGCCTGACCCAGTACGCCCAGGCCATGACCACCCGGATCAACCAGCTGGGCCGGCTGGGCGGCGGCGACGGCGAGCACGTCATCGTCGCGTCGGTACGCAGCGACGCACCGGAGGACCGGACGCTGGACTTCGGCGACCCGGAGAAGGCGTGGGACAAGATCCGCGCCGTCACCGACATGGACGCGATCGTCGCGTCCGGCGGCTGCTGCGCCCCGCTGACCACCCGCTACGAGCTGTTCGACTGCGGCGGCGACTCGAGCCGGCCGGTCCGCGACTCACTCGCCGGGTTCCGTGCCGACCGCGGCGGCATCCGGTTCAGCAAGGGTCCCGAGCTGGCCGACCTGAACGCCGGCGTCGGGTTCTGGACCTGCGCCGACGACGCCGACGTGGACCTGGCCGACGACACCACCTGGAAGAAGTGCGCCAGGATCGAGTGCCCGCCGGAGGAGACCGCCGAGATTCAGGCCGTCACGCTCTGTCTGACCTTCGGCGTCATGCAGTCCCGGGTCTACCCGGAGCTGGTCACCGCCAACACCAAGCTGGCCCTGGTCGCGCACGCCCGCCTCGCCGAGGCCGCGCTGCTCGCCCAGATCAAGGCCGGCAGCACCGCGGTCGCCGACGGCGGCACCGGCTG
Organism: Microlunatus sp.; assembly: GCA_036525335.1. Lineage (GTDB taxonomy): Bacteria > Actinomycetota > Actinomycetes > Propionibacteriales > Propionibacteriaceae > Microlunatus. The sequence continues at coordinate 15,325 of DATDAP010000070.1, read as the reverse complement.
GGGCGCCATCCGCGACCTGCTCGACACGGTCGGCCGGGCGGCCATGTACTACCGGGACCGGTACCGCATCGGCCAGGCCAAGCTCCGGGCGATCATCCCGAGCTGGGTCAAGGAACTGCTGCGCGGCGACATCATCGCCGGGCCCGACTACGGCGACCTGCGCGGTCACTTCGGCATCAGCGACGCGGAGATCGAGGGGTTCTTCAAGGACCGCGGGATCAACGTGACGTGGGCGCTGGACTCGGCCGACCCGGCCACCGGCGGCGGCACCTTCCCGGCCCTGACCACCGCGCTGCCGGCCTGGCCGACCAGCGTGCAGTGGGCGCTGTTCGTCGAGGGCACCTGGCTGCTGCTCGACGGCGGGTCGCTGGACCTGGGCATCGTCCGCGACTCCACCCTGGTGCGGACCAACGACTACCAGCAGTTCTCGGAGATTTTCGAGAGCGCGGCGCACATCGGCTGCGAGTCGTTGTGGGTCACCTCTGCGGTGAACGTGTCCGGTTGCTTCGCCAGCGGCAAGCCTTGTGTCTGAGCCGGTTCCCTACTCGTAACCGCAAGGAGGAAGGACCAGGCTCATGGCCGGATATGTTCACGACAACGCCGCATCGGTACGCGGTGTCGTAGCTCGCATCACTCGACTGGGGTCCGACGGCGCACCCGCCGTGGGGTCCGCCTGCGACGTCTACATGACGTCCGGGTTCATTCGGTTCTCATTCACCCCGGAGTACTCCGAGGGTGAGGAGATCAGCATCACCAGCGCCAGCGGCGCCGTCTGCGTCTACTACAAGTCGCCGGACAGCCTCAAGGCCGTCAACACCAACCTCGAGCTGTGCGACCCCGATCCGGTGGTCACCCAGATGATGGTCGGCGGCGACGTGCTCACCGCGGCCGGCAACTCGGACTGCGCCCCGCTGGGGTCCGCGGTCGAGGACACCGTGGCGGTCGGCTACGCCGGCGGTGCGGTCGGCGAGGAGGGCGGCGGCGACGGTGTCGCCGTCGAGGTCTGGGCGCAGGCCGTGGTCGGCGGCAAGGCCGCGCAGACCTGTCCGTACTGGCACTACCTGATCCCGTACGGCAAGTACCGGCTGGACGGCGACCGGGTCGTGGAGAACGGCAACCTCGCCACCGTGTTCGCCGGGACCGGAGGTGGCAACGCCGCCTTCGGCCCGGGCCCCGTCATGGACCTGACCGGGGTCACCCCGGCCCCGCCGGAAGGGGCGTTCGACTGGGAGTTCCCGACCTACACGGACCGGCCGTTCCTGTACGCCCGGGCGGCCTACGCGCCGGTCGGGTTGCAGGGCTGCTACGCCAACCTGGGCGTCGCGATCATCACCGTGGTGCCGGGCATTCCGGCCACCCTGGTGCCGGTCAACGCATCCCGGCCGGCCGACCTGGAGGCCCTGCAGGCGCTGGGCGACCTGGGCCAGACCGATCCGTGGACCACCGGCCAGTACCTGGTGCTACTGGACGGCAGCGAGGCGCACTGGGACGGCACCGAGTGGGTGGAAGGCAAGGTTCCCGCACCGGTCATCCCGGCCACGGGCGCCACCGCCGGCACGCCGGGTACCTACACCCCGAGCGGCGCCACCCAGCCGGCGAACCTGGCCGGCCTGTCCGCCGTGGTCGCATCGCCGACCACCGCGTGGGTCACCCTGCAGTACGTCAACCTGGCGGACCTGTCCACCGCTTGGTGGAACGGCACGGCCTGGGCGCTGGGCAAGGCCCCGGCCTGATCCGGTAGATACGGGCGACGGGCGGTTCCCCGGGAGACAATCCTGGGGGCCGCCCGTCGGCGGTTTCGGGGTGAGGAGAGCTGATGAGTGCACCGATCAACGAGTGCCGCGGCTGCTGGGTGGACTGGACCGATCCGCTGGTCCACTCGACGATCGTTACCGGTCGCCCGGATCCCGACTACGACGTGTCGGATCCCGACGAGTCGGTGGCGCTGGCCGTGCAGGTGGCCAGCGACATCCTGCTGCGGCTGACCGCGTACCTGGTCCATCCGGCCGGCACCGCGGAGGAGGACTACCTGGCGTCCCCGCGGATCCGTCGGCTGTCGACGAACTGGCGGCCGCTGCGGCAGGTCCTGGAAGTGGCCCGGATCGGCCCTGACGGCCTCGCTGAGCCACTGGGACACCTGCCGGTGGTGATCGGTCACGACGCCTACTTCTCGGCGTCCAGATGCTCGCTGAACTACTGGGTGAGCACGATCTGCCGGTGCGACCCGAACGACGTCGAGTACGTGCGGATGCGCTACCGGTTCGGGTCCACGGTGACCGCGTCGGCCCGTCGGGCGGTGCTGTACCTGAGCCGGCAGCTCTGGCTGCAGGCCAACCCGAGCCAGGGCGAGTGTGAGCTGCCGGAACGGGTGACCAGCGTCAATCGCGAGGGGCTGAGCTACACGATCTTCGATCCGCAGACCTACCTGATGGAGCGCAAGACCGGGCTGCCGTCGGTGGACCTGTGGCTGGCCGCGATCAACCCGGCCAAGGCGGTCCGGCCGGCCGGGATCTGGACGCCGGACGCCCCGCCGCCGGTGAACCACGCGACGCGCTGGACCAGTTTCGAGGAGCTGTCGGCGTGATCACCTACCGGCGCGGGGGGCAGTTCGTCCCCGAGTCCACCGCCGCGGCGGTTGACACGGTGGGCACGCGGATGGCCGAGCCGGCCCTGTTCCTGCAGCCCGACCCGGCCACCCAGACGCTGTTCGAGATGGCCGACAACCTGATGGAGCGGGTCAAGGCGTGCGCCCTGCAGCACGGGGTGGTGCTGCCCGGCCGGCAGGTCGTCTACCTCTCGCCGATCCCCGCCGACTGCGAGCAGGTGGCGGTGGTGTTCGACGGCTGGACGGCCGACCAGACCTGGGACATCACCCTGCACTGCAATGCGTTCAGGTGGATGGGCGGGTTCAGCGTGGTGATCACCCGGTGCACGCCGGCGATGCCTACCCGCAAGGGCGCGGCGCCGTCCGTCCAGCTGATGCGGGAGGCCGCGCTGGTCGCGTCCCACGACGCCGACGTGCTGACCTGCGTGGTCACCAGCCTGTCCGAGATCGGCCCGGAGATGCAGATCATCACCCAGGCGCCGACCGGCGGTTTCCAGACCACCGAGCTGGATCTGCGGCTGCCCTGCTTCGGTTCGCTGGAGTAGCCGTGCCCATCGTCTACATCCAGAACGTGCCGTTCCCCAAGGACGCCCTGGTCGGCTGGAACTCCGGGCTGGGGAAACGGTTCCGTCTCGCCGCCCGGGAGATGACGCTGATGGCCGGCCGCAACGCGCCGGTGCGCACCGGGCAGCTGCGCGGGTCGATCGACAACAACACCAAGGAGCGTCGGCAGAGCGCGCAGGGCATCTGGTTCAACGTCGGCAGCAAGGTCAAGCACGCGCTCTGGATGGAGTCCGGCACCCGGCCGCACCCGATTCCGAAGACTCCGCTGCCGCCCGGCAAGTTCCTGGTGTTCTTCTGGCCGCGGGTCGGTCGGGTGGTGCGGATGAAGTCGGTCAACCATCCGGGGACCCGGGCGTACCGGTACCTCGAGCGGGCGCTGACCCTGGTGATCGGGCGGATGTTCTGATGCCGGGACCGGTTGACACGGGCGTGACAGGATATGAGCGGGCCGGCTGGCCCGCCGATGCTGATGCGCTGGAGGTACCCCGTGCCACGAAAGTCGTTCCGCACCCAAGTCCGCACCGAACCGATCGAGTTCGACGTCAACGACCAGACGTTCAAGTGTCGCCCGGCGATTGCCGCCGGCGCCCTGTTCAAGTTCGTGGACATCTTCGGTGGCGGGGACGACGACGACGAGAAGGTCAGCGCCAAGATGTCCCTGCACGCGGTGCTGGAGTTCTTCGAGGAGGTCATGCTGCCGGGCGAGTACGAGAGGTTCCGGGCGGTCATCGACGACCCCGACATCGCCATCCAGATCGCCGACCTGGCCGAGATTGCGGGGTGGCTGAGCGGTCAGTACACCGCCCGCCCTACGCCTTCGTCATCATCCGATCAATCCTCTCCGACGCCGTCTGGCCGCGATTCAACGGATGGGCCGCCAGCCGAGGTATTGACGTTCTCTCGACCGGAGCCGGTACCTGCTTCGACCTGATCGAAACCTGGCGCGAGGAGGGCGTTGTCGACGCCGATCACGAGGGCCGGGAGTACTACCGCAAGGAGATGGTCAAGCTCGGACGGTTGATCGAGAACATGAGTAACCCGGCCAAGCAGGAGGAGCTGGCCAACACTCCCCCGCATCTGTTGAACAGGTAGGACGTCGATGGCCGTCGTTGGAACTGCCTACGTCAAGGTCCAGGCGATCTCGACGGGCCTTGCCGACGAGATCAAGCGGCAGGTCAAGGCGGCCGTCCGCGAGGCGTCCGACGACATCGACAAGGAAATGGAAGCGGCCGGCCGGTCCGGCGGCAAGGCGTACGGCAAGGGGTTCAAAGAGGAGGTCACCAAGGGCGTCAAGGAGGGAATGCAGGACGTCATCGACGAGGTCGATCGGCAGGACCGCGACGCCGAGAACGCCGGCAACCGGCTGGGCGACCGGGTCGGCAACGGGTTCTCCAACTCGCTCAAGCGCGGAATCGGCAGCAAGATGTCGACCGCCCTGAAGATCGTCGGCAAGGCGGTCAAGTTCGGGGCCCTGTTCGAGCTGCTGCCGGCCGCGGCCGCGGTGGCCTTCGGCAGCGTCGGGGCGGCTGCCACTGGACTGACCGCGGCGATCACCGGACTGGGTGCGGCCGCGGCCGGGGCCGGGGTCGCGATGGTCGCCGGACTCGCCCCGCTGGCCCAGGGCATGGTCCTGATGGGCTGGGCGATGGACGCGAACGCCGACGCGGCCAAGGCGCTCACCGAGAATTGGAAGAAGTTCAAGAACGAAATTGGTAAGGCCGTCGGTGCCAAGCTGTTCGATCACCTGACCATTGCCGTCGACACCCTGAAAGAGAAGTTCGTCGGCAATGAGGGCATCATGTCGGCGTTCAAGCAGACCGGCGACGTACTCGGCCTGGTGACCCGCAATATCGTCGATACGGCAACCAAGGATATGGGCCGTTTCGAGCGGGTTATTCTGAACAACAACAATGCGCTGATGGGGATCGGCGAGGGGGCCGCCGGACTGGCCGAGTCGTTCGTCATCCTGCTGGACGCGATGGGTCCGATCACCCGCGAGATCGGTTCTATGGTCGCCAAGTTCGGCACCTGGACGCGGGACACCCTGGCGGCCAAGGCGGCCAGCGGCGAGCTGCAGGCCACCCTGATGAGCCTATGGAATGCGCTCAAGCAGGTCGGCCGGATCGTCAAGGACTTCGGTACCGGCCTGTTCGAGATATTCCGGCTGGCCGCACCGCAGGCCAAGGATATGGGCAATAGCGTCGAGACCATTGCCAAGCGGTTCAAGGAATGGACGCAGAGCGAGGCCGGCCAGGCCAAGATCACCAAGTTCTTCGAGGAAACGACCAGGGTGGCCAAGGCACTCGGCCTGCTGCTCAAGGACATATTCTCCGGGATGGGCGACGGATTCGACGCCGACGACATCATCAGTGTCATCGAGACGATGCGGACCACCTGGGTGCCGGCGATCAAGGACATCGTCGGTCAGATCGCCAAGGCGTTCGACATCCAGGGTAGCGGCGACTTCTTCAAGAACATCGGCGATGCCCTGCAGAACATCGCGGACAGCGGGATCATCGGCCGGGTTGCGGGAATGATCGACGACCTGGTCACTTCGCTGGGGGAGGTCGCCGGGGCCAGTGACGCCGGCACCGTGGGGGTGGCCGGACTTCTCGCCGGGCTGTCCCAGGTCCCCGGGGCGGCCGGCCTGGCATTCAAGGCGCTCAAGTCGGTGTTCACCGGTTCCGCGCCGGGCGGCGGCGGCGGTGGCGGCGGTGGCGGCGGTGGCGGTGGTGGCGCCGGTGGATTCTTCTCCGGGGCCAAGGGCCTGCTCCGGGGCGGCATCGTTGCGTTCATCGCCGGCGAGATCCTGTCTGCGGCCAGCGAGGATTTCGACGCCGCCTGGGGCGACCTGTGGGGAGCTGTGTTCGGTGGGGCGACCAAGGCCCTGACCGGCACCCTGGACATCATCGGCACCGGCCTGGCCGTCCCGGCCAACTGGCTGGCCTCGATCGTGCACGCCACGTTCGGCGACGAGCAGGCCGCCCGGGAGGCGACGAAGCGGGCCGGCGAGGCGTGGGACGCCTTCACCCTGAAGGTCAGCGAGATCGACACCTGGTTCGGTGACCGGGCCAGCGAGGGGGAGATCAAGGACATCCAGGCCGAGATTTTCGGCGACTTCGACGGCAAGGCGTTCACCGAGGCCACCAAGGTCGTGTCCGAGGGGATCGCCCAGCTCAACTCCAGCGGCAAGGATCTGGGCGCCATCGCCCCGCAGGTGCAGCAGGCATGGATGGGGGTCAGCAACATGCTGTCCCGCTCGCCGATCCCGGACGACCTGAAGACCAAGATCGCCGACCAGTGGTCGGATCTGACCGGCGCGCTGGCCACCGGCAACCAGGACCTGGGCAAGGAAACGGGTGCGATCGAGCAGACCCTGCGCGACCTGGAGCTGATGGACCCGTCGTTCAAGCCGGTCGCTGACAAGATTCGCGACGAGATGGGTTACATCACAAGGCTTATCCCGGAGAACGGGCAACGCTGGAACGACGCCTGGAACAACGTCTTCGACAGCGTCGGCAAGGTGATGAGCGACCCGTCGGTGATGGGTACCGGGTTCCAGGAATGGGGCACCAATATCCAAACCGGGATGAATGGCCTAAAGACGGCCATTGAGACCAACGGTGACGTTACCGGCGCATTGCAGAAGGTGTTCGCCGACCTGGACGAGGTCAAGCCGGGTGATCCGCAGTCCGTCCGGGATGCTCGCGACAACATCGTGAACAAACTGGCGGCGATGGGTGTCGACGTCGAGAAGTATGGATACAAGGTCACCGACGGCCTGAACAAGGCGTTCATCGAAGGGGCGGCGAAGGTCGGCCCGCAGGCCGCGGAGGCAGTTGCCGCGATTCCGCGGGAAGCCTACGACGCGATGAACAAGTCCTTTGAGACCAACAACTTCGCCCAGGCCGCCGCCCTGTTGGCGGACGGGCTGAAGGGGGTGCCGGAGGAGATCCGGCAGGCCACCGTCGCGTCGGTCGCGGAAGGCCAGTCGTGGGGGCCGCAACTACTCGCCGCCTTCCAGGGTTCGTTCGACCCGGCCAAGTTCAAGGGCGTCGCCGAAACCTTCGGCGACGGGGTCATCGCCGAGCTGCAGAAGATGCCCAAGGACGTGGTCGACGCGGTCGCCGCCGCGGTCGCCGCGAACGACACGGGGGCGATCGCCAGCGCGTTCTCCGGTTGGCTGTCCAGCGTCCCGCCGGAGCTACAGAAGCAGGCCACCCTGGCCGCCGCCGCGGCCGGGATCATCCCGCAGTCCGTCGCCGATTCGATCGTCGCCGGGATCAGCGCGACCGGCCCGCAGATCGCCGCCAGTCTGCAGACCATCCCCGCCGCGTTCAGCGCGTTGCACGGCGAGGTCACCGGAATGGATCTCGGGTTCGGCACCGCGCTGGACAACCAGCGCACCGGGATCCAGGCGGGCATCGAGGGGGTCGTCGGCGCGGTCCAATCCGGCAAGGGCGACATCACCACCGAGGTTCAGGCGCTCGCCAAAGCCTTTGAGGGCGCGGACATTTCGTTCGGACCGATGCGAGACAAGATCGTGCAGGGCCTGACGGACGCCGGCGTGAATGTCCAGCAGATCGCGCCGACCCTGTTGGACCCGCTGAAGCCCCTGCCCGCGGAGGGTCAGGCGACCGGTCAGGAGATCGGCGCCGGGATCAAGGAGGGGGCCGCTTCCGGGTTGCGCGGCACCGGTGCGGCGATCAATACCGAGCTACAACCGGTGCCGGGGATCGTCACCAGTGCCCTGACCCCGGCCCAGCAGGCGGCCACGGCCGCCCTGCTGGGGGTGCCACCGGCGGCCGGTGCCGCGGTCGACCCGACCGCGGCCATCGTCGCGTCCGGGCTGGCCGGGACCCCCGGTGCGGTGTCCCAGGCGCTCGCCCCGGCCGGCGAGGCGGCGGGAGGGGCGATGCGGGTGGTGCCCACCGAGGCCGGCACCGCGGTGGCCGGCACGCCGGCGGCTGTCCAGGCCGGCCTGGCCGGGGTGCCCGGCGCCGTGTCAACCGCCCTCGCACCGGTACCCGGTGCGGTGGGCACCGCGATGGATCCGGCCAAGGCCCGGATGGCCCAGGACCTGGCCAACATGAAGGCGTCGCCGGGCCCGGGGCTGGCCGGTGTGCAGGGCAACGTCAGCAGTGCCCTGGCGGTCGTCGGGCCGGCGGTCACCACCGTGATGAACCAGGCCATGCAGGCGATGCTGACCGTGCTGAACCTGATGCGGATGCTGCCGGCGGCCGCCCTGGGCGGGATCGCCGCGGTGGTGTCCGGGGCGATGTCCGGCATCGTCGGCGCGGTCACCGGGGTGATGATCTCGACCCTCAATGCGATGTCGTCCTACATGTCGCAGATGGTCAGCAAGATGTCCGGGTTCGTGTCCGAGATGCGGCGGCAGAAGCAGGAGATCGACAACATCCTGACCGCGGCGCTGGAGAACAAGGCCAAGGCCGAGCAGGCCGGCCGGGAGGCCAAGGCCGCCATCGCCACCGCCCAGGCCGACAAGGCCACCGCCGACGCGGCCAGTGCCGCCGCGGCGGCCGCCCGGGCCGCGGCCGCGGCTGCGGTCCCGCCGTTCATCCCGCCGCAGGGCTGGACGATGCGGCATGTGGTGTCCGCGGCCGACTTCGGTGCGCTGCAGGGCGGCTGGCAACAGGCGCCCTACGGGCGCGGCCTGTCCGGCACGACCCGCATCGTGCTGCCGGAACCGGTGATCAAGACCACCGCGGTGCCGTCCCGGGGCGGCGGCGAGACGGTCAACGTGCAGGTCTACATCGGGCAGTCCGAACTCGAGGAGATCATCGACCAGCGGGTCAGCTACGGCGACGCGCAGCTCGACCGCAGGATTCGCTACGGCCGGCGAGGGGTGAGCCAGTGACCACCGGATTCGATCCGTACCAGCCCAACATCTGGGTGACCCCGAACCAGGAACGCGCGTCGGTGCTCATCCGGGGCGTGCTGGTGCCCACCGGCACCTACACGGTGGAGCGGTCGACCGACGGGCGCAGCTGGACGGTGATCCGCAGTGGCACCGGCACCATCACCACCGGCCAGTTCAACACCGAGGACACCGAACCGCCGCTGGGCGTGGACCTGCTCTACAAGGTGACCATCGACCAGGACACCCCCGACGTCATCGAGCGCAATTCGGTGACCACCCCGCGGCTGGGCCGCGGCATCGGGTCCTGGGTGGTGGCCAGCCCGCGGGTCGGCACCATCGTCACCGACGCCGACATGTACGGCGAGAAGGTCCTGCAGGTCAGTGCCGACGCCGCCGGGTCGTCGGTGTGGACGGTGGTGCGGACCAACCTGGCCACCAACCCGCAGGACCGCACCGGCGGCGCGGCCGGCTGGACCACCACCCGCGGGTTCGGCGCCGGCGGCGCCGGTACCTACACGCACAGTCAGGCGGTGACCGGTCCGCTGGCCAGCCCGACCACCTGGACGGCCTGCCGCAAGACCTGGACGTCGCCGCCGTCGTCGCCGGCCAACGCCGGGTTCCAGCTGCAGAAGGACGCCACCAACTGGTTCGGGGTGACCGCCGGCCAGGTCGTCACGGTCAGCGCCTACCTGCGGCATTCCGCGACGTCGCTCAAGACCCTGGTGCCCCGGGTGCAGTTCTACGACCGGGTGGCGGTGTCCGGCGCGGTGGCGGTCGGCAGCACCACCGCGGGCACGTCGGTGGTCGCGCCGGCCAACTCGACGTCCTGGGTGCGGGTCAGTCAGACCATCACCGTGCCGGCCGGGGCGTTGGGCCTGCAGGTGTTCATGGACACCGCGAACGTCGGCGACACCCCGTGGGTGGCCGGCAACACGTTCGACTGCACCGGTCTGCTGGTCGAGGTGGCGCCGGCCGCCACCGGCTATTTCGACGGCACGAGCACCGACGTCGCCAGCAGCGCGCAGTACGACTGGGCGGGCACCGCCTGGAACTCCAATAGCACCGCCAGTGCCCTGCACCTGGCCGGTCGGCAGAAGATCGCCACGGTCGGCCTGGGCGGCACCCTGGCCGCCGGCAGCTACCACGTCTCCGGCCAGATCAAGTACTACGACCCCAACGTGATGCGCTGGCAGGAGCTGCGTGACGGCCCGCCGCCGCGCACCTGGGCGAACGTCAAGGCGATCGGCAGCTGGGGCACCGTCCGCGGGTCGGCCAGCTCGTCGGTCGAGATCCCCTACGGCGAGGTGCAGGTCAGCATCGTGAACGGCAGCGGCACCGTGGTGGCCGGCCCGATCGTGGCCATCGCCCCGTCGATCAACCTGAGCCAGCAGTGGATCGAGTTCAACCTGGACCTGACCCTGACCGCGGCGCTGACCGGCGGGCGGGTCGTGGTCAGCCACGGCAACAACAACCGGGAGTACACCGCCACCTGGTGGTTGACACGGTTCATCGTGCTGCCGACGACCCAGGTCGAGGAGCCGTACCTGCACTTCTTCGACGGCGACTCGACGCCGCCGGCGCACGCCGAGGACTACGAGTGGGAGAACGGGATCTTCGACTCGACCCAGTCGGGGACCATTTCCTGGGAGGGCACCGCCGGCAACTCGACGTCCAAGTTCGTCACCCCGGACGTGGTCTACACGTACGCCGCCACCCGGGTCGACCCGCCGGACAGCGCGCCGGCCTGCGACCCGGTGCACCTGAACCTGCCCATCCAGCCGTCGATGGGCCAGTGGTTCGGCCTGATCAAGGTCAGCACCCTGGCCCACCCCGGGCGGACCGCCGTGATGGAGGTGATCCGCCGCCGGCCGGCCATCGTGGTGTCCGACTCGCGCGGCTGGGAGCGCGGTCAGCTGACCCTGCTCACCCGGACCCTGGACGAGCGCCGGATGGCCGTGGGCATCTTCGCCACCGGGCAGGTCGTGCAGTTCCGCAACCCGAATCCGCAGTACCCGGAGGGCAGCGAGGGCGGCCCCTGGTACCTGGGGGTCACCGATGTCAACGAGGAACGCCCGTTCAACGACCACCGCAAGCCGGAGCGGTACTGGTCGGTGTCGTTCATCCGGGTGGAGAAGCCGGTCGGGCTGATCGACGCGACCGCCAACACCGGGTCGAGCTGGCAGCACACCAAGGACACCCCGCCCGGCGCGACCTGGCAGGTCGTCAAGGACACCTACGCCAACTGGGCCGACGTGCTGTACCGGGATGTGGCGCCGACCGATCCGGGCGCGCAGTTCGCCGGCGCCGGCACCGGGCTGCCCACCGAGCAGGCCAACGACGCCTGGCAGCAGGAGGTGCTGCCGGTGTGATCCCCGCCTCGAGCCTGCTGCAGGAGGCGGTCCGGTACTCGCACAACCGGTTCGCCCGGGTGAACATCACCCACCACGGGATCGCCGCCCCGGACGACCCGGAGAGTTTCGACGTCCCGGTGGTCAAGGGCCGGGTGACCGACGACCGGGGATCGGGGGTGCGCCGGACGGCCGACCTGACGATCGGCCTGTACCCGTGGCAGAACGTGCACGTCGACGTCTACAACTGCCGGTTCACCATCGAGCTGGGGTTCGACTCGATCGGGCGCACCGAGTACGTGCAGATCGGCGAGTTCCGGGTCGAGGAGGTCAACCGGACGTCCAACGGGATGCTGACGCTGACCGGGTCGGGGCTGGAGTCCTACGTCATCGACGCCCGGTTCATCCGGCCGCGGACGCCGAGCACCGGCATCAGCACGGTCGCCGCCATCCAGCAGCTGATCACCGAGGTGGTGCCGCGGGCCCAGTTCCAGAACCTGAGCACCCACGACCGGACGGTCACCAAGACCGCGCCGTGGGAGCGGGACCGCTGGCGGGCCCTGGATTCGCTGTGCGAGTCCATCGACACCGAGTTGCGGGTCAGCGGCGCCGGCGTGTTCGTGCTGATGAACCGGCCGGACCTGCTGAACGGGACGCCGGTCTACATCGCGAACATCGGCGACGGCGGCATCGTCATGGACGACACCGTGGCCAGCACCCGGGACAAGGTCTACAACGCGGTCGCGGTGGAGGGGAAGCAGGACGACAAGGTCGAGGCGTTCGGCTGGGCCTATGACAGCGACCCGGACAGCCCGACCTACTACTACGGCGAGTTCGGCCAGGTGCCGCGCTTCTACACGTCGCAGTTCCTGACCGACTCGACCCAGTGCACGAACACCGCCAAGTCGATGCTGGCCGAGTCGCGAGCGGAGAACCGGCAGGTCAGCTTCACCGGCGCGTCGATGCCGTTCCTGGAATCCGGCGACCTGATCACCCTGCAACTGCACGACGGCAGTTACGAGAACCACATCGTGCAGAAGACGTCGATGGTGCTCGAGGCGACCGGGTTCACCGGGATCGACGTGCAGACCCTGGCGTCCAAGGTGCCGGTCGTCGACACCGAACCCGACGAGGGCTGACCGGTGGCGCTGGAGGACACGCTCTACACGCCCAGCGGGACCCGCTGGCTCACCGGCCTGGTCGCCGCGGTTGACACGACGAAGCACGAGCTGACCATCACGTACGCCGGCGGCGAGGTGCCGAACGTCCGCTACCTGCGGGGGCAGAGCTGGACGGTCGGCGACATCGTCGAGTGCCTGTCCGACGAGATCCGCGGGATCATCGCGATCGGTTCGCCGTACCCGCGGACCGGGTCGGCGCCGGCCTGGAACTGGACTCCCCGCACCTATGTGTCCGACCTGCTGATCGCCGGCCCGTGGCCGCCGCCGGCCTCGTGGGGGTTCACCGTTCCGTTCAAGGCCGACATCCTGGTGGTTTCCACCCTGTCGTTCTGGGCGAACAACACGGGGATGACCGGGTTCCAGCCCTGGCTGGACGGGGTGGCCGTCGGGTCCTGGTGGGACCTGTATTTCAACCAGACCGCCGTGCACACCACCGTGGGCAATGCGTTCACCCTGCGGAACGTCGCGCCCGGGAACCACACCTGGACGATCAGCATGGTGATCGGGAACGGCCAGTCGGACGGCAACGACCGTGGGCATATCGGCATGACGATGGTGGAGGTTCCGTAATGGCATTTCGGGATGCGGCAGCCCTGGCGACCGACCGCGAGTTCAATGCGCGACTCGCCGCGGGGCTGACCAAGGAGGCGTTGGCCAAGTCGTCGGACCACCTGGTCGACCAGATCCTCAAGAGCCCCGACGTCGGCGCGGCCTGGTTCATGCCGTTCGTCAGCGGTGCACCGGGGTTCGACACCGAGTACGCGGCCGGCGGGCAGCTGGCGATCGACGACAACCAGCTGCTGGCGGCGGTCCAGGCCAGCTGGTCGAGGGTGTTCGACCTGTACGCGCCGGCACCGTGACCAGGCGTCACGGTCGCCTTACGATCATCGGAACGAACGGGAGAAAACCATGAGGCTGCTGGACGTCGCCGAGGTCAAGCGCGGCACCGGGACCTGGTACCGCGGGTTCCAGCAGGACAGCCTGGCCTGCGGGGTCGAGGTGTCGCTGGCCGACGCCTGCGACCCGTACGACCAGGGCGACCTGATCGGGGACGCGACCAGCGCGCCGGGTGGCTACGACACCCTGCCGTTCGGCATCGTGGCCAACCTGCGCCGGCCGGTGAACTGTGCGGACAAGGGCGACGAGGCGTGGCTCAAGGCCGCCCTGGGCGACCTGGAGGAGCTGGCCCTGGGCCGGGCCCTGGTGGTGCAGCCGGTGGCCGGCAGCGACTCGTGGATCGGCGGCAGCCAGGTCAAGGAGGTCCCCGGTACGCCCGACCCGACCGACCCGGAGGCGCTGGCCACCCTGCTGTCCGACGCCCGCACCCTCTGGTTCAAGACGGTGGTCGGCGAGCGGCCGGTCGTGCACGTGGCCCCGTCGCTGGCCCCGGCGCTGGTCAAGGCCGGCGTCCTCAAGATCAACTGCGGCGATGCCAACGACAGCGTCTGCTGCGTGTGGGGCGACCGGGTGGTGCTCAACGCCGGCTACGACGCGCCGGGCGGCCCGGCGATGTTCCTGTCCGGCCCGATCACCGTGATGCTGCAGCCGGTCGAGACGGCCGGCGGCTGGCAGATCGACACCCGGACCAACCGGTCGCTGATCTCCGCGAACGAACTGGCCGTGGTTGACACGGATCCGTGCCAGATCGTCCGGGTCGGCGGCATCCCGGAGGCCGCGTTCCACCCGGTGCTGACCGTGCCGGTGGTCAACGGGCTACAGGTCACGGTGCAGCTGGAGAACAATCCGGCCGGGCAGTCCTGGCAGCTGGACTGGGGCGACGGCACCGTCGCGGCGACGGTGGCCGACAAGGCCACGGCCAGCCACACCTACGCCGGGTCCGGCACCTACACGCTGCTGGCGACCACGTCGGACGGCCTGACCGCCACCCGGCCGGTGACGGTGAAGGCCCCGCCACCGCCGCCGGCCACCGGCGCGACGGCGGGCATCCCCGGCGCCTTCACCCCGCCGGGCAGCAAGCCACCGGCGACGGTGGCCGATCTGCAGGGTGGCCGTCCGAATGTCGTCACGGCCAGCCCGGCCACGCCCTGGACCACCGGCCAGCACGTGCAGACCGCCACCGCCGGGGCGGCCGGTCGGGCCACCTGGACGGGGTCCGGTTGGGTGGGCGGCGTCGCACCGTGAGCGAGGTCCGGTTCCGCCTGCCCGGGAAGACCAGCACCCCGCGGGTGTCGCGATGGCCGTCGAGCGCCGCGGCGGTGCCGGCACCGGTTGACACGGTGGAGCCGGAGCCGGACCTGTTCGACGAGGAGGATCTGCCGCCGTCGGCGATGGCCGGGGCGCCGGGCACCTTCGTCCCGGACGATTTCCGGCCGCGGACGGTGGCCGAGATGGCGCAGGTCGTCCCGATCCCGGTCGGCCCGTGGAGCGAAGGGCAGTCGATGAAGCTGTCCAGCGGCAACCATGCCCACTGGAACGGGTCGGCCTGGCGGTCGGGCAAGGCGCCGGCGGTTGACACGAACGCTATATTGTGAGGGCCTGAGACGGGGCCGCTCGTCCACCGTGGGTCGTTAGGCAGCCCACCCCGTCGGGGCCTCGACGGGAAGCATCCCCGGTCGCCCGACCGGGGATGTGGTGCATCGGGGATCGTTGACCAACTCTCTATAATCGGGGGATGCCGATCGTCTCGCGGGAACCGCCGCCGCGGCCGCTTCCCCCGCTGGACGTGGAGATCCTGGCCCTGCTCGACACGCCGTCCCGGCCGGTCGACGTCGCCCGGGAACTCGGC
>DATDAP010000069.1:0-6575 GCA_036525335.1 Microlunatus sp. | reverse complement strand
GGCCCAGTTCTCCCGAACGTGACCCAGGCCGCAAGGTAGCGGTGTGGGCTTCCCCTCGTAGCGTGGAGGCATCGCCTCAAGGAGGTTGGCGGTGACGGAGACACGACGGAGGTTCGATCGTGAGTTCCGCGATGGTGGCGGTTCGGATCCTCCGTGAGACCGGGAAGCCGATCGCGCAGGTGGCCCGGGATCTGGGGATCAATGAGGGCACCTTGGGGAACTGGTGCGCCCAGGACCGGCGGGCACGGGGTGAGGGCGGCGGCCCGGTGACTGAGGACGAGCGCGCGGAGCTGGTCCGGTTGCGGCGGGAGAACGCGGAGCTGGCGATGGAGCGTGATGTCCTCAAGCGCTCGGTGGCCCTCTGGGTGCGGGATGCGATGCGGTGAGCACGGCCGCATTCATCGCTGCTCAGAGGGCGGAACATGCGGTGCCGCATGCGGTGTCGTGTCGGGCATTGGGTGTGTCACCGGCCTGGTTCTACAAGTGGCGGCCGGGTCAGCTGCCCGCTGCGCCGTCAGCGGCGGGCGGTCTTGGCCGCGTTGATCAGTTACGTGTTCAACAAGCATCGCGGCACGTACGGGTCGCCCCGGATCGCCGCCGACCTGGGTGATCTGGGGTGGCGGGTGAGTGTCAATACGGTCGCGGAGATCATGGCCGAGCGGGGGTTGGCGGCCCGGCGCAAGCGCCGGTGCCGGGGCACCTGTCATGGGCGCGGCCCTGGGGGTATCCGGTGTCCTCGACCAGGTGCCCGACAAGATCGACAGCTTGGGCCTGTTGCTCGGGATGTGCGTGCTGGTGTACTTGCAGTCCATGCCCGTGATCGGATGGATGGTGGTGGGCTGATGTCCCTCGCAACGAGGCCGCATGGGGGAGCCCCAGAGCAGGTCGCATCGGTCCTGCTGCCACCCGCCGACCCGACTCTGCTCGATGCGCTGCAGCGGGCGCTGCCGGAGCCGGGACAGCTGCGCACCCGCGCGCTGGACCGATTGGCCCTGGGTCACGACGCCTCGCACTACTTTCTGGCTCCGACCGCGGTCGTCAGTCCGCGGGACGCGTCCGACGTCGGCCGGCTCTTCGCGGTCTCGGCCGCGCGGGGGGTGCCGTTGACGTTCCGGTCCGGCGGCACCAGCCTGTCCGGCCAGGCCGGCACCGCCGGCATCCTGGCTGACACCCGCAAGCACTTCCGGGGCATCGACGTGCTGGAGGACGGCGCCCGGGTCCGGGTCGGTCCCGGTGCCACGGTGCGTCAGGTGAACGCTCGGCTGGCCCGGTTCGGACGCAAGCTTGGGCCCGATCCGGCCAGCGAGATCGCCTGCACGATGGGCGGCGTCGTCGCCAACAACTCCAGCGGCATGGCCTGCGGAACCGTCCAGAACACCTACCAGACCCTGGAGTCGCTGGTGCTGGTGCTGCCCAGCGGCACCGTCCTCGACACCGGGGCGGCCGACGCCGACGAGAAGCTGCGGTCGACCGAGCCGGCGCTGTACGAAGGGCTTGCCCGGCTGCGGGACCGGGTCCGCGGCAACACCGAGTCGCTGCGCATCATCGCGGCCCAGTTCTCGATGAAGAACACCATGGGCTACGGGCTGAACTCGCTGGTCGACCACACCAGGCCGGTGGACATCCTGACCCACCTGGTGATCGGCAGCGAGGGCACGCTGGCGTTCGTCGCCTCCGCGATGTTCCGCACCGTGCCGCTGCTGCGGCACGCGATGACCGGGCTGCTGGTGTTCGAGGACCTGTCCGGCGCGACCGGGTCGCTGCCCGCGCTGGTGTCCACCGGTCCGGCCACGATCGAACTGCTCGACGCGACGTCGCTGCGGGTGGCCCAGGCCGATCCCGCCTGCGACGAGATCATCCGGCGGATCACCGTGGACCGGCATTCCGCACTGCTGGTCGAGTACCAGGCCGACTCGATCGAGGCCGTCAGCGAATTGTCACAGGCCGCCGGCCCGGTGTTGCGGTCGATCCCGGTGACCGGCCCGGCCGAGCTGACCGCCGACCCCAGGGCCAGGGCCAGGCTCTGGCATACCCGCAAGGGCCTGTACACGACGGTGAACGAGGCCAGGCCGTCCGGCACGACGGCCCTGCTCGAGGACATCGTGGTCCCGGTCCCCACGCTGCTGGACACCTGTGAGCAGCTGATCGAGTTGTTCGCCAAGCACCACTACACCGACAGCGTGATCTTCGGGCACGCCAAGGACGGCAACATCCACTTCATGCTCACCGAGCGCCTCGGCGCCGGGGGAGACCTGCAGCGATTCGCCGAGTTCACCGAGGACATGGTCGAGCTGGTGCTGGCCAACGGCGGCAACCTGAAGGCCGAGCACGGCACGGGCCGGATCATGGCGCCATTCGTCCGACGGCAGTACGGCGACGAGCTGTACGAGGTGACCCGGGAGATCAAGCAGCTGTGCGACCCGGCCGGACTGCTCAACCCTGGCGTGATCATCACCGACGACGACCAGGCCCACCTGCGGGACCTCAAGGTCACCCCGACCGTCGAGCAGGAGGTGGACCGCTGCGTGGAGTGCGGCTACTGCGAGCCGGTCTGCCCGAGCCGGGATCTGACCACCACCCCGCGCCAGCGGATCGTGCTGCGCCGGGAAATGCAGCGGGCCCGGGAGGCCGGCGACACTGCCCTGCTGGCCGAGCTCGAGCAGGAGTACGACTACGACGGCGTGCAGACCTGCGCGGTCGACGGCATGTGCTCGACCGCCTGCCCGGTGTTGATCAACACCGGTGACCTGGTGCGCCGGCTGCGGGCCGAGTCGGTTGGCACGGCCACCGCGAAGGGCTGGTCCTACGCGGCCAAGCACTGGGCCGGCACCACCAAGCTGGCCGGAACCGCGCTGTCGGTGGCCGAGAAGACCCCGTCCATCCTCATCACCGGGCCGAACGAGCTGGCCCGGACGGTGATCGACCCGGACATTCTGCCGCTGTACTCGCCGGAGCTGCCCGGCGGCGGCCGGCAGCGGCCCAAGGGCGGTGGCGACGAACCGACCGCCCCGACGCCCACCGCGGTGGAAATCGTCTTCTTCAGCGCCTGTGTCGGCACCATGTTCGGCCCGGCCGACGGGGGACCGGGCGCCCGCGAGTCGTTCGTCCGGCTGTGCGAACGGGCCGGCGTGTCGATCACCTACCCGGCCGACCTGCCCTCGCTGTGCTGCGGGACGCCGTGGAAGTCCAAGGGCATCTCCGACGGCTACCGGGTGATGCTCCGCAAGGTGTTGCCGCGGCTGTGGGAGGCCTCCCGGCACGGCGAACTGCCGATCGTCTGCGACGCCTCGTCGTGCACCGAGGGTCTGCGGCACATGCTGCAGAGCGAACTCGCCGAGGGGCACTTCCAGGGCCTGAAGATCGTCGACGCGACCGCGTTCGTCGCCGAGCACGTGCTCCCCAAGCTCGACATCAAGCGCCGGAAGTCGGCGATGGCGCTACACCCGACCTGCTCGTCGACCCAGCTGGGTCTCAACGACACCCTGAAGTCGGTCGGCGCATCGGTCGCCGACTCGGTCACCGTGCCCGACAACTGGGGCTGCTGCGCCTACGCCGGCGACCGCGGCATGCTGCACCCGGAGCTGACCGCATCGGCGACCAAGGGCGAGGCACTGGAGATCCGCCAAGGGACCTTCGACGCCTACGCCTCCTGTAACCGGACCTGCGAGCTGGGCCTGACCCGATCCACCGGCCACGAGTATCAGCACGTCCTGGAGCTGGTGGACTGGGCCAGCGCCCCCTGAGACGCAGAGCCCGCTGCCGGAGTTTCCCGTTCACGGGGATCTGCGCCGGCCCGCCACTTCAGTGGCGCGCCGTGACTCGGCCGACGACGCGCGTCCCGGCCTCGGGGGCAGCCGCGCGGCCCGTCCGGAACACCCGGCGCTGAGAACCACGGCTCCGATCCCGCCAACTGCGGGATGCCCGTCCTGCCAAATCGGTATATGAATTGAGGACTAATCGGGTAGAACGCGGGCCGCCCCAGCGACTGCGGTATGCCCGGCCTGCCAAATCGGTATAGGAGCGGAGGACTTCTCAGGTAGAACGCGACCCCGATCACGGCCACGATGAGCAGCGGTCACGGGACGCTGTCACGCCGCGTCACACGTCTCGGTAAGACCAACGCTCTATCAAGTACATGGAGGTTCAATGGCGACCCCGTACCAGCCCGACATTCAAGCGGTCGGCGACAGCGTTTTCCTGACGGCGATGGTGTCGATCATCCCACTGCTCGTGGTGTTCGTCTTCCTCGGGGTTCTGAAGACGAAGGCGCACATCGCTGGTCTGGCGGGTCTGGCCGCCGCGATCCTGGTGGCGATCCTGGCGTTCGGGATGCCGGTGGATCTGTCCTTGCTGGCCGCGTCCCAGGGCTTCGTGTACGGCCTGTTCCCGATCATGTGGATCGTCATCGCGGCGATCTGGTTGTACGAGTTGACGGTGATCAGCGGGCGGTTCGAGGATCTGCGGACCGCGTTCAACCGGGTGTCGGACGACCCGCGGATCCAGGGCATCATCATCGCGTTCTGCTTCGGCGGTCTGCTCGAGGCTCTGGCCGGGTTCGGCGCCCCGGTGGCGATCACCGGCGTCATGCTGGTCTCGCTGGGCTTTTCCGCGATGCGCGCCGCGGCGACCGTGCTGCTGGCCAACACCGCGCCGGTCGCGTTCGGCGCGATCGGCATCCCGATCATCACCGCGGGCAACCTGACCGGCATCGACTACAACGAGATCGGCGCCGTGGTCGGTCGGCAGACCCCCCTGCTGGCGGCGTTCGTGCC
Organism: Microlunatus sp.; assembly: GCA_036525335.1. Classification (GTDB taxonomy): domain Bacteria; phylum Actinomycetota; class Actinomycetes; order Propionibacteriales; family Propionibacteriaceae; genus Microlunatus. Next base: position 1,803 of record DATDAP010000069.1, on the reverse strand, counting down.
GCTGCTGCTGGTGATGATCGTGGACGGCAGGCGCGGCCTGCGGGACACCTGGCCGGTCGCCCTGGTCGCCGGCCTCGCCTTCGCCGTCGCCCAGTTCGTCAGCTCCAACTACATCTCGGTCGAGCTGACCGACATCATCGCCTCCCTGGTCGCCCTGGTCGCGGTCGTGGCGATGCTGCGGTTCTGGAAGCCGAAGGGCAGCGAGGAGGCCCGTGAGCGACTGGCCATCGCCCTCAAGGAGGAACACATCGAGCCGGTCACCGGCACCGCGCCGGTGGCGACCGCCGTGTCCACCGAGAAGCTGACCGTCGGTCGCACCGTGATGGCGTTCCTGCCCTACCTGGTCGTCATCGTGGTGTTCTCGCTGGCCAAGCTGTTTACCCCGCTGAAGAACTTCCTCGCCGGCACCGACGCCAAGATCCCCTGGCCCGGGTCGGACGGCTCCATCCTCACCGTCAGCGGCGCCCCCTCGACCGCCACCCAGTACACGCTGGGCTGGCTGTCCGGGGCGGGCACCCTGCTGCTGATCTCGGGCATCATCGTGGTGGCCGCCTACCGGATCAATCCGCTGGTCGCAGTCAAGGAGTTCGGCCGGACCATCTACAAGCTGCGCCTCGCCTTGCTGACGGTGGGCAGCGTGCTGGGCCTGGCCTACGTGATGAACATGTCCGGTCAGACGATCACCATCGGTCAGTGGCTGGCCGCCGGCACCGGCGCGTTCTTCGCCTTCCTGTCCCCGATCCTGGGCTGGGTCGGCACCGCCGTCACCGGCTCGGACACCAGCGCCAACGCCCTGTTCGCCACCCTGCAGCAGTCCGCCGCCGAGGAGGCCGGGCTGGACCCGACGCTGCTGGTCGCCGCCAACACTTCCGGCGGCGTGGTCGGCAAGATGATCAGCCCACAGAACCTGACCATCGCGGCCACCGCGGTCGGTCTGCTCGGCCGGGAGTCCGACATCCTGCGCCGCGTCCTGAAGTGGAGCGTCGGGCTGCTGCTGGTCATGTGCATCCTGGTCTACCTGCAGAGCAACGTCCTCGCCTGGATGCTGCCCTGACCTGCCCGAACCGGCTCGGACGGGCGGCCTGCCCCCGGGTTCGCCGTCCGAGTCGGAACGGTCGCCCAGCTTGGTCGGGCCGCCACTGGGAACACCACAACTCGGACCCGCCGCCGCACTATGAGTTGACCGGAGTTGCCGTGCGTATCGCGTTGATCGCCACCTGTCTGGGTGACGCGCTGTTCCCGGAGGTGGCCAAGGCCACCACCCTGCTGCTGGAACGCCTCGGCCACGAGGTGGTCTTCCCGCCCGACCAGGTCTGCTGCGGGCAGATGCACGTGAACACCGGCTACCTCAAGGCGGCCGTGCCGGTGGTCCGGCATCACGTCGAGGTGTTCGAGGCCGCGTCGTTCGACGTTGCCGTCGCCCCGTCCGGGTCGTGCGTCGGGTCGGTCCGGCACCAGCAGGCGATGGTCGCCCGACGGGTCGGCGACACCGCCCTGGCCGACCGGGCGACCGCCCTGGCCGGCCGCACCTACGAGCTGTCCGAGCTGCTGGTGGACGTGCTGGGGGTGACCGACGTCGGCGCGTACTACCCGCACCGGGTCACGTATCACCCGACCTGCCATTCGCTGCGGATGCTGCGAGTCGGCGACAAGCCGCTGAAGCTGCTGCGGGCGGTGCAGGGCATCGACCTGGTCGAACTGCCCGGCGCGCAGGAGTGCTGCGGGTTCGGCGGCACGTTCTCCATCAAGAACGCCGACACCTCCTCGGCGATGCTCGCCGACAAGGTCCGCAACGTGGTGGGC
>DATDAP010000068.1:0-3537 GCA_036525335.1 Microlunatus sp. | reverse complement strand
GACGTCGGCGTCCAGCTCGCTCTGGTAGACGATCAGCGCCTGGTAGCCGGGTCCGCTCGGCTGGACCAGGCCGTCGACGAACGCGACGTCGTCCCGCAGCAGCAGCGAGCCGTCGAAGAACTCGTACGTCCAGCCGGCGTCCTGCAGACTCAGATCACGCCACCAGTGGTTCTGCCGGTCGCGCATCCACCGCCGTCCGTACGCCTCCTCGTCGGGCACCCGGCTCCCGTCGGCGTCCACGAAGGCGAAGCCGGACATGTTGTCGGTGAAGTGGTCGGTCCGCAGGATGCCCACATCGAGGCGAGGAGTGCCCTGACGCAGCAGGCACTGGTAGCGCCCGACGGCGGAATTCCACAGCGGATAGAACTCACTCGCCGGCTGGCGGAGGTCGAACCGCTCGGAGAACATCGGCCACATGCCCTCGTGACCCGGCCACTCGGTGACGCCCTCGGCGCCGGCCATGCTGGCCCAGCCGTGCAGCACCGTCCTGGTGATGCCGGCGGCGAGCTGGGTCGCGATGATCTGGTCGTAGAAGCGGTGGTCGAGGATGTGGTTGCGGGTGGTGGCCCCGGTCTCCGACGAGTACTGCTTGCCGAACAGGTGCGCCGGACCCGCCAGCAGCCGGTACGCGTCGATCTGCGCAGCGAACTCCAGCGACTCCGTCTCGATCCCGTCGACCTCCGGGCCAGGTCGGGTCAGCTCGAACGGCAGCCCGTAGCTGATCTCCGACCGCAGCCCGATTCCCAACGTGTGCAGGTAGTCCGCGAACGGACGCAGCATGTTCTCGATGTAGAGATCGGTCAGGGTGCGGACGTAGTCGAACCGCACCTTCTCGACCGTGATCTGGTGCTCGGGCGTCACCGCGTAGTGGTACGTGGTGGCCGCCGCCATCATCTGCACGCTCCGGGTCAGGAACGGCAGCCACGGCGCGATGTCGTAGCCGCGCCGGGTCCGGAACTCCTCAGCCACCGTACGGCCCCAGAAGAGCCCGGCCGCTCCGAAGGTGGAGAGCTCGAGGGAGTCCATGTACATCTGGGTCCGGGGGTTCTGGGCGATCTGGGCCCGGAGCTCGGGGGTCAGCACCACCGAGTCCCAGTAGTCGATCACCGCCTGCGCGCCGTCGGGGTCCAGGTAGTTGACCGTGTAGTTGATCGTCGCGGACGGCGAGGCGGTCTGGCCGGTGCCGTGCACCCAGAACGTGAACAGTCGCCAGGTGTCGCCCTCTCCCGCCGGGGCGGTCCAGTCGAGGTGATCGCCGCGGACGACTGCGGTCAGGTCGACCACGGACTCGACGTCGAGCACGGTGGCAGCGCCGCTCGGCTGGCCGAAGCCCACGGGCTCCTCGGCCGCTCCGGCGGTGACCACGCGGGCCGCCACCACGGCCACCAGCGACTGCTCCCGTACGTCGCCGCGATGGCCGGGGATGGCTGTGATGGTGGGAGCCGCGGCGAGGTCGATCCGCGGCAGCGCCCCGGTCCGGGACTCGCCGCCGGCCAGATCGTCGACGACGACGTCCAGCTCCTTGGCCGCGGCGGGGTGCTCGGGGTCGATCGTCGGCAGGTTCGCGTTGGACCAGTTGGTGCCAGAGGTGAAGCTGACCGACATGCCGCGCCGGGTCGTCTCCTCGACCACGATCTGCGAGTCGTGCCGCCACTCCTCCGCGCCCCAGCCGTACCGGCTGTGGTCGATGGCCCCCTCGTCCATGGCCAGGAACTCCATGCCGCCGAAGCCGAGCCGGTGCGCCGCCTCGATCTCGTACCGCAGCGTCTCGTCGGTGTGCAGTCCCTCCGCGAGCCACCAGCGCAGCTCGGGCCGGTACTCGATGGCGGGATCGCGGATCAGCCGGGCGAGGTCGTCGATCGACACGTGTTCTCCTTCGAGCTGTTCGGACCGGCTCTGACCGCCGGGTTGAAACGTTGCAAACAACGTAGCGGGTCATCCCGCTCGACTGTCAAGTGTCCTGAGGACACCAATCCGGAGCGACAATACGATGTCAGCGACCGAAGGTGCCGGCGAGCGACGGCCCGGAGACGCGCTGCTACGCCACGCACTCCGGGAAGTCGACCGGCGGGCGGACACCGTCGCCGCCGGGCACGCCGAGAAAGGTGGCCGCCGTGGCCTTGGAGTCCGTGGTCTCCAGGTTGAAATCGACACCGAAAGCGACCCCGACCTTCACCTCGAGCGCGAAACCGGCCTTGTCGGTCACGTTGGAGTACTCGACGTTGCTCACCGTCGCGTTGGTGTACATCAGGTTCTGGAAGGGGTCGCCGGCCACCAACCGTTCCGGGCGGTACGTCTCCGGGGAGATCGCGCCCTCACCGGTGGCCTGGGCGGCCAACCACTGGTTCACCAGATCACGCTGGGCCGCTGTCGTCACGTCCAGGGACGCGGTGGTCACCGTCAGGCTGCTGGCCGAGCCGGACTGGGAGGCGTTGCCACCCAGATCGGGCTGCCCGGAGTTGACCGATCCGGTCGCCTTGCCCTCCCTGGTGGTGACCAGGGCGACCTTGACGATCTCGCCCTTGTCGTTGCGGGTGATGGCCAGGCTGGACCCCTGGACGCCCTTGAGCTCGCCGGCCAGCGGACCGAGCGCGGCACTGCCCTCGATGAAGGTCTCGCCGGTCGTGGTCCAGGTGGTGTTCCCGGAGTCGTTGTCGGTGATCTGGGTCCACTTCTGGCTGCCGCCGAACTTGATCCCGGCCTCGGCCAGCTTCAGATTCGGTACGCCGGACTTCTGGTCGTCGGGCAGGTTCTTGTCGGCGGGGTCGAACGGCAGACTCAGACCCACCTGCCCACTCACGTCGCCCTCCACGGTGAAGCTGCTCACGCTCTGGCTCGGCGGCTTGGGTGGGTCGACGAAGCCGCCGGTGAGCCACTGGCCGATGGCGTAGCCGCCGTACGTGTCGTGCCGCAGGATCTCCTGCTGCATGAGGTACTCGTCCAGCTGGTCCTTCATGGAGTCGGCCTCGGCCTGGTCCTTGAACACCCAGGTGCTGCCGTAGTCGACCTTGAAGCCACCGCCGAAGTCGACCTTCGCGCCGCGTTCGAGCTCGCCCATCTCCAGCTTGCCGCCGAAGCCGCCCGTCGCCCCGAGCGAGGCCCCGTTGGTCGCGGTATAGGTCACGGTGCCGTCGCTGTACGTGGTCTGCACGAACCCGGCGTTCTCGCCGAACTTGATGAAAGCGATCTTGATCTCGGAGCTGACCTTCTCCGAGCGCTCGGAGATCTTGCACTTCGTCGGCTTCGGATCGAAGCTCTCCGGGGGCGGCGTCTGCTCGCCGCCGGTGCTCCCGGCGCAGGAGCCGCCACCGGCGTCGACCGACGACTTGACCGTGCACAGGACGCGTGAGGTGAAGGCACCGATGTCGGCACCCCGGACGGCCATCACGACGGCCAGGATCACCATCGCGGCGATCCCCCAGGCGGCGGCGACCTCCAAGATCGCGGCGCCGGCGGTCGGCCGGGAGCGCAACGCCCTCCACCGAGTCAGCATGTCTGGTGTCGTCCTGTCGTTGGTGTCCCGGCGACGTTAGCCGC
>DATDAP010000067.1:0-3176 GCA_036525335.1 Microlunatus sp. | reverse complement strand
CAGCATCGAGCGGATGGCCCGGACGGCCAGCACGACGGCGACGGCGGTGATCGCCAGCGAGACGACGATCGCGACAACCTGCACGGTTCTCGGCTCCTCTGTACGGGACTTGCACGGTCTGTACGGGCCTTGCACGGGGGGGCGTTCTGCTTGTGAACCTAAACCCTACTCGTCAGTAACATAGGTGGGACGCGGGCTGCCCGCTCGTGACTCTCCGGCGGCAAATGGTCGCGGCTGCCGCGGCCGGACCGGCGTCCGCGACTCCGCGGCGACAAACGGCCACAACCCCCGCGTACGGGCCTGCCGTCCGCGACTCCCCGGCGGCGAACGGTCGCCACGTGCGGACGCGTACGAGCGCTCGTGAGCAAACCAACCCGACAAGTCGCCGACCACCTGGCTCAGTGGAAGTCGCGCGACGTGGACCGGGCCACCGTTGCGGCGGACTGCGGCAGCACCGCCGCCAACGGGTCGAACCGGTCGGCGACCAGGTTGGTCACCCCGTCGGCGTACTCGACCCGGCCGCGGATGACCAGACCGTTGCTCTGGCGGCCGATCCGGCGATACCGCTTCCACATCGGCTCCGAGCAGACGATGTTGAGCATCCCGGTCTCGTCCTCCAGGTTGAGGAAGGTGACCCCACCGGCCGTCCCCGGGCGCTGCCGATGGGTGACCAGCCCGGCCACCCGTACCCGCCGTTTGTCATCCCCTTCACCCAGCGACCCGACCGGGCGGATGCCCTGCTCCTCCAGCGCCCCCCGCAGGTGGGAGATCGGATGCTCCCCGGGTGAGATCTTGGTGGCCCACAGATCGGCCAGGGTCAGCTCGACGTCGCTCATTCCCGGCAGCTCCGGCGGGGCGGCGTCGACCGCCGTCCCGGGCAGGGTGTCGAGGGAGTCGGCATAGCCGGCGTTCCACAGTGCCTGGCGCCGGCTCAACCCGAAGGTGGCGAACGCCCCGGCGGTGGCCAGCGCCTCGGTCTGAGCCACGGTCAGCCCGGCGCGGCGGACCACGTCGTTCATGTCCGCGTACGGCTGCCGCTCCCGCTCGGCCACGATCTTCTCGGCCAGCGTGCGACCGACCCCGTTCACCGAGGTCAGCCCCAGCCGGACCGCAGCTCCCCCATCCCGTCGGTGCTCGGCGCTCCGGTCGTGGGCACCACGGCGGAAGCGCTCGACCTTCGGTTGGTCGGTGGTCCGGCAGGAGTCCATCCCTCGGGCCGTGATCGCCACGGCCCCGCTCCGCTCGGTCGCCATCGCCTCAGCGCCCAGCTCCACCACCGCCAGGTGCTCCAGGTCCGCGTCCACCCCGGACACTGCGATGTCGGGTCGGCGCACCTCCACCCCGTGCCGGCGGGCGTCGGCCACCAGGGACTGCGGGGAGTAGAACCCCATCGGCTGAGCCCGCAGCAGCCCGGCCAGGAAGGCGCCGGGATAGTGCAGCTTCAGCCACGAGCTCGCGTACACCAGCAGAGCGAAGCTGATCGCATGGCTCTCGGCGAAGCCGAAGCTGGCGAACGCCTGGATCCGGGCGTAGATCTCGTCGGCCACCTCCTCGGTGATGCCGTGCATGGCCATCCCCGCGTAGAGCTTCGCCTTCAACCGCTCGATCTTCTCCACACCCCGCTTGGAACCCATCGCCCGGCGCAGCAGGTCGGCGTCGTCACCGGTGCAGCCACCCACCGCGACGGCGATCTGCATCAGCTGCTCCTGGAACAGCGGCACCCCCAGCGTCTTCTCCAGCACCGGCTTCAACGCCTCGTGCAGGTAGGTGATCTCCTCCCGGCCGGTGGCGCGCCGGATGTAGGGATGCACCGCCCCGCCCTGGATCGGGCCGGGGCGGATCAGCGCGATCTCGATCACCAGGTCGTAGAACTTCCGCGGCTGCAACCGCGGCAGGGTGCCGACCTGGGCCCGGCTCTCCACCTGGAACACCCCGATCGAGTCGGCCCGGCAGAGCATGTCGTACACACCGGCTTCTTCCTTCGGCAGCGACTGCAGCGTCCAGGTCTCGCCGAGCCGGGACGCCACGAGATCCAGCGTGTACTGCATCGCGCTGAGGATCCCCAGCCCCAGGAAGTCGAACTTGACCAACCCCATCCAGGCGCAGCTGTCCTTGTCCCACTGCAGCACCGTGCGGGCGTCCATCCGCCCGCGCTCGATCGGGCACACCTCGCCCACCGGCCGCTCGGTCAGCACCATCCCGCAGGCGTGGATGCCCAGGTGCCGCGGTGCCCCCAGCAGCTCGTCGGCGAGCTCGACGACCGGCGCCGGGATGTTGTGCTCGTTCTGCACCGGGATGGCACCCCAGGAGTCGATCTGCTTGGACCAGGCGTCCTGCTGACCGACGGAGTGTCCGAGCGCCTTGGCCATGTCCCGGACCGCCGACTTGGGGCGGTAGCTGATCACGTTGGCCACCTGCGCGGCGTTGCGACGGCCGTACCGGCGGTAGACCTCCTGGATCACCTCCTCCCGCCGGTCGGAGTCGAAGTCGACGTCGATGTCTGGCTCCTCGTCGCGGGTCGCGGACAGGAATCGCTCGAACGGCAGACCGTAGAGAATGGGGTCGACGGCAGTGATGTAGAGCACATAGCAGACCACCGAGTTGGCCGCCGATCCCCTGCCCTGGCAGAGAATCCCCTTCTTCCTAGCGAAGTCGACCATGTCGTGCACGATCAGGAAGTAGCCCGGGAAGTCCTTCTCCTCGATCACCGCGAGCTCCCGCTGCAACCGCTCGTACGCGATCTCGCGCCGGTCCGGGTACAGCTCCTCCACCCCGCGTCGGGTCAGCTCCCGCAGCCAGCTGTTCGGAGTCTCCCCGGGCGGCACCTCGAGCTTGGGCAGCCGCGGCTTGGCCAACCTCAGGTTGAAGGCACACTCCTCGGCCACCGCCACGGTCTGCTCGATCACCCCCGGGTAGCGGGCGAAGATCCGGGCCATCTCCTCCCCGGATCGCAGGTGCGCGCCCGGCACCGGCAGCCAGCCGTCCATCTCCGGCAGACTGCGTCGCGCCCGGACCGCGGCCATCGCGCTGGCCAGCCGGTACTGCCGCGGCTGGGCGTAGTGCACCGCGTTGGTGGCCACCACCGGCAGGTCGTGCACCCGGGCCAGCTCCACCAGCCGGTCGTTGATCGTGGAGTCGTCGGGACGGCCGTGGTCGACCAGCTCGACCACCACCCG
>DATDAP010000066.1:0-6090 GCA_036525335.1 Microlunatus sp. | reverse complement strand
TCCGACCAGTCCTCGACCTCGACCAGATCCCGGCCGTCGACGCCTACGAGATCCCCCACGCCGTCCGTGATGCCGTCCGCCACCGCCACATCGCCTCCGTCTTTCCCTACTCCGGCGCCACCAGCCCAGGCATGGACCTCGACCACACCGACCCCTACCGGTGGGACGGCACCCCCGGCCAGACCGGACCGACCAACCTCGGACCCCTCACCCGCGGCGAACACAACGCCAAGACCCACGGGTTGTGGACCGTCACCTCACCACACCCCGGCGTGTTCCTCTGGCGATCACCCCACGGCCACTGGTTCCTCGCCACCAACCAGGGCACCCAGTCGCTCGGACCCCTCCCCGCCACCCGCCACCCCGCCCAGACCACCACCGGGCACCCCACCATCGAGCTCGCCGCGGCACATCAGTAGCGGTCGTCACCGCTACCGTCACCTGGTGCACCTCCGCGAATCGGTCCATCACTGGCTGTCCCGGCGGGTACGCGTCAAGCGCAGCCTGGCACGGGGGCTCGATGGCACGCACCGCCTCGCACGGCGGGCAGGTCTCGGTCGCTCATACCGGTTGGTCACGACGTCGTACCACTTCTCACCGCCCGGCTGGCCGGCCGCTCTGCAGCTGAGAGCCGTCGTGCTCGCGGACCCACACGCCGGCGGCTCGTACGTGGACGCCGAACGGGTCGAGCTGATCATCGATCGGACCAACGCACTCCGACCCGACGTCGTCCTGTTGCTCGGCGACTACGGCGCCTCCCAGCTGGAGGGGCCCGCACACCGGTCGGCGATGCGTGCGTTCGCCGGAGCGCTCGGCCGCATAGAAGCACCGCTCGGATCGGTCGCCGTGCTCGGGAACCACGACTGGTGGGACGATCCCGACGCTCAGGCCAGCGGTCAGGGACCGGTGATCGCCGAGCAGGAGCTGACCGCCGCCGGCGTGGTGGTCCTGGAGAACACAGCCGTCGCTCTCTCGCTCGGCGGTCATCGATTCTGGATCGCCGGGCTGGGAGATCAGATGGCGCGGCTCGGTCCTCCGATCACCGGTGTCGACGACCTCCCCGCCCTGACCGCCCAGATCCCGGCCGATGAACCCGCCATCCTGCTGGCGCACGAGCCCGACATCTTCCCTCAGGTCGGGGACCGCTATGCCGTGACGCTGTCGGGCCACACCCACGCCGGCCAGGTCAAGATCGCCGGACGCACCCCCGTCGTGCCATCCCGCTTCGGCAGCCGGTACGTCTACGGTCATGTCGTCGAGAACGGTCGCCATCTCGTCGTCTCGGCCGGTCTGGGCACCAGCATGATCCCGGTGCGGCTCGGCACTCGACCCGAGGTCGTCGAGCTCGTCCTCGGCGAGGACCGAGCGCCCCACCGATAGGACGATCATGACCGCTGATCATGAACGCACCAGACTGGTCAGGCAAGCGGTCCGGGTGCTGCCGATCAGTCCGACGGGTCAGGTGCTGATGTTGCAATGCGTCAGACCCGGTGCGCCGGATGCTCCCTTCTGGGTCACCATCGGGGGCGGCCTCGAGTCGGGAGAGGACGAGCGGGAGGCGGCCGTCCGCGAACTGTGGGAGGAGACGGGGATCCGAGTGGACCCGCACGATCTCCGGGGTCCGCTGGCCTCCGAGCTCGTGGAGTTCGCCTGGGCGTTGTACGACATCGAGCAGCACCAGACCTACTACGTCGTCGACGTCGAGAACACCGCCGTGACCTTCGCTCACCTGGAGGAGGTCGAGGTGGCGACCACCCTCGACTACCGGTGGTGGAGTCTCGACGACCTTCGCGACACCACCGAGCACGTGCTCGACAACCAGCGGGAGATCATCGAGAACTCAATCGCCGACCTGATCTAGGGTCTGCACATGGCCTCGGGTAGCGAGCAGAGCGTGACCGTCGACGGTCAGGTGATCAAGCTGACCAACCTCGACAAGATCCTCTACCCCACCACGGGGACCACCAAGGCCGACGTGATCGCCTACTACGCCGAGATCGCGGCGATCATGCTGCCGCACGTGATCGACCGCCCGGCGACCCGCAAGCGCTGGCCGGACGGGGTGGGCGACGGCAGCCACGAGCCGACGGTGTTCTTCAACAAGGATCTGGCCAAGGGCACCCCCGACTGGGTCACCCGGTTCAAGATCGCGCACCGTGATCACGACAACTACTATCCGGCGGTCAACGACCTGGCGACCCTGACCTGGCTGGGCCAGCTCGCGGCCCTGGAGATCCACGTACCCCAGTGGCAGTTCGGGAAGAACGGCCAACCGCGTAACCCGGATCGTCTCGTCCTCGATCTCGATCCCGGGGAGGGCGTGGGTCTGGCGCAGTGCGCCGAAGTCGCCCGCTGGGCTCAGGAGATCCTGACCGACATCGGTCACGCTCCCGTCCCGGTGACCAGCGGCAGCAAGGGCATCCACCTGTACGCGCCGCTCGACGGCAGCCTCAATTCCGAGCAGGCCACCAACGTCGCCCGTGAGCTGGCCCGTGCCCTGGAGGCCGATCATCCCGACACGGTCACAGCCACCATGAAGCGGGCTCTACGGACCGGCAAGGTCTTCATCGACTGGAGTCAGAACAACGGCGCCAAGACCACCGTGGCACCGTACTCGCTCCGGGGGCGGCTACGACCCACCGTGGCCGCCCCCCGCACCTGGGAGGAGCTGGCCGATCCCGATCTCGATCAGCTCGAGTACACCGAGGTCCTGGAGCGGATCGCGACCGGACCCGACCCGCTCGCGGCCATGGCCGGCCCGTCACCCGCGGTCGTCGACCGACTCACCACCTACCGCAGCATGCGGGATCCGGCCAAGACCCCCGAGCCGGTACCGAGCACGCCACCCAGTGGTGGGCGAGGCGACACGTTCGTCATCCAGGAACACCACGCCCGTCGACTGCACTACGACTTCCGGCTGGAGCACGACGGTGTCCTGGTCAGCTGGGCCGTACCGAAGGGTCCGCCGACCGACACCGGCGACAACCGGCTCGCCGTGCAGACCGAGGACCACCCGCTCGAGTACGCCACCTTCGCCGGCTCCATCCCGCGGGGCGAGTACGGCGGCGGGTCGGTCACCATCTGGGACTCCGGCACCTACGAGCTGCACAAGTGGCGCGACGGCAAGGAGGTGATCGTCACCCTGCACGGTCAGCCGACCGGCGGCCTGGGCGGCCAGGTGCGCTCGTACGCCCTCATCCACACCGGGGGCGGTAGCAGCCAACCGGAGAAGAACTGGCTGATGCACCTGATGACCGAGAAGCCGTCGTACGGCCCGGTCGGTCGTGGAGCCACCGGCGACGACCTCCCTTTCCCGGCCGAGGTGCAGCCGATGCTCGCCACCCCGTCGACCCCGGCCGAGGTCGAGGCGAGCCAGGACGAGTACGCGTACGAGATGAAGTGGGACGGGGTCCGCTCGGTCGTCTACCTGGCCGGCGGACGGACCAAGCTGGTCAGCCGCCGGGGTCGCGACGACACCCCCGCCTATCCCGATGTCGCCGAGGCGTTGGCCGGTGTCGAGGTCGAGACGGCCGTGCTGGACGGTGAGATCGTCGTGACCGACGTGACCGGTCGCCCGCGCTTCGGGTTGCTGCAGAACCGGATCAACCTGACCCGCCCGGCCGACATCCATCGCGCCGCGGTCACCTGGCCGGCCCAGCTGATGGTGTTCGACATCCTCGAGCTGAACGGGCGCTCGCTGGTCCGGGAGCCGTACGAGCGGCGCCGCGAGCTCCTCGCCACCACCATCCCAGGTGTCGTCGGCGGCCGGGTCCAGGTGCCGCCGGTCTTCGACGGCGACCTCGAGGCTGCTCTTGACACCAGTCGCACCCTCGACCTCGAAGGGATCGTCGCCAAACGGCTCGGCTCGGTCTACCAGCCGGGCCGACGCGGGCGAACCTGGTTGAAGATCAAGCTGCACCACAGCCAGGAGGTGGTGATCGCCGGCTGGCGTCCCGGTCAGGGGCGCCGTGACGGCAGCATCGGATCGCTGCTGCTGGGTGTGCCGACCGAGGCAGGCCTGCTCTACGTCGGCCGGGTCGGCTCCGGTCTCAACGACCGCCAGCTGACCGAGATGGCGACGCTGCTCACGCCGCTGGCCCGCCGGGACAACCCACTCATCGAGGTGCCCCGGGAGGACGCCCGCGACGCGCACTGGGTCGAGCCGGAGCTGGTCGGCGAGGTCGTCTACAGCGAGCTGACCGGTCCCGGTCGGTTACGCCATCCGGTGTGGAAGGGACTGCGTTCCGACAAGACGGCCGCCGAGGTCGTCTGGGAAGGGGTCAGCTGGGAGAGCTCACCGAGCCCAACCTGAGACCGCGGTGGGCCGCCAGGCGCTCCGCCTGCTCGTCGATCGCCTTCTTCGTCACCGCCTTGGGCTGCCACAGCTCGACCTCGAGGTCGAGCTTCGGCCCCTTGGCCCTCGGCCGCCAGCACCCGACGATCTCGCTGTCGGCCAGCAGCGGCCCGGGACGCCCCAGAGCGGGCCAGAGCTGCTTGCGGTGGGCGGCCTCCGGCACCAGCAGATCGCGGTCCTTGCCCTGAACCAACAGATCGTACGGTCCGAGCAGCCGCACCACCGGCTCCGCCTCCCGCACCTCTCCCAGCAGCCACTTCTTCTTGTTCTCGACCCGCACCTCCACCGCGTCCTCCGGCCAGTGCTGCTTGATCACGGTGGCGGTGGTGTCCAGGAAACCCGCGACCTCGGACGGTGTCGCGGGCCCGAGCAGCCGCAGGTACCCGCGGATTACCTGGAGGTGCTCCGGGGCGGCCACGGGATCGGCGGCGACGCCGGCCGGACGCCGGGGCCAATCCGGGATGCGGCGCAGCACCGGCGGTGAGGTGGCCGGTTCGATCTCCAGACCACCGAACACGGCGGCGATCCGGAACAGGGACTCCGGCACGTGGGTGGCTTGGCAGGGGCGGCACTCGATGCCGTAGGCATCCGGCAGGTCCTCGGTCAGGGCCGTCGACAGGTCGCCCTTCACCGTCGGACGGGTGACCAGGCGACGCATCGCCTTGGCCACCTGAGCGATCGCCTCGCGCGGCTCGATGCCCACCGCCGCGACCGGTTGGGCGGCTCCGATCATCCTCCGGCCCGCGTCCGCGTCGTCGAACGGGGAGACGGCGGTCATCACGTCCAACAGCTCGGCGCGCCGGTAGTAGTGCGGCGACACCCGCACACTCCACACCAGAGCCAGGTCGTCGACGTCGGCCAACGCGTCCGCTGAGGCGATGGGCACGCCACGGTTGGCCAGGGCCCAGCTCGCCCCTTCCCGGCCGGAGTCCTGGACCCCCAGATCGAGGACTGCCGCGTCGGTCGCGGCCCGCCGTACGGCCGTCTCGCGGTCCAGCTGCTGGGCGGCGATCCGATGACCGATCACCTGTTGGCGTGTGAGGTCCATCTCCCCATCGTGGACCACGCTTCTGACAACTCAGGCGTGGCGACGCGCTAGCCTGGCGCCCCGTGAGTGCCGTGGAGCCAGGAGCAGGACGATGATCGGATCAGGGGCAAGCCGCCCGCCGTTCCCCGTCACGCTCGACAACTGGCAGTCCGCCGGCCAGCTGAACTGGACGTTCCAGCACATGGCCGAGATCTTCCCCACCGTGGCGATCTCCCGCGGGACGCGTCCAGCGCCGAGTCTGCCGCGGATCGCGTACGAACCGGATGCGCTTGCGGTGCGCAATCCGGAAGGGGAGACCGTCTCGGTTCATTCCGTGATGGCCGGAACTGACACCGACGGCTGGCTGGTGGTGCGCGATCACCCGAGCTGGGGTGCGCAGCTGATGGTGGAGCGCTACCCGAGCGGGATGGAGCCGTCGACGCTGCACCTGCTGATGTCGGTGACGAAGTCCGTCGTCGGTACGACCATCGGGGCGCTCGTCGGCCAGGAAGTGATCGACACCGAGACCCTCGTCACCCACTACGTCCCGGCTCTGGCCGAATCCGGCTACGCCGGCGCGACCGTACGGAACCTGCTGGACATGCGCTCCGGAATCCACTTCTCCGAGGACTACCTCAACCCGATGGCCGAGGTGCGGGTCCTCGAGCAGGCGTTCGGCTGGGCACCGAAGCTGCTGCCGGACGTCCCG
>DATDAP010000065.1:0-7398 GCA_036525335.1 Microlunatus sp. | reverse complement strand
ATGAGGATCCGGTCGCGGTCCGCCGATCCAAGGCGATCGGGATCATCGCCTACCAAGCGAGGTTGCGGAACCTGCTGGCCCGCCACGCCGACCAGCCGGACCCCCAACCCACCCCGGAGGAGCGGGTGGCCGCGCACCAGGCGGATCCGACCGATCCGTGGGCCGCCGACCTGCCTACGGCCGGGTGGGAGACCGACCGGCACGGCATCGTGCACCAGCCGTCCTTCGATGATCTCGGCGGTGACATCGACGAGGACTGCTGGACCACCCAACAGCCCTCCCCGGACGAGGATCCCGGTGTGGAGGAGCCGCCGGTCGACGACGTCGATCTGGCCTGGCACCGGCGGCAGGGTGACGACCAGATGGTCGGCGGTGATCATCGTGTACCAGATGAGCATGACGATGATGTCGCTCCGGCCGCTGCTGCCGATCCGTCGACCACCTCAGCGCCGACAATCCCTGTGCCGGCTGCGTTCACTCGCGGGCTGGGGGTTCCTCGTTCGATCTGCGGCCGTTCACCCGGGCCGAGGCGGTGGGGTGCGGGCCGCGGGTCGTGATTCATGTTCATGTCAGCGACCAGACCCTGATCGGTCAACACGGGGTGGTCCGCACCGAACACGGACCGGTCACGTTGGATCAGTTCCGGCGGTGGCTGACCCAGGCGGACCCGACGATCACGGTCCGGCCTGTGCTGGACCCGGCAGCCACGGCTGCTGTCGACGCCTACGAAATCCCCCAACGACTGCGGCAGGCGATGACCGTCAGGCATCCCGGCTCGGTGTGGCCGTTCAGTCCCGCCACCACCATCAGCACCGGCGGCCGACTCGACCTGGACCACACCATCCCCCACACCAAGCACGGGCCACCCGGACAAACCTCGATGGGCAACCTCGGACCTTTGACCCGCACCGAGCACCGAGCGAAAACCCTGGGCGGCTGGCAGGCCCGACAACCCGATATCGGCACCTACCTGTGGCGATCGCCCGACGGCCTGATCGCGGTCACCACCAACCAAGGCACCCTCCTGCTCGGCGACCGCCACTGGGCCCACCAGGTCTGGACCACCGCCGACACCGGGCTACGGGGCAAGATTCTGGACGGCGTAGATCGCGGCGGCGATGTCGCCTGCCCCGCGCTCGCCGGAGTCGAAAGTCAGGTCGACCGGGATCCCGGGTAGCAGCTCTCGGAAGCGCGCGTACGCGGCCACATGGAAGTCACCATCGCGGGACAACCCGCGACTCGGATCGGCACTCGCTCGCGACCAGGTCACCGACGAGGGTGCGTCGATGATCACTCGCAACGGCCGCACACCCGCAGGCAGTGGTCCCTCGAGGGCGTCGCGTTCTTCGGAGTAGTACGGCCCGACACAGATCACTACGTCGACGTCTGCGATCACCACACTGCGCCCGTCCGCGACGCACGGCTCGGCCAGCGCTGACGGGACGGTGTTCTTGCCGGCGGCGATGCCCGGTGATCGTGACAAGGGCGGCGGCAGTCACGTGATCAGAGGATCTCGCTTCGCGGCTTCTGATAGAGCCGATGCGTACGGCAGGTGGCCGCGCCGTCGTCATCGCCCGCCCCGTACGCCGTCGACCCGGACTCGAACAGCACGTACAGGTTCGGCGTCGCGTCGGTCGCCGAGCTCGGCGCCCAGGTGATCCCCTGCGACATGTTGGGCATCGCGCTGGACCGCTGCGACCAGGTGGTCCGGTTGACCACGGTCAGGTAGCTGTACCTGGTCCGGCCGAAGGAACGGCTGAACACGAACTGGCTGTCGGTGATTACCAGCCCCTGCACCAACGTGGGTGTCGGATACGCCACCCGGGTCTTCTTGATCACGGCACCCTTGGACGTGGTGTCGTAGCGGTAGACCCGGTCGTTCTCGAAGTCGCCGACGAACAGCCGGCCCCGGTGGAACGACGCGTACGACGCGGCCGCCGTCGTGTAGGTCGGCGAGTTCGGCAGCGTTGCGGTGTTCTTGGCCTTGGCGATCTTCGTCAGCGGGATGCGGGTGATCCGCGGCTTGCCCTCGGTGGTGGCGACGTACAGGTTGCCGCGGCCAACGGCCAACCCACCGGCGTGACCACCCCGGGGCACGTCCTTGGTGTGGAAGTAGATCGTCTTGATCCGGGTGCCGGCCAGCGTGCTGACCGTCAGCATCGAGCGGTACTTCTTGGCGGCTGCTATCCCGTCCCGTCCGTCGTAGTAGGACACCAGCAGCCACTTGCGGCTCGGGTCGTAGGCCAGCCCTTGGGGCACCCAACGCGTCTCGTCGGCGAACAGCGTCTTGGGCATCGGGTTCCAGGTCCGCCAGAACGTCGGGAACTCCGCGCAGCTCTTGGCCTTGGGGAAGGTCGCCGTGGCGGCCTCGGCCGGAGCCGGACCGGTCACAGCGCCCACGGCGGCTGTGACGACAGCCACGATCCCGATGATGATCGACTTCCCACGCACAGGTGCTCCCTCGCTCGATGATGCGGTGATCTGATGGCACCCTAAGCACTGAGGAGGTCGCCGGCGTCGGCGCCGCCGCTGCGAAGTCGAAGGAGACATGGACACCGCATCCGAGGGCACGGACCCAAGCACCACGTCGACCACGGGCGACGCCTCACCCTGGGCCCCGCTGCGCAATCGTTGGTTCCGGTGGCTCTGGCCCGCAATGTTGGTCGCGTACCTCGGCGTCTGGATGCAGACCGTGGGTGCCCAGTGGCAGCTGGTCAACGCTCCGGGAGCCGGTGGGATGGTGGCCCTGGTGCAGACCGCAGCCATGCTGCCGATCATGCTCTTCGCCCTGCCGGCCGGTGTGCTCGCGGACGTCTTCGACCGTCGATGGCTGATGTTCACGATCGAGGTGTACGTGTTCGTGGTCGCCGGGATCCTCGCGGCGCTGACGGCCGCCGGGCTCACCACGCCGACGGTGATGCTGCTCTTCACGTTCCTGCTGGGCATCGGCGGCGCCGTGCTGCTGCCCGCCTGGCAGGCCGTGATCCCCGAGCTGGTCGGACGCGACCAGGTGGGCGCTGCCACCCGGCTGGACATGGTGGGGGTCAACGTCGGGCGTTCGATCGGTCCGGCGCTGGCCGGGGTGGTGATCGCGGTCGGCGCAGTCTGGCACGTGTTTGCCCTGAACGCTCTCTCGGTCGTGTTCCTGGCGGTCGTCCTGCTGGTCTGGAAGCGCCAGCCGCCACCGGGCCCGCGCCCGACCCGGGAGCGCTTCGTACCGGCGTTGCGAGCCGGAGCCCGCTACGTCCGGCACGAGCCGGTGGTACGGCGGATCCTGCTGCGCGTGGTCTTCTTCATCGTGCCCGCGTCCGTGATGTGGGCACTCCTGCCGCTGGCCGCGCGGGATCGGCTGGGCGTCGATGCGGGAGGCTACGGCGCACTGTTCGGCGCCCTCGGGGTGGGCGCCGTGATCGCCGCCCTTGCCGTGGGCCGGGTGCGGGACAAGCTGTCCACCAACGCCTTGTTGGCGATCTCGACGGCGTGCTACGCGGGGGCTCTGGTCGTGGTCGTCGCGGTGCCGGTCTTCATCCTGGCCATGGCGGCCCTGGTCGTGGCCGGCATGGCCTGGGCCGCGGTGATCTCCACCCTGATCGCCGAGCTGCAGGTCTTCCTGCCCGGCTGGGTCCGCGCCCGGGCCCTGGCCGTCTACCTGGTGATCTTCACCGGGTCGCAGGCCCTGGCCTCGGTGGTCTGGGGCCAGGTGGCCGATCTGGTGGGCGTGCTGTGGACCTTTGTCGCCGGCGCGGCTCTCGTTGTCGTCGGCACCCTCGCCGGCGCGGTCTGGCGCCTGCCGGAGACCGGTCACCTCAGCAACGAGGCGGCCAACTACTGGCCCGATGCCCGCCTGGCCGTCGAGCCGCCGCCGTCGACCGGTCCGGTGCTGATCACTGTCACGTACACCGTGGACGACGAGCGCCAAGCCGCGTATCTGGCCGCCATGCAGGAGCTCCGTCGCTCCCGCCGACGCAGCGGCTCGACCCGGTGGGAGCTCTACCACGACGCTGAGTACCCCAACCGGTACGTCGAGGTCTTCCAGGTCGGGTCCTGGGAGGAGCACCTGCGCCAGCACCATGGTCGGCTCACCCGCACCGACCAGGAGATCGAGGAGACGGCTCTGGCGTTCTCCGAACCGCCGGCCTCCGCCCAGCACTATCTGCCACCGCAGGTCCTGCCGTGAGCGGATTGGTGCACGGACCAGCGATGCTCGTGGCCCTGCAGACCTCGGCGCCAGCCGGGTCACGTCAGGCTCGGCACCACAGCCATCAGGGCCAGGCAGCGGGCCGTCATGATCACCTGGAGCAGCTGGGTCCGCGCTGTGGGCGGTGCACGTTCCCAGGGCCGGGATCGTGGGCAGCAGTTGCCTCTCCGGGAGTTGGTTAGGCTACCCTCATGAGAACCCACACGTCGTCGAGAGGTCACTTGGCCAGATCACCGCGAGTGGTGGTCGCGATCGTGATCGCCGTGCTGGCGGCTGTGCTGACCAGCTGCAACGCGTCCTCCGGCGGTAGCGAGGGTGCATCGACCGCGCCGTCGTCCAGCACGGCGTTTCCGGTGACGATCGAGCACCAGTTCGGCACCACGACGATCCCGTCCACGCCGCAGCGGGTGGTCACCGTGGGCTTCAACGAGCAGGACTTCGCCCTGGCGTTCGACGTGGTGCCGGTGGGAGTCCGCGAATTCCTCGGCTACGACGCACCCAACCGACCCTGGGCCCCGGAATCGGTTCGCGGCAAGGAGATCCCCACCGTCGGGTCCAACGACCTGGAGTTCGAGAAGATCGCCACCTTGGAACCGGACCTGATCTTGGGCATCAACTCCTACATCGATCAGGCGGCCTATACCAAGCTCGCCGCGATCGCACCCACGGTGGCACAGTCCGGCGATGTCGCCGCCGGCGCGACGACCTGGCAGGACCAGACGCTGACCACAGGCGAAGCGCTCGGTCAAGGCGCCAAGGCACAGGAGCTGGTGGACAAGATCAGCACCGTGTTCGACGAGGCGAAGACCGCGAACCCGTCGTTCGCCGGCAAGTCGGCCGCGTTCGCTCTCGGGTCATCGGCCAACGGGACCTACAGCCTGGGAGCGGACGATTACCGCACCGGCTGGCTGACCCAGCTGGGCTTCACGGTGCCCGAGAAGGGGGCCGAGGTGAGCTTCGAGCAGCTCGAGGGCGTGTTCGGTGGGGTGGATGTGGTCCTGGCCGAAGGGGTGGAGAAGTCCGCCCTGGAGAACCCTCTTGTCCAAGCGCTGCCGCCGATGGAGGAGGGCCGGTTCGTCGATCTCGGCGCCTTCGACCAGGACTTCGCTGCCGCCTTGGGCTTCAACTCTCCGCTGAGTATTCCGTTCATGCTCGACACCGCCGTACCGCGGCTCGCGGCGGCGACCGACGGCGATGCCGCCACCACGCCCGAGCCGTACACGGGCTAGCTCGGCCGGCCGATCACCGGCCTCAGGGCGGCCACCTTGGCGGCTTGAACGTGATCATGAACCCACGCACCGGCGTAGCAGTCCTCGATCCCCTCCGGGAAGGGGCTCTCGGGTGCCAGCCGGTAGTCGATGGACACCCTCCAGCACACTCAGCTCGTCGGCGAACATCACACAGTCGCCGTGGCTCTCCGGTGGCGAGGCGGCTCACGTGAGAACCGTACGCGCGGTCTGCTCCGGATCTGGTGGAGTCAGCCCGGCGACGGTTCCGGAGCCACCCGACCAGGTGGCCAGCAGCCGTACGCCACCGCCGGGATCGTCGGCGCCAAGAGAGCGCGCAATTCGCAGCTGGGAACCGTCGACCAGCGGGACCATCACGCAGCCCACAGCCGCATCGGCCCCATGCTCGGTTTTCGACGTGACCGTCAGGATGACCGATGGATCGCGATGACCGACGACGTCGCCCCCGTCGTGGATCTCCCAGATCGCCGCATCCTGCTCACCGCGTAAGGCCCGGGCGAAGCAGTCGATGGCCACCGGATCAGTGCTGGCGTCGTAGGCGAACCGTTCGCCCAGCACCGAATGCTGCATCCGTCCGACCAGGCGAGCATCGGGATCGTCCAGCGGCGCGCCACGATAGGTGAGCGGGACGTGCAGGACGATGCCGTCGCGGCGGACCACGTGGCCTTCGATGCCGACTTCGCCGTCGGGATCGTCGAAGCGATAAGCACCGACGGCGATCACCGGTCCGCTGCGACCCCACGGCTGGGCATCGAGCCAGGTCGTGATCAACTCGATCTTGCCTGGCTTCAGCTCGGCCCGATGGATGATTGCCATGTCGTCGGACTGTAGTGGGTCCTACGCTGGCCGGGTGCCGAGCAACGAGCGTCCAGCCACGCTGATCACCGGGGGGAGCCGAGGGATCGGGGCCGCCATCGCCCGTCGACTGGCCCGAGACGGGCACGACCTCGCCCTCACCTACCGCGAACGGCACGACGAGGGCGAGGCGGTCGCTGCCGAGTGTCGTGAGCTGGGTTCGCGAGTCGTGCTGCTGCAGGCGGATCTCGCCGATCTCGGCCAGGCTGGGACGATCGTCGCCGAGGCTTCCGATGGTCTGGGCCGGCTGACCGGGCTGGTCAACAACGCCGGCATCACCGGGCGGATCGGTCCGTTCCTGGCAACGACCGTGGAGGAGTACGAGCTCGTCTTCCGGATCAATGTGCTGGCCCCGTTGGTGATCACGCGGACCGCCATCGCCGCGATGCGGGCGCAGGGGGGTGGCGCGATCGTGAACATCTCCTCGGGCGCGGCGACCACGGGAGCTCCGAACACCTACATCCCGTATGCCATGAGCAAGGCCGCGCTGAACCTCCTGACCGTCGGCGCCGCGAAGGAGTTCGCCGCCGACGGTGTCCGGGTGAACACGGTGTCGCCCGGCACGACCTTCACCGAGATCCACGCCGCCGCCGGCCGTCCGAACGCGCCGGAGGAGCGTGCTCCTGGACTGCCGATGGGTCGGGCCGCGTATCCAGAGGAGATCGTCGGTGCCGTGGCCTACCTGTTGTCCGACGACGCGTCGTACACCAACGGGGCGGACATCCGGATTACGGGCGGCTGATGCTGGATCATTCCGGATCCCGTTGTCTGGTTGAGAAATCTCGATTTCGGGCTTGGCTTCGAACGTCTGTTCGAGTAGACTCTGATCATGATCTCGAAGGTCCCACCGGAGCCGGCAGCGTCGGCGCTGCAGGCCGCGTTGGACGGGGTGCGGACCTCGGTGGGGCATCTGGTCAAGGTCGTCGACGACGGCGCCCTGACCGATCTGGGGGCGGTGGGGTTGGTCGGGTTCCTGGCCGAGTTCGAGCAGGTCCGCAACACCCTGCCGGTGATCGATCGGGCGGCGATCCAGTACGGGATCGAGCAAGGCGTGCCGGGCGTGTTGACGGAACGGTCGATGACCCGGGTGCTGATGTC
>DATDAP010000064.1:0-13195 GCA_036525335.1 Microlunatus sp. | reverse complement strand
GTCCATGCCGCGCTGCTGGAGCTCGGCACCGCGGAAGAAGTTGCCGCCGCCGACGACGATGGCGACCTGGGTGCCGCCCGCCACCACGGTGGCGATCTGCTGAGCCAGACCACCGACCACGTCGGGGTCCACCCCGACGCGACCGCCGCCGAACACCTCTCCGGAGAGCTTGAGCAGGACGCGTTTGTACGGACTGGTCACAAGATCTCCTGGAGAGAGGTGTCGGAGGCGGGCCTCGAGGTCACTCAGGCAGCGGCTTCGAAGCGGACGAACCGGGTTACCTTGACCCCGGCCTTGTCCAGGAGGGTAGCCACCGGCGTCTTGTTGTCGGTCACCGACGGCTGGTTGAGCAGACAGACGTCCTTCAGGAAGGCGTTCACCCGGCCCTCGACGATCATCGGGACGGCACGCTCGGGCTTGCCCTCCTCCTTGGCCGTGGCCTCGGCGATCCGGCGCTCGTTCTCGAGCAGATCGGCCGGGACCTCGTCCGGCGCCAGGTACTGCGGCTTCATGGCCGCGACCTGCATAGCGGCGGTGCGGGCCGCTGCGGAGTCGTCGCCCTCGTACTGCACGACCACACCCACCTGCGGGGGGAGGTCGGACGCGCGCTTGTGCAGGTAGACGGCGGTCTGCCCGTCGAAGTACGCGGCGTTGGCGATCTCCAGCTTCTCGCCGATGGTGATCGACAGGTCGCTGATGGCCTCGGCCACGGTCATGCCCGACGCCAGGGTGGCCGCGTTGGCGGCCTCGACCGAATCGGCCTTGGCCGCGGCGACGGCCTTGACCACGTCGTCGGCCAACGCCTGGAACTCGGCGTTCTTGGCCACGAAGTCGGTCTCGGCGCCCAGCTGGACCAGTGCACCCTCGGCGAACACGACCAGCCCGTTGCTGGCGGAGCGCTCGGCGCCCCGCTTGGCGGCCTTGGCCTGCCCGGAGATCCGGAGCAGCTCGGTGGCCTTGGCGAAGTCGCCGTCGGCTTCGGTCAGGGCCTTCTTGGCGTCCATCATCCCGGCGCCGGTGGCGTCCCGGAGCTTCTTCACATCGGTCGCGGCGAATCCCGCCATCAGATCTCGTTCCTCGTCAGTTCGTGGGTGGTTCGATGAAAGTGACGAGCGCGCGGCGATCTGCTCGCCGCGCACCCGTCGAAGGCCTCAGGCCTCGGTCGGCTCCTCGGGAGCCTCACCGTCGACGACGTCGGCCGCAGCCTCGGCCTCCTCGGCGGCCGCAGCAGGCTCCTCGTCGGCCGGCGCCGGACCGGCGTCGTCCGCCGGGGTCTCCACCGCAGCGGAGTCCTCGGCGACCGGCGTCTCGTCGGCGACCCGAGCGTCCTCGGCAGCGGCAGGTGCCGTCTCCTCGACGGCGGCAGCCTCGGCCGGAGCAGCGTCCTCGGCGGCGGCAGGTGCCGTCTCCTGGACGGCGACAACCTCGGCCGGAGCAGCGTCCTCGGCCACCGGAGCAGCCTCGTCGGCGGCGGCCGGGGTGGCATCCTCCTGGGCCCCGAGCAGCTCGCGCTCCCAGTCGGGCATCGGCTCGGAGGTGGCAGCGGCGTCGCCCGTGCTCTGGCCGCCGGAACGGGAGAGCAGACCGTCGGCGACCGCGTCGGCGATCACCCGGGTGAGCAGCGAGACGGAGCGGATCGCGTCGTCGTTGCCCGGGACCGCGAAGTCGACCTCGTCGGGATCGCAGTTGGTGTCCAGGATACCGATGACGGGGATCCGCAGCTT
Source organism: Microlunatus sp. (assembly GCA_036525335.1). GTDB lineage: Bacteria > Actinomycetota > Actinomycetes > Propionibacteriales > Propionibacteriaceae > Microlunatus. The sequence goes on along the minus strand of DATDAP010000064.1, from coordinate 11,471 downwards.
GCGGGCCTCGTCGACGGCCAGGTGCTCCTTCTTGGTGTCCACGATCCAGACGGCCTGCGGGGTACGGGGCATGTCCCGGATCCCACCGAGGGTCTTCTCCAGCTTGTCCTTCTCCCGGCGGAGACCGAGGAGCTCCTTCTTCGTCAGGCCCGAAGCCGCGACGTCGTCGAAGTCCATGCCCTCCAGCTCCTTGAGCCGCTGGATGCGCTTGATGATGGTGCCGAAGTTGGTCAGCATGCCGCCCAGCCAACGCTGGTTCACGAAGGGCATGCCCACACGGGTGGCCTGCTCGGCGATGGTCTCCTGAGCCTGCTTCTTGGTGCCGATGAACAGCACCTGGCCGCCGCGAGAGACCGTGTCCTTGACGAACGCGTACGCGCGGTCGATGTAGGTCAGCGACTGCTGCAGGTCGATGATGTAGATGCCGTTGCGCTCAGTGAAGATGAATCTCTTCATCTTCGGGTTCCAACGACGGGTCTGGTGCCCGAAGTGGACGCCGCTCTCGAGCAGCTGGCGGGTGGTGACGACGGCCATGGCCGCATTCCTTTCGTTACCGGCACCCGGTGCCGGCGTTGCGGTTGTCGGCACCGAGCGTTTCGGTGCCTCTGATGCCCACGCGTCGTGGTCGCTCGCCTGAGCGAGACCGTCACCGCGCCGCCTCGGTCGTTCGACCGGGAGAGTGGACATGCGAAGTCAGCCCCGATGGCGGAGCTGCCGACACAGTCTAGCCGATCGGTCGCGGACTACCGGTCCCCGTCGATACGGCCGAGCAGCCACCCCGGGCGGAGCAGCGTCGCGCCCAGCTCCTCGACGCGGGCCCCCAGTTCACGGTCCGCGGTCACGGCGCCGACGGCTCGTCCGGCGGACGCCGCACGAGAGACCTCCGCGACGATGGTGTCGTCGCCCTCGCCGCCCGCGTGGACGACCCCGACGCGACCGCTCACACCTTCCGGGACACCCGTCCGCGCTCTGCCCTCGAGCACCAGGACGACCTGCGGCGCCAACCCCTTGCTGCCGACGAGCCGGGCATGCAACCTCGCGGCGGCACCAGGTCGGTCCTTCCACCAGCCGTCAGGCCGGGATCCGACGACGTTCGCGCCGTCGACGACCAGCAGGTCGGGGTCGGGCGCCGCAGAGAGCTCCATGCGTCCAGTGGACCACGCCCTCGCCGGGGTCGCTACCGGCCGGCGGCCTCAGCGTGCTCCGGACAGTTCGGTCTCATCCAGGCGTGCAGGCCGTCGTCGTAGGTGACCCCCCGTCGGCACCGTCCGGACGGATCAAGCGTGGCCTTAGCCTGGTCGCTCGCTGAGTCCTTCAGGGACCGATGGTCCACACGGGTCGAGCAGGCTCTCGCGGTCGAGGGGCGTGCTTCAGAGACGACATACCGCTCGGATGTGGACACGCTGATCGGGGTCTGTGCTCTGTCCGGTTGTGTGTGGCTCGGCAAGTCGTTGGCGTCGGTGCTCGACGCGGTCGACGGCACCCAGTCCGGATTCTGCGTCAGCTCAGGTCGACGATCTTCGTAGACACCCGGAGCATGGTGTGAATGAAGGGCCCGGGCCGGTCGATCAGCGCTTCGATGTCTCGCCAGCGCTCATGAACAGTTCGAGCTGCGCCCACACGGACCCGGCGTCAGGCGACCCGAGGTTAACCACCTTCGCGCCGTAGTCGCGGACCGCTGAGATCTCTGCCCGGTTCTCCTGGATCTTCGCGTCGCGGTCACGATCAGCCAGCGTCGGTCAGCGACGAGGGGGATCCACTCGTGATCCTTCATGCCCGTTCGAGTGATCGGGCACGGCGGCCGCTCCAGCCGACCAACTCGCGCCCCTGGGTCACCGGGATAGGTGAAGTCGGCCCGTTTCTGGCACAGGATCCGAGCCAGACCGAGCACGTCCTCGTCGAAGTAGACACGGACTTCAGCCGGTCTCGGCCGGGTCATGCTGCCGCGGCCTGCGGCCCTTCGTAGGCGAGCGCCCACCGGACCTGCTGCAGGGTCAGCTGATAGATGCCGGCGAGATCCTGCGCATCCTCGCCACCCTCGTACAGCTCCCAGAGGACAGTCGTCGAGATCCCGTCGATCTGCGGATCGCCGAACCGGACGTCGGGGTCGATCACCACAGGCGAACCCGGGCTATCGGCCGGTCGCCACTTCGCGGCAAAGTCGAAGTCGTGGTCCCAGGTCACGCGCCCGTAGAACTCGTCGGCAGGTCCGGAGAGGATGTACTGCCCGCTGACCTCTGCGACAAGCGCGAACTCGCTACCCAAACCGACTTCGACCTGCACCTCGGACACAAGCTTGCGGCCATTCGCGACCCAAGGCTTCAGATGCGCCAGCGGGTATGGCACGCCGAGACGTTCCCGCAACGAATCGATGAAGCTGCGAAGTTCGAGCATCGGCACTTTCTGACTGCGTCGGTACTGACTCAGCAGCCCCGCCTCGACGAATTCTGCCCACGTGACGTTGCGGGTGCCTTTCGGCTCGATCCGGATCACGGGCTTGTAGAAGCGGCCCCGCCGCTCCCCACCTTCGAGCCAGTAGTGCAGGGTTGCCGCGGGCACACCGAGCAGCCGGGCGGCCCGCGCCTCGGTGTACATCTCGCGATCGAGCACAGCGGTAGTCATCGGCGCCAGTCTGACAGCAGCGTGCGACAGATCGGACGTCAACCTGCCGACTGAACCTGGTTGCGATCTCCGAGACGAGCCGTTGCGCAGCCGCTCAAGATCAGGTAGCTCCTCGGCCAGATCATCGACGAGCGACCCAACCTGCTCGAAGGGTCAAGCCTGCCCCGTCGACCACCCGCGCTGTCCGGGCGCATTCGCCCGTCGCAGAGACCAGCTCGGGCAGACCGTCGGCCCAAACCGACAGCGGAGCACCGGACGACACACCTTCACGGTAGCCACATGTTGTCCACAGCCCGGAGGTCGTCTCGAGCGTCGTCCACAGATCTCCAGGCGGGACGTCCGAAACAGAGGTGACGTCCGCAGTGTGCAGACGTGCACCTGCGACGAATCCTCGTGACCCTGCTGGGAGTGGCCACGCTGCTGACGGTCTGGGGTCGAGAGCCGGCCGTGGCCGACATCATTCCCACGACCGGTCAGTGGCCACTCACCGGTGCGGTCCGGGTGGTCGCCGGCTACGACCCGCCCGCGCAGCGCTGGAACGCCGGTCATCGTGGCGTCGACCTGGCGGCCCACCGCGGCGCAGCGGTGCTCGCCGCGGCCGGCGGCCGGGTGAGCTTCGCGGGTCGACTGGCCGGTCGCGGGGTGCTGGTGGTCGACCACGGTTCGGTGCGGACGACGTACGAGCCGGTGGACGCGCTGGCCGCGGTCGGCGACCGGCTGAAGGCCGGCGGCGTGATCGGGCGGATCGGCAGTGGTGGACACTGCAGCTCCTCCTGTCTGCACTGGGGACTGAAGCGCGGTGACACCTACCTGAACCCGTTGCTGTTGGTCGGCGGTGAGTCGGTGCTGCGACTGCTGCCGGCCGACCAGCGAGCGGTGGCCCAGCGACGAGCGGCGAAGCGAGGCGCGGAAGCGCGGGTGGCGGAGCAGCAGGTCAGCACCTTCGCGGTGATCCCGGCCGGTGGTGGCGGCTTCGCCCGTCCGGTGCCCGGCGGCATCACCTCCGCGTTCGGGATGCGCTTCCACCCGGTGCTGCACGTGTGGAAGCTGCATGACGGCACCGACTTCGGCGCGGGTTGCGGCACCCCCATCCGGGCGCCGGCGACGGGGCGGGTGGCGAGTGTGTCGTACAACGCCGGCTACGGTAACCGGCTGATGCTCGACCACGAGATCGGCGGCCGTCGGGTCCGTACGGGTTACAACCACGCGACCCGGTACGTCGTCCGTCCCGGGACCGTGGTCCGACGCGGCCAGCTCCTGGGCTACGTCGGCACCACCGGCTACTCGACCGGTTGCCACCTGCATCTGATGCTCTGGGTCGGCGGACGACTCGCCAACCCGATGACGATGTTCTGACGGCCGGTCCGACCGGCTCAGGCGCGCGGATGCGCCTGCTGGAACGCGGCCCGCAAACGGGCGTCGGAGACGTGGGTGTAGATCTGCGTGGTGGCCAGGGAGGCGTGTCCGAGCAGCTCCTGGACGCTGCGCAGATCGGCCCCGCCTTCGAGCAGATGGGTGGCCATCGCGTGCCGCAAACCGTGCGGGCCGAGGTCGGGTGCGCCGTCGACGACCCGCAGCGCCCGGTGCACGATCCGGCGGACCACGCGCTGGTCGATCCGTTTTCCCCGGTCGCCCACGAAGACCGCCGGTTCCGCTTCGGGCCGCGCCAGTGCGATCCGGACGGTCAGCCAGGTCGTCAGCGCGCGGGCCGCCGGGGCGCCGTACGGCACGGTCCGCTGCTTGTTGCCCTTGCCGAGCACCCGAACCGTCTGTCGATCGGCGTCGACGTCCCCCAGATCGAGGCCGCAGAGCTCGGAGACCCGGATGCCCGTGGCGTACAGCAGCTCGAGGATGGCGACGTCCCGCGCTGCGCCCGGTCCTCCGCCGTCTGCGGCGACCTGCAGGGCCTCGGTCAGCATCGTCGCCGCGTCCGCGGTCTCCAGCGTGGGCGGCAGCGACCGAACGCGCTTCGGGGAGCGCAGAGCGGCAGCCGGGTCGTGGTCCAACCTCCCGGTCTGCACCGCCCAGCGCCCGAACACCCGCACCGCCGCGGTGCGCCGCTGCAGCGTCCCGCGGGCCCGTCCACGGGTCTGCTGGTTGGCCAACCAGGAGCGCAGCGACCGGACGGTCAGCCCGGACAGATCCTGGGCCCCCAGCCGGTCGAGGTGGACGAACAGATCAAGGAGATCACCGCGGTAGGCCCGGATCGTGTGGGCCGAGAGGTCTCGGTTCCGGGACAGGTGATCGACGTAGTCGTCCACCGTTCGCTGCAGCACTGGCGGCAGATCCTCCGTCGGGGTGGTCTCCACCCGACCACTCTGCGGTCCCGGGCGCTCGGCGTGTGATATCCAAGACGGCGTGTCCTCCACCCCAGCGTTGCGTCACGTCTTCGTCGGCGGCTACACGGTCGAGTCCGACGGCCGAGCGATCGGCGTCAGCTCATTGCTGAACGAAGGATCCGGGCGACGTGTCCGTCTCGAACCCGCGTCGACGATGGCCCTGGTCTCTCCCACCTGGTTGACCCGGCACCCGACCCGCCCCGTGCTGTTCGCGGCGGGCGAGACCACGCCGGGCACCGTGAGCAGCCTGCGCTACGAGGCGGACGGCTCGCTGGTGCTGTTGTCGACGGTGGAGACCGGCGGGGACGGAGCCTGCCACGTGGCGATCAGCCCCGACGGTGACCACGCGATCGTGGCCAGCTACCGCTCGGGGTCCCTGTCCAGCTTCGCCATCGGCGCTGACGGCACCCTCTCCGAGGCGATCGACACCATCGAGTTCACCGGCAGCGGACCGGTCGGCGATCGGCAGGAGGGCCCGCACGCCCACCAGGCCGTGGTCGTCGGTGACGACGTGCTGTGCTGCGACCTCGGCGGGGACCAGATCTTCCGACTGCGGATCGGTGACGACGGTGGATTGCTTCAGGTCGGCGACCCGATCCGGCTGCCGGCCGGCTCCGGCCCGCGACACCTGGTGGCCGCCCACGACCACCTGGTCGTGGCCTGCGAGCTGAGCGGCGAGCTGTGGGTGCTCACCCGCGACGAGGTCGACTGGCAGGTCGGCGCCGGCGTCGCCACCTCGACTCGCGACGGTCACGTGCAGCCCTCCGGCATCGCGACCGACGGCAGTCGCATCTACGTGGCCAACCGCGGAGTGGACACCATCGGGGTGTTCGACTTCGATCCCGCCGCGCACACGCTGACCCCGGTCGCCGAGTTCGACTGCGGCGGCGCCTGGCCCCGCGACATCACGCTGGACGGTGGTTTGTTGTGGGTCTCCAACCAGAACAGCGACACCATCGCCCTGTTCGAGGTGAGCCCGATGCCGCCGGCGGTTCCCGCCGTGCTGCTGAACGTCCCCAGCCCGACCGGCGTGGTCCTCGTCCACGACGACCGACCGACGACCGACGAGAACGAAGAGAAAGAGCCCGACGCGTGAGCTTGTCCGAGCTGCGAGGTGGCGGCACCGTGCTGCCGATCACCCGCTGGGGTACACCGGTGATGCACGCCCCGACCCGCCACGTCACGGTGTTCGACGACCACCTGCACCAGCTGGTCAAAGACATGTTCGCCACCATGGCTGCGGCCGAGGGCGTCGGGCTGGCCGCCAACCAGGTCGGCGTCGACCTGGCGGTGTTCGTCTTCGACTGCCCCGACGACGATCACCAGCGGCACGTCGGGGTGATCTGCAATCCGGTCGTCACCCTGCCGGAGGGCAAGGATCGAAGCCTCGACAAGGCCGACGAGGGCTGCCTGTCGCTGCCCGGCGCGTACGGGGAGCTGGCCCGGCCCGACCACGCCGTCTGCCGCGGCGCGGACGCGTACGGCGACGACGTCGAGGTGATCGGCACCGGACTGCTCGCCCGCTGCCTGCAGCACGAGACCGACCACCTGAACGGGATGGTCTTCGGGGACCGGCTGGCCGGTCGGGCCCGCAAGAAGCTGTATCAGCAGCACGAGGAGCTGGCCGACCGCTATCCGGCGGACTGGCCGGTCTCGCCGAAGCTCCCGTCGGACGATGACGAGGACGAGGACGAACCGGATCCCAGCTGAACTTCGGGTGTGTGGCAATACCGGTGGAGTCAGAATCGATGCGCCGTAGCGCAACTCCGCTGGTGTTGCAGCACACGCGCAGTTGCACGAAGCGCGGGGGCACGCGCAACCCGCGCCGGGTCGGTCAGCGGCCGAGGACGTAGCAGGCGATCGCGGAAGCGGCCGCCACGTTGAGTGAGTCGATGCCGGCCTGCATGGGGATGACGGCCTGGACGTCGGCGGCGGCGGTCCATCGCGGCGACAGACCGGCGCCCTCGGTGCCCAGCAGGATGGCGACCTTGGCGCCGTGACGCCCACGCTGAAGATCCTGCGGATCCGCGACCAGTCGTGCGGCCACCGTGGCGAGGTCGACGGCATCCTCGGCCAGGGTCAGAGCCACCGTGGCGAACCCGGCGGCTCGCAGCAGATCGGGGCCTGCCGCCCAGTCGGCCAGCCGGGCCCAGGGCAAACTGAACACGGCCCCCATGCTCACCTTCACCGACCGGCGGTACAGCGGGTCGGCCGCTCGCGGTGTCAGCAGGGCCCCGTCCCAGCCCAGGGCGGCGGCGTTGCGCAGCACCGCGCCGACGTTGGTGTGGTCGACCACGTCCTCGATCACCACCAGCCGCTCGGCCATCAGCAGGTCGGCGACCGTGTGCCGGACCTCGCGGTGCAGCGACGCCAGGGCACCGCGGTGCACGTGGAAGCCGGTGACGTCCTCGGCCAAGGCCTCGGTCACGATGTAGACGGGCACCTCGGGCCACGGTCGGAGAACATCGGCGAGGCCGGGCAGCCATCGCTCGGCCAGCAGGAACGACCGAGGCCGGTAACCCGCGGCGACGGCGCGCCGGATGACCTTCTCGCCCTCGGCGATGAACAGACCCTGGGTTGATTCGAGGTGGCGGCGAAGGGAGGCATCCCGCAGCCGTACGTAGTCGGCGAGCCGCGGGTCGTCACGGTCGACCACCGTCACCCACGGCGCGTCGGCTGCCGGCTCGGTCACCCACCCATGGTGCCGGATCGTCCAGGATCCCATGTGACAAGCTTCCAACCTTGCTGATGGTCTACGCAAGGTTCTAGTCTTGACAGATGGCGTATGTCCTCACGGTCGATCAGATCTCGTCCCGAAGCCGCGCCGATCTCGTGCCGTCGACCATGGCCGCCCTGGCCGATCGATTTCCGAGTATCCCCGCCACACGCACCGTCGGCGACGAGTTCCAGGTCCTGTTCATCGCGGATCCGGTGTCGGTGGTGGCTGCCATCCTGAGTCTCATGCGGGAGGGTTCGTGGCACGTCGGCGTCGGCATCGGACGAGTCGACGGACCGACCCCGGACGACCTGCGGGAGGCCCGAGGTCCGGCCTTTCTCGCGGCGCGGCGAGCGGTGGACGAGGCGAAGGAACGCGCTGACCATCTCCGGATCGTCGCGACTCCGCCGGCCGAGGCCGAGGCGCGGGACGCGGAGGTGCTCCTTCAGCTGGTGCTCGCCCTCCGCGCCCGACGCAGCCCTGCCGGCTGGGCGGCGGCCGACCTGTCCGATGACGGCCTGACCCAGGCCGATATCGGCGCCCGACTCGGGGTCAGCCGACAGGCGGTCGGCCAGCGGCTGCTCGCGGCCCAGTGGGCCCTGGACGTCGATGCCCGGCCGGTCGCGGCCCGACTGCTCGCTCGGGCCGACTCCACGTCGGCCGGCATCTCGGACCGCTCGGATCACTCCGGATGACCAGCCACGCCGCGACCATCCTGAGTTCGTGGCTGGTGGCCACCGCACTCGGTCTCTGGGTGTGGCTGCCCGCCGGGGTCCGACCCTGGTCCGGGGCCCGAGCGAGCCGCCGTGGACGCGTCACCGTGCTCGTTCTGCTGACCCTGGTACTCGGCTCCGGCGCGGTGCTGGCCACGGCCTCCGGCCCTCTGTCCGGACCATGGCGCTGGGTGGGCGTCCTCCTCGCCGGGGCCGTCGTCGTGATCGGGGGCGGCGCGGCGACGACCTGCATCCTGGCCCTGGCCGGTGCGGCCTCCGCCACGACAGCTCGAGTGCAGCGCGACGTGCTGCGGGGCGGCGCCTGGATCGGCGCGCTCGAGCGGTTGACCCTGCTCGGCACGCTGCTGGCCGGTTGGCCGGAAGGACTGGCGGCGATCATCGCCGTGAAGGGCCTCGCGCGCTATCCCGAACTGCGAACCGTCTCCGGTGCCGACACCGGCGCCGGGGAGCGCTTCATCATCGGGACCTTCGCGAGCTTGGGCTGGGCGGCAGGGTGCGCCTGGGTGTTGACCGCCCTGCTCTGACGCGAACTCGAACTGACCCGTCACCGACCGCACCACCCTCGATCCGAGCGACCCTCGATCGGGGGGGTGAGAGAGTCCGCAAGATTCGTACACCCAGTCCGCACATAGCCGGCGGCATCTGGCCGACCGCCGAGGTCTCTGCCTAGCGTCGGCTCCGCACGCACCCTCACGACGCCGATGTCGTTCGCCTCTGGACGAAGGTGGTGGCCATGGCCGAAGCAGTCGGACCGGCGCACCGCGTCGCCGCGACTGTCGAGCGACCCAGCGTCGAGACGGCGGACCGGGGTCTCCCCGCGGCCGATCGGGGCGGGTGGACGCTGATGCTCGTGCCGGCCACGATCTGCCTGGCAATGTTCGTCGTCGCCTTCTGGTGGTGACGGAGGCGGCGGCTCACGGGGGCCACTAGGGTCGCTTCGTGACTGCTCCGACCATCGGCACGCTGACCTGGCTTCCGGCCGGCGAACGGCTCGACCTGCTTGCCGCACCCGTTGCGGCGGCGGTCGAAGCCAACGGCCTCGACCTCTATGTGAGCGAGATCGATGCGACGCTGGCCGACACGGCGGCCTTCTGTGCCGCCTACGAGGTCGGGTTGCCGGCCTCGGCCAACTGCGTGGTGGTGGCCGGTCGCCGGGCGGAGACGACCACGATGGCGGCCTGCCTCGTGCTGGCCAGCGACCGGGCCGACGTGAACAAGATCGTGCGCAAGCACCTCGACGTCCGCAAGATCTCGTTCGCTCCGGTGGACGACGCCGTCGCCCAGACCGGCATGGAGTATGGCGGCATCACCCCGGTCGGACTGCCGGCGGACTGGCCGATCCTGATCGACGCGGCGGTCATCCGACAGCCCTGGCTGGTGATCGGCAGCGGTTTGCGCACCAGCAAGATCGCCGTCGGCGGCGCCGATCTCGCGGCACTTCCCGGGGTGACCGTCCTGGAGCTGGCCATCCCCGCGGTCTGACGTCGAGACCGGGTCAGCCGACCGTCGAGCGCCCCACCAGCTCCCTACGGTGTCGAGCTCGATCAGCTGCGACTTCCGGGCCACCAGGTAGAAGACCATGATCGAGGCGCTGATCGGGTCGCCATCCCCCTCCTGGCTCGACAGCCAGTCCTCGGCGGCCCGGGTCAGCTCGGTGAGAGACCACTCCTCCCGCCGCTGGTAGCCCAGCTCGGCCCGCACGAAGCGCGCCAGCGCCCGCGAGACCGGCGGTGCGGCACGCCGCGCCGTCGAGCAGCTGCCGGGCGGCCGCGAGGTCCTCTCGATGGATCAGCGATCGCCCCGTTCCTGCTCGCGGTCGTCGAGGCTGTGGCGGACGACCTCCACGGCGGCACCGGCGGCAAGGTCAGCGGCTCGATGTCGACGGTCGCGACGGGACCGCCCACCGGTTCGCCGCCGCTCGCCACCGAGATCACGACTGGTACGCCGCCGAACTGGGCCACCCGCTGGAGCAGGTAGCTGGCCACGCCTTGCGATGCCGGGTCGAGGAGATCGAAGTCGTCCAGGACGACGATGACCTGGTCCCCCATCACGGGGACCCGGAGCTGATCACCGACCAGATCAGCGCTCCGATCTCGTCCAGGCCCGGCGAGGTGGCGAGTCGGTCCCTCAGCTCCCGCAGCCATCTCGGCCGGGAACACCCGAGGGCTGGTGGACGACACGGCCTCGTGCAAGCTGCGCAGTGGGCTCCGGTCCACGGGATGCGAGTGATACCGTCCACGACCGTCCGATCGATGCTGCCGAGCGGTTGGTGGTCCTGCACACCGACGACGGCACCTCGTCGCGAGCGATCATCGCCGCGGCGGGCCAGCGGCATGATTCGGCAATCAGCTACCACTTCGGGACCGCCGAGGCCTGCTGGACGCTGTCTGGGAACGCCGCAGCGCGGTCGTCCGCCGTCGCCGACTCGAGCTGATCGCCGCCTGGTCCGGACGCGATCCCCAACTCCGGGAGCTGGTCGAGGCCTGGGTGCAGCCGTTCGCCGAGTTCGTCGGCGCCCGCCACCCGAGCTACTGGGCGCGTTTCGACGAGGATGAGCTTACGTCGCTACCCGCTGGCCATGGTGCCTCGACTGCGACCGAATCTCGCCGGTCGACCACAGGAGGAGTCGCTGCTCGGGCTGGTCGAGCTGTTCGAGCAGATCGGGCGGCGGATCTGCGCCACGGCCGAGGGATCCATCCGGATCTCCGCGGCCATCCGGATGATGATCAGCGCTTTCGCCGCGTGGGAGCGGGATGCCGAAGCCGATCGTCAGACGATCTCAGCCGGCGATCTCGGGGTCGTGATGGTGGAGTCCGTGCTCGGACTCCTCGAACGCTGGTGCCCCGATCCGCCCACCACTCCGGTCAGCCGACCAGCGCGATGATGGCCGCAACACCGACCGCCACGATCACCACCCGATAGACGATCGGCGGTAGCTTGCGACCGATCCGGGCGCCGACCTGCGCCCCGAGCACGGACCCGACGGCCAGCGCCAGCACGATCCACCAGTCGACCTCGGAGATGATCACGAACACGATGCCGGCGACCGCGTTGGCGATC
>DATDAP010000063.1:0-8177 GCA_036525335.1 Microlunatus sp. | reverse complement strand
CCGGTACTTCTGGCTGGACTGGACCTTGGCGTCAACTTCGGTCACCACCAGGCTGTCGCCGCGACAGCCGACCTTGCGCGCGATCGCCTCGATCTCGTTGCGACACACCGCCACGTCGGCGACGCTCATCGAACCGGACGTGTCGACGATGGCCTCGATCGAGGGCGTCGGGGCGACCCAGCCCGGCTTCACCAGCTTGCGACCGTCGCCACCGCCGAGAGGTCGCAGGATCGCGTTGTCCCGGCGACGGGACCGTCGCTGGTAGGACTGGTCCACGTGCCCCGCGGCCCAGGCAACAGCCTGTCGGACGTGCGCGGCCAACAGCCGTTGCCAAGGCGTCGGGGACGGCTTGAGGAGCGTCTCGGCCTCCTCCACCATGCTGCTCGGGACAGTCCCCCAAGACTTGATGATGTCCTGCGCGGCCTGCCCCAGGATCGCCTGGGCCTCGATCGTCGAGACCGGATGGCCTGCCTCGTCGCCGTCGCCGAACTCGTACGGGGCCTTCTCACCACCGGAGCCGGAGCCGCAGCCACGGTATGGCTGCTGGCTCTGCTGGGAGCCGCTCTGATGCTTCTGCCCGCCCTCGTCGTTCTGCTGGCTTGGCTGCCCACCCTGGCCGTTCTGCGGGGCACCCTGGCCATGCTGCCGGCGACCCTTGGGGGCCTTGGCCTGCTTCTTCCTCAGGATGAAGTAGTAGTGCTGCGGGGTCTTGAAGTCGTCGGCGCCGATCTTGGCGGGCAGCACTCCGATCTTGGCGAGTTCGCCGCAGCCGGCAGCGGCAAGGTCATCGTTGATCGCGCAATCCGCGCTCGCGTTCCAGGTACGAGCGTCCAGCTCGTTGTCGATCCCCAGCTCGTCGGAGATGCGGGCGTGCTCGCCGAGGAGGTGGCCGCACTCGTGCAACATCGACTCCGCCCCAAGCTGCACACTCTCGTTGGCGATGCAGTGGTCGAAGTCGATGTAGAGCCGCCAACGCCGGTCCACCGCATATGTGCCAAGTCCGGGCGCATTCCACACGTCCAAACGCAGCAGGATCGAGGACAGGTACGGCATCATCTCCAGCGCCACCGCCCGGCACTGCGCCAGATAGACAAGGTGCTCATCGGTCGGTCGGCTGACAACGCTCGCGTTCATACAAGTCACGTGTGCGGAGCCGACCAGTTCGGCTAAAGATTCCAGCCGAGATACCCAAATGCGCGCGCGGACGCCTTGGTGACCTCCTGTTCCGTTGCTTCGCGCATCGAGGTGATCGGATACCAGACAACTTCTGAATCTGACTTCCAACGGTGGTTGCAACCGACCATCTCCCCAGCGCCGAGTTCGCGCTCGACCGGCCGACAGCCCAGCGGATCCCAACTGAGCTTGTTCACCATTCCTTCCTGCATCAGGACGTCGTTGATCGATCTCATTCGTTGCCGCTCAACTCGGATGGAGCCACCCATGCCGTCGTGCGCGACGTCCTGCGCGACGAGGAGAGCGAGATCCTGCATGAGTTGGCGAGATGAGGTGGCCACGACCCACGTCGGTTGGCGGCGTGCGTGCTCAGCGTGATAACCGTCACTGTCAACCAGACCCTCGATGAAGCTCCGACGTATGGTCGGATCCGGATGTCGAAGCACAAAGCTGGGCACGTGCTTCTCCTGCACCCGCGCCGGCACACTTCCTTGAGCCAACGGCAGGCTGGACCAGGTAGTGACCGCGGCATCTCGGGCTGGCTACAGTTCCGAGAATGACGAGACAACGACACGTTGCGCGGCGGACACTCCTCGCAGCCTCGGCCGCAGCTGCAGCCGTAGCTGCCACTGGTCTGGGAGTTCTGCCTGCCGAGGCTGCTGTGGACTTCGCGATCTGGGATCCGATCACCGACAGGTCCACCGCAACCCTGACACCGCGACGAGTGACCATGCACATTGCGGTCAGTAACAGCGCGGACCTCTACGGTCCCAGCAAGGGGCCGGGCGGCTCGTACGCGCACTTCTACAACCCGCGCTCAGCCCGGATTCGCCAGCACCAGACACTGAATCGACAAGCCGCCGCCGACCTGAACGGCAACGGAACAACGATCTCCGTCGAGCACCAAGGCATGCCCGGGGACTCCATGACCAACAGTCAGTTGGAGGAGCTCGCCAAGGTCTTCGCCTGGGCCCACGTGTTCAGCGGCGTACCCAATCGCATCGCCACCGTGGACAACACGAGAGGTCTTGCCTGGCATCGTCTCGGAATCGACGGCAACTTCGGCACATACAACCCCAATGACCGCACGACGTGGTGCCGCAAGCAGACGGGCGCAGTGTGGTCGAGCTCCTTCGGTAAGACATGCCCGACGAACAACTTCATCAACCCGATTCCTGAGGTGTACCGCCGCGCGCAAGTCTGGATTGACTTCTACCAAACCCACTGAGCAACGCACGACGCCCCCCGCGACGTCTGATCGCCCCTGCTGTTCTCGGGCTCGCCATCGCTGTTGTTGGTGATCTCCACGGCACCAGGGCGACCGTTTCGTGACGCATGCCTGGGACGCAATGGCACAACGCCCGACGTCCAGCACGAGATCCGCACCGCCCGCCTGTCAAGGCAACACGTCCGTTCTTCGAAGACTTCGTTACAGTCCGACCGCTGATTGGGATGGGCGTTCGACCGAAGGTGCAAGCGCGTGGCGCAGGTCAGTAGTGGATCCGGTAGTGCAGGTGGGTGACCCCGGCTTCGCCTTCGAGGACGCGGGTGCGTTCGAGCTCGATGTGCTCGGCGGGAAGGTTGTCGAATAGTCGCCGTCCCTGGCCGAGCAGGACCGGCACCACGTGCAGCTCGAGCTCATCGAGAACTCCGGCTGCCAGCGCCAGCTGCGCGGTTGTGGACCCGTGCACCAGCACGTTCTTGTCACCTGCGGCTGCTCGTGCTCGGCTGATTGCTACATCCACGTTGTCGACGTAGCTGACCAGCGACCAGGCCGAGATGTCGATGCCCGGTTCGTGGCGGCTGAAGATGAAGATCGGGACGCCGTCATGGTGATCGCCGCCCCATCCGCCGGCCGGCTCGAACGTTCCCCGTCCGGCGACGACCGCCCCGGTAGCGTTGAACTCGTCGACGATCTGCCCGTTCACGCCGTCGGTGACGGCTGGGGGTAGGTCGGGGCCGATGTGGTCACGTCGGGGGAACACCCAGTCGTGCAGGCGTTCGCCCCCATCACCCAGGCCATTGTCGGGTCGGACGTTGGGTCCGGCGATGAATCCGTCGAGCGACACCGACATGTACAACACACTGGCACCCATGATCACTCCTCACTCGCTCCTCGTAGTCATGTCGGTAGACCGGTTCTCCGACGGAATCTCGTCGTTTGGCCCCACGACGAGCGACGCTGCGTGGCCCCGCTGACGAGCGGGTAGCCGGTCAGGCGAGCCGTTCCAGCGCTACCTGGTGAGACTCGGCATCCCCCAGCTGCACAAGTCGACGGTCCAGTGGAGCAGGGAAGTCGCTGGCCGACCAATGAATCGGTCCACGCTGCGGCGGCATAGATCGTTTGGAGCAACAAGCACGGTCGTTGAGGTGTGCCGCCCTACGCTCAGTTTCCATGGATCCGGTAGCTGCGCTCAAACGGATTGGTGTCCTGCTGGAGCGGTCGCAGGCGCCGACCTACCGGGTCAACGCGTTCCGTCGCGCCGCCGAGACAATCTCCGCCCTCCAGCCCACCGAGCTGGAACGGCTGGCGGCAGACGGGCGGCTCCGGTCTCTGCCGGGCGTCGGACCGGCGACAGAGGCGGTGATCGCGGCCGCCCTGGCCGGTCAGGTGCCCGACTATCTGGCGAAGCTGGAGGCGGACCCCGTACCGTTCGCGGTGGCCGGCGATGCCCTCCGCTCGAGACTGCGGGGCGACTGCCACACCCACTCATTGTGGTCCGACGGCGGCAGTTCCATCGAGGAGATGGCCTATGCCGCGCGGTCGCTGGGCCACGAGTACATCGTGCTGGCCGACCACTCGCCGCGGCTGACCATCGCCAACGGGCTCTCCACCGAGCGTCTGATGCGCCAGGGCGAGGAGATCGATGCCGTCAACGCACGGCTCGCCGCCGACGCCGGAGCACTACCGTTTCGGGTACTGAGTGGCATCGAGGTGGACATCAAGGAGGACGGGACGCTCGACCAGTCACCGGAGGTGCTCGCGGCCCTCGACATCGTCGTCGGGAGCGTGCATTCCAAACTGCGGTCCCCGAGTGAGGTGATGACGAAGCGGATGCTGACCGCGATCGAAGACCCGAACCTCGACATCCTGGGCCACTGCACCGGCCGGATCGTCGTCGGCCGCGGTCGTCCACAGTCGGAGTTCGATCACGACGCCGTCTTCGCAGCGTGCCGGGACCACGACGTCGCCGTCGAGATCAACTGCCGCCCAGAGCGCAAGGACCCGCCGCGGGACCTGCTGAAGCGAGCCGTCGACCTGGGCTGCCGCTTCTCGATCGACACCGACGCCCACGCCTCGGGCCAGCTCGATTGGCAGTACATCGGCTGCGACCGTGCCGTCGAGTGCGGGGTCACCGCGGACCAGGTGATCAACACCGCCTCGATGGAAACGTTGCTGGGCTGGACCGCCGAGCGTGTCAAGCGGGCCCGTCAATCACGACCGTCCAGGGCCGGATGGTCCACGATGTGACCAAGCCGTGGCGGACGTAGGGATCGACCTCGACGAAGCGCTCCACGAGCGACCGGTCGTCACACCGCCACACTAGGACGGCACGGTCGGGCGGCTCGGCGAGAGCGCCGGCGAGCACCAACTCGCCCCCGCTTGCTGCCTCCCGGGCGAGCCCGATGTGTTCATCCCGAAGAGCGGCCCGCCGCTCAAGGTAGTCATCGACCAGTGCGTACTCCAGCAGGTAGAAGGCCATGCGCACAGTCTGTCAGCGACGGCATCGGACGCCGTGAAGGCGACGACGACCCCCGGTCGCCTCTGGCCGCGCTCTACCGTTTCGATGACATCGACGCTCTAGTGACCGAAACTCACTGGCCGTGACCCGGACCGGTGGGCGTTCAAAGAGCGATACTCGAAAAGCCTCCAGCGAGAGGATCGTTGAGTCGCAGCCTGTCCCTGTTTGCAATCCCGTAGGCGGCCGCGAGGCATCGCGACCGTCCCAGAAGCCGACCCTCTTGCGGGACGCACGCAGAATGCCGACCATTGACCGGTCGCGGTGGGGCGACACGGTCGCGGTGATCAGGCGAGAGGGTCGGGTCGGGGCTGCAGTTGCCATCCGGCGGTGAGTTGGTCGATGGCGGTATGCACGAGGTCGTCTGCTGTGGCGGGGACGGACGCTGGGACCTGACCGAACGCTGAGAGTCGGGAAATCCCGTAAACCGTCGCCCAGGTGACCGCGGCGCGGCGGAGGATCTCGACTTCGGGAGTCTGGTCGGCTTGGCAGTCTGCGACGGTGTGGTGAAGCAGGTTCCAGTAGCCGATTGCGGCCTGTTGCAGAACGGGATGGTCGCTCTTGGCGACCATCGGCCCGTTCGCGAGGTCGTGGACATGTGGTTGCTCGCGGGTGAACGCAAGGTAGGCGTCGGCGAGAGCGTGGAGTCGGGCCACCGGGTCCTGACCGGCCCCGGCGACTGCCGCCTCCGCCCGAACGGTGGCCTCAGCCATCCCGGTACCGGCCACCGCCGCCAAGAACTGTCGACGGCTGCCGAAGTGGACGTACGGCGCTTGGTGGCTGACGCCGACATCTTGGGCGACCCGACGCAGACTCAATTGGTCTGCAGGCGTATCGGCCAGTCGGTCGAGGGCTGCCCGCAGCAGGCGGGCGGCCAGCCCTTCCTCGGTTGCTGATTCCGTCACCGATTCCCCCTGATCATTGACACTGTCAACTCCCCAGTTCACGCTAGTGGTTGACAGTGTCAACGGGAGGGGTCATGGGAGAACGACATACCGTCGAGACGACCGTGGGGAAGCTCGCGGTTCGAGTCGAGGGCGACGGCCCCGCTGCGGTGTTGTGGCCGAGCCTGTTCATGGACGAGCGGTCCTTCGACCGGCTCCTGCCGTTCCTGACCCCCCACCGGCGGGTGGTCGTCATCACCGGTCCGGGACATGGCGCCAGCGGTGATCCCGGCCGCCGCTACAGCCTCGCTGACTGCGCGACCGCGGCCGGGCAGATACTGAACCGGTTGGCGATCCGCGAGGCTGTTGACTGGGTGGGCAATGCGTGGGGTGGCCACGTCGGGCTGCTGTTCGCCGCCGATCGGCCGACGCAGTGCCGCAGCCTGGTCATGATTGGTACGCCGGTGGCGGCACTGTCACCGGCCGAGCGACGCCGCACCTACCTGTTGCTGGCCGTCTACCGGCTGCTTGGTCCGGTCGAGATGGTGGTGTCCGGGGTGACAGATGTGCTGCTCTCCGCGCACACCCGCGCCCATGACCCGGAGGCGGTCGGCCTGGTCCAGACCGGCCTGCGACAGGCCGACCGGCGGATGCTCAGCAACGCGGTCAGGTCGATCTCCCTCGACCGAGAAGGAACCACAGGACTGCTGCCCGAGATCACGATGCCGGTCCTGACGGTCACTGGCCGCGACCACGCCGGCTTCACCCCGGCCCAGGCCGAGGCAGCGGCCCGTCTCCTTCGTCACGGCCAGTCCGCGGTTGTGTCCGACGCCGCCTACCTGGTGCCCCTGGAAGCACCGGAGGCCACAGCGACGCTCATCCGCGACTTCTGGGCACGACTGGCAGCTGATCGCCCCGGGGGCGAACCTGGAGAACTCACCTTCGAGGTCTGACGCACCAGGCCTTGCCGCGCTACCGATCGATCAAGGGAGACCCGCGGCCGGCCGGCGCCGAATTCGAGGTCTGTGGACATTCGGCGGATCTCATCGAGGTCGGTGATCGCCTGCGGGACCGAGGCAGCCTCCGGCCACGGGCCCACGACGTCAGCGGTCAAGATCTTCCCGGCGCCCACGGCTCCCATGAGGGGCAGGGCAGTTGATCGGACCACTCATGGTGCGCTGACCGCCCGGATCCGCCGACAGTCGAGCGAGAATGGCACGACGTCGGCTTGCGCACGGGCCAGCATGGGCAGCAGGGCAGCCAGGCCGCGTCTGACACTGTCCGGGGGGCTGGCTGGTGTTCCGGCGGCTGGCGGGATGGCTGGCTGATGCGGGAGCGCGGAGGAGACGTCCTAGAGGTCGAAGACGCCGATCGAGTTGCCGACCAGGCTTCCCATGTGGACGGTGCCGTGGTGCTCCCGGACGCCGGTGACGAAGTGGAAGCGGTCGCCGGGGGCCTGCAGGTCGTGCACCACCTCACCGGCCGGGGACAGTGCGTAGACCCACACGGAGTTCTGGGGGCGCGGCTGGAGCCGGTCCGGCAGCGTCCACACCACCTCGCGCAGCCGCGGGTGCCGCGGCAGCAGCTGGTCCAGCATCTGGTCCCGGGGGCTGCCCATGGCCACCCAGAACAGCCCGTCGGTGCCGGTGGACACGTTGTCGGGAAAGCCGGGCAAGTTATCCACGAAGACCTCGACCTCACCCGCCCGCGGACCGGTGATCCACACCTTGCTCAGCCGGTACGCCGCCGTCTCGGCGACCACCACGAAGGAACCATCCGGGGCCAGCGCCACCCCGTTGGCGAACTGCAGCCCGTCGGCCAGCACCGTGACCTCGGCGGCGAGACCGCGGCGGAGCAGCCGCCCGGTGCCGGAGTGTTCCAGCAAGTCGGCCTTCCACGCGTCGACCCCGAAGCGTCGCGACGAGTCGCTGAAGTAGATGGTGCCATCCCCGGCTACGGCCGCGTTGTTGCAGAATCCGAGCGGGCGGCCATCCACGTCGGACACCAGTGTGGTCACCACACCACTGGCCAGGTCGGCTCGTAGCAGGCCACGGCGGGCGTCGC
Organism: Microlunatus sp.; assembly: GCA_036525335.1. Classification (GTDB taxonomy): domain Bacteria; phylum Actinomycetota; class Actinomycetes; order Propionibacteriales; family Propionibacteriaceae; genus Microlunatus. The sequence continues at coordinate 316 of DATDAP010000063.1, read as the reverse complement.
AGACCAGGAGCCCACCGTCGGGCAGCCACTCCAACCCGAGCGGCCGTCCGCCGGTGTCGGCCAGCACCTCGAGGAGCCGGTTGTCCGGCGCGAGCCGCAGGATGCGTCCGTCGGCCACCCCGGTCAGCACCCGGCCTGCGTCGTCGACGAGGACGTCCTCCGGTCCCTGGCCGAGGATGTCGAGCAGCCGCAACGGCGGCAGCGGGTGGGCGCGGTGGGACTGCCGCGACCTCGCCGGTGCGGTCGGCGGCTGCCAGCGGACGGGGGCGATCGGGGGCCGGGTCATGCGGCCCATCCTGCACCTCGGCGGCGGCTC
>DATDAP010000062.1:0-2313 GCA_036525335.1 Microlunatus sp. | reverse complement strand
CGCTTCATGCTCGTGGCGCTCGTCACCTACGTCGTGACCTTCCTGTTGGCGAGCCTGCTCAACATCGCCGGCGGGCAGCCGTTCTCCGCCGTCCAGATCCTGTGGATCAACTTCTTGATCACCGCCCCGGTCGGCATTGCCTTGGGCCTGGACAAGGAGACACCTGGACTGATGAAGCGCCAGCCTCGACCCCGTGCGGCTTCGATCATGACCCTGGCAGTCATCTTGACCGTGGGCCTGGTCGGACTGTTCATGTCGATCGCGATCGACCTGCTGATCGTGTTCGGGAAGAGCGAGTACGACAGCGCCCAGATCGCCAGCACCATGGGGCTGGTGGCGTTCTCCCTGATGCTCGTCGTCGCAGCCTTCGAGTCACGCGACGAGAAGGCCTCGATCCTGCGCGTGGAGACCTTCGACAACAAGACCCTCAACATCACCGCCCTGATAGAGATCGCCCTCGCACTCCTGATCTCCCGCGGCGGCGCTTTGACGTCCCTACTCGGCACCGCAGCCTTGTCCACGACACAATGGCTGATCGGAGCCCTACCCGCGCTCCTGCTCTTCATCCTCTGGGAACTCGGGAAGGCCATCGCGCGCCACACCAAGCGCGTGGCCTAGAGGGGGCATGATCTAGGGGCCCCGGCCCTGGTTCTTAGCTTAGACACGCCGAATCCAGCAGATGTTGCTGGGGAAGCGAGATGATCCAGAACCAAGGCCCGCAAGAACTATTCCGATGAGTTCCGTCGGCAGGCCGTCGACTTGTATGAGTCCACTCCGGGGGCGACGGTGCGTGGCATCGCCGACGACCTCGGGATCGAGCGCGGCACGCTGCGGCAGTGGCTCGGTGCGTTGGGGACCGGCAAGAAGACCGCCGCGGACGGCACCTTGACCCGCAGCCCGCTCAAGCCCACCCCACCGCCGGACACGGTCGCTGCATCGGAGACTGCGGAGCAGGAGGTGTCCAGGCTCCGGGCCCGGGTGAACGAGCTCGAGGCCGAGACCACGAAGCTGGTCACCGAACGCGAGATCCTGCGCCGGGCGGCCAAGTATTTTCGCCGGGGAGACGGGCTGGTGAACCGCTTCCAGTCGTCGCCGACCCCAAGTCACCTTCGAGGGTGTTGCGGTTGTGTGAGCTCGTCGAGATCGGCCGTTCGTCGTTCTACACCTGGCAGAAGTGCGCCCCCGAGCAGGAACGGCGGCCCGCTGCGGATGCGCGGTTGGCCGCAGGGATCCGTGCTGTCCACGACACCGACAACACCTGCGGCGCGCCGCGGATCACCGCCGAGCTCAACGACGGCACTCCGGCTGAGGTACGGGTCAACCTCAAGCGGGTCGCGTGGGTGATGGGTGAGCATGGCATCGTCGGCTACCGACGCCGCCGCAGGGTCGCCACCACGATCTCCGAACCCGGTGACCAGAAGGTGCCCGACCTGCTGAAACGGGACTTCACCGCCCCGGGGCCGAACCAGCGCTACGTCGGCGGCAGCACCTACCTGCCCCTGTCCTACGGGAGAACCTGTACCTGGCCACGGTGATCGACTGCCACTCCCGCCGACTCGTCGGCTGGGCGGTCGCTGACCACATGCGCGCCGAGCTCGTCGACGACGCGCTCCGAGCCGCTGTGGCAACCCGCGGGAGCCTGGCCGGCGCGATCTTCCCCTCCGACCACGGCCCAGTCTTCCCGTCGACCGCCACCGCCCGGCTCTGCGCCGATCTCGGGGTCACCCAGTCGATGGGTTCCGTCGGGACCAGCGCCGACAACAGCCTCGCCGAAGCGTGCACCGCGGCGCTGAAACGCGAGGTCCTTCAAGACCTCACCTGCTGGCGCGAGGCCACCTGTCGCCGCCAGCGCTTCCGGTGGTTGCTCCGCTACAACACCCGCCGCCGGCACTCCTGGTGCTGCTCCAGCGCGCCATCCCACCTGTGTCCCGCGGCGCTACTCAGCGCTCGTCGGCCGTCTCCGCTGACTCGACCTCGGCAGCGAGCTCGGCGGCGAGCTCGGCGATGGCCAGCTCAATGATGAAGCCGAGTGCCTCGGTGATCCGCTCGGCCGCGGTGACGACCCTGGCGGTGCCTACGAGGGGAGCCACGGCCACCAGGAGACTCTGGACATCCTCCACGGTGATCCCGGTCTGGGCCGCGGTGCTGGCATTCATCACGTAGGAGGCCGTGGGGGCGTCGACCGCCACAAGCGCGGCCAGTCGGGCGATCATGTGCTCACGGGCCGGGAGGTTGCTGTGGAGCAACGAGACCGCGGTGATCTCGGCGAGGGCGGTCATCACGGGCTGGTCGTCGGGCATGGTCCACCTCTGT
>DATDAP010000061.1:0-3812 GCA_036525335.1 Microlunatus sp. | reverse complement strand
AGTGGGCTTCCCCACTGTCGACGGTCTCCACCACCGAGAACAGGCCGAACTTGCGCGGCTGCCGGACCGGCGCGGCGACCAACTGTCGTGCATTCGCTACTGCGACGGCCATTCAGCACCTCCCTCTCGTGTCCGACTCCTACTGGATGAGTCGACGATCAGGGGGTGGCGACGACACAGGTCATGTCAGCGGCGCCGGTGGTGCCAGCGGTGCAGACCGGGATCTCCACGGCGAGGCTCTCGAAGCACTGCGGGGCCACGAGGATGCCCTGCTCGAAGAACAGCGCGGTGTAGGTGTTGGTCGCCAGCGAGGCCGCGTCGTAGACCGCGTTCAGGTTGATGATGTCGGCGGTGCCCTTGATCCAGGTACCGGCCGGGTACATCAGCGCCTTGAAGGTGGCGGGCCATGCATCGACCTCACCCAGGGGCTGCCAGTCGTAGGCGTACTGGACGGCCAGGTTCCGGGCGGAGAACTCGGCGGCGATCAGCGCGTCGGTGACCGGAGAGATGTCCATGCCGGTCCGGCGGGACATGTCGGCCCGCAGGATGTCCTTCACGTAGAAGGGCAGGATGACCTCCAGCGAGGAGTTGATCCCCAGGCGGTACTTCTCCTTGACCTGATCGGCGTAGAGGGTCAGCGCGTCGAAGGTGTCGGTGGACACCGCGCCGAGCCCGGTCGCCGTCTTGGCCACGGAGCCGGTGGTGAGGGCCGCCAGCACCTTGGCGTTCATCTTGTGCTGGTGGGCGATCATCGAGCCCGAGATGTACCGCTGGACCAACTCGGGGTAGGCCGCGTTGGTGAGGATCGGGGCCTTGATGCAGAGCCCACAGGCCTCCAGCCGCACGTCCACGAAGGGCGGGCAGTCGATCTCCTGGCACGGCTTGGTGGTGCCAGCGATCGCCTGCGCCTCGGTCTGGCAGAAGCCAGCGTCGGCGTAGATGTCGGAGAAGTCGGGACCCCGGGTGTACTTGATGCCGCCACGGGAGACGTTCACCTCGGGGATCGAGATGATGCCGTCGGTGGTCTCACCGGCGCACAGGTCGTAGATGGTCTCGCTCGGTGCACACCAGCCACCGGCCGCGACCAGCGAGCCGCCGGGGAGGCGGGCCTCGTTCTGTGCGTAGGAGAGCACCTCCATGTCATCGGAGTGCCGGTCGATGGTCAGTTCGGCGGGGAACTCCAGCCGGAAAGAAGCGACACCGACGTGGCGGAGGTCCTCGCGGCTGCCGTCACCCGAGGGCGGGCCGAAGCCGCGCATCCGGTTGACCATGGCGACACCGACCTGCTCCAGGCCACCCAACTTGGCACCGGCCGCGAAGTCCGGTACGTCAGCGGCGGCGGTGATGGTGAGCGGGGCGCGGGAGGTGGCGGGCTTGGCAGGACGCTGGGTCTTGCGAGCGAGCGTCTGGACACCGGAGCGGGCCTGGGCGGGCGGGGCCTCAACCACGGGGACGACAGCGACGGGCTCATCCTCGATCTCGTCGTCCTCCTCCTCGACGACAGCCTCGGCCTCCTCCTCGGTGGCGAAGCGGGTGCGCAGCGCAGCGGTGCGGGAGGCGAGGGCCTCGGCGGCCTCGGTGCGAGCGGTCTGCTCAGCGGCGATGGCCTCCAGGTGCTCGGCGTACTGCTCGGCCTGGGTGACCTCGGCCTCGGTCGGGGCATCCGACGCGGCGATCGCATCGAAGGCGGCACGGACCTGGGCGGCGTAGGTCGCCAGCGCGTCAGCATCCAGGGCGGTGAAGTTCTGGTTGAGGTCCACGGGACTTGCTCCTCGGCGTCGTAGGTGGGGCTGCGCCAAGCGCAAGTCGAGATCCCCGGGCACCAAGGTCCAGCGGAAGAACTTCCTGGGCGAGACCGTACACCCAACAGAGGAGTCTGTCAGCGGGGGGGTTAAGGCGGCCTTAACTCAGGCGTACCGTCAGGCCATGAACCAAACCTGGATGATCCCGGTGATCCTGGTGATCGTGGCGCTGCTGTTGGTGTTCGCGCTCATCGGCATCTTCTCCTGAGGTGACCGCTTCCCGGCAGGTGATGATCTGCTGCGACATGCAGGATTGCATCGTCTGCACGACAGCCGCTGGGAAGTCGGTGAAGGCTGCCCGGAACTCGCTGTGGCTGGGCGGCTGGGAGCGCCGAAAGAAGCGAGACATCTGCCCGATGCACAACCCGAAGCGGGGCGACATCCAGGAGCGGAGGACGAGCGTCGAATGGCAGGAGCGTCAGGCGTGATCCCGTACAAGTGGTGGCATCGGTACTGGTGGCGGTTCACCGACTGGTTCTTCTCTCCACCGTCATGGGCGTGGGATGGGGAGGAGCAGCGCTATCACCCGGTCAGCCACCGGGGGTGGGGTCCGGAACGCACACCCAGATCGCCAGATCCTGATCCACGGGAGCGCGCTGATGAACCTCGACCTCGGCGAAGGTGAACCCCGTAGGGCAGAACACGTCTTCCGGCGCAGTGGGACTGGGGGCAGACGCACCTGGAGCGCCGCTCGGCCCTGGTGGTCCCGGTGGGCCGCTCGGCCCTGGCGCCCCATCGGTGCCGTCGCTGCCGTCGCTGCCGTCTTGGCCATCGTCACCGGCAGCCCCGGTTGGACCCTGTACGCCGCGCTGACCTGCTTCACCGGGATCGCCCTTCTCGCCCTGGACACCCGGCGCTCCGGTCGCGTCCAGCCCCGGCTCTCCCTGCTCACCCTGGGGTCCTGGTGGGCCCGCTGGTCCTGGCGCGCCATCCTCGCCGTCGAGTCCCGGCTGCCCAACCCCGTCTACGCCCGGCGCGCCCTGCGGTCCCGTCGGACCGGGAGGGCCCTGCGGTCCTGGGGCACCGACCCCGACGCTGGTGTCTACCCCCGGCGCGCTCGGGGCGCTGACGATGCCGTTGATGACAGCCCCAGCGAAGGCGAGCGTCGCTAGCCCTCCGGCGACCCAGTACCCGAGGGGACTAGCCGTCAGCCGCGACATCAGCCTTCTCCACCGCCTGGGCATACCGCTGTTTGGCCAGGGTGGCGTCGGTGCGCCCGGCGAGGAACCCGGCCAGCAGGCCGATCAGGGTGTTCACCACGTCGCTGACGGCATGGAAACCTGCGGTGGTGTCCCGCTCGGGGACCCACAGCGTGACAATGAACAGCGCCATCCCGGATGCCAGCACCGAGAAGCAGACGGTACTGGCTATCACCAGGATCAGTAGGTCGCCCGTCGTCCGGTCGGCGAACCACGGGCGACGCTGGATCACGGCAGCCCCGTCATCTCCCAGACTACGTAGTCACGCGCCGACGCCGATGCGCCACCCTCGCGCTTCGCCGCCAGCACCGCTCCGTTGGCCGCGAAGCACAGGCCCTCGGGCTCATCCTCGTCCGACCCAGAGAGGTGCATTCCGGTCACGTCGAACTTGTTGAGCAGGCATTCGCCCGACCAATTGAACACATCAAGGACGTGCTTGCCGCCGGACGGATCGGGCGTCTCGTTGGTGCCGCCGTAGATCCGGTAGATCCGGGACTCGTTGCACGACCACGACTGCTGGGTGAGGTCGGTCCGCTTGGAGAGGGTGACCTCCTTGATCGGCTTCGACCGATTGTCGCCGCCGGTGAAGTCGGTCCGGTCGAAGATCGAGATGGTCTCCTTGGTGTCCGTGGCCGAGCGGAACGCCACCCGATCGGTGTAGCCCGCCTGAGGCCGACCGCCCTTGTAGTCCATCTTGTCGCCGGAGGTGCGGGAGACCTTCTTGCCCGAGTTCCACGGGTAGCGGTACGAGGGGTCCTCGCCGCACCACACGTACAGGTTCCCGGCGGCGGAGCGGTAGGCATAGATCGTC
>DATDAP010000060.1:0-4473 GCA_036525335.1 Microlunatus sp. | reverse complement strand
CACCAGGTCCGACGGGTCGTAGTCGTCCTTCACGTCGGCGATCAGGTCGTCCAGGGCCACGATCTGGCCCGACGACACCAACGAGCGGCTCAGATGGCCCTCGAAGGCATCCGGCCCCGAACCCGACGACAGACCACTGGTCAGCTTCGCGTCGTAGTCACCCGGGATCCACTGGATCGTGACCTTCGCATCGGTGTACGCGGCGGCGTACTTCTTGGCCGCCTCCTGCGTCCCCGCCTCACCGTACTGGTGGTACCACTGCGACAGAGCCACCGAGGATGCGGCACCCTCGCCGCCTTCGGTCTGCGATCCGGTTCCGCTGTTCGACCCGCAAGCCGCCAGCGTGCCCAGCGCTGCCGCGCCCAAGGCCCCACCGAGCAGCCGTCGCCGAGTGAATGCCGATGCGTTCGCCATCTTCGTCTCCTTTGACATGTCGACGTCGAACGTGGCAGCCGCCTAGGCGAAGCCTTATTCGACGTCTAAGAATAGGTGCTCGAAATTTAGGACCGGCTCCGCTGGGCTGTCAAGGTCCGAGGCGGAAGTGACGAAACTGTGATGAGATGCAGCCGGGACATCCCGATAACGTCAGCGCCAGGTCACAGAAGGTCGACGCAAGTCGTCGGAGTCGTCGATGGGCCGTGATCGGACCGACACTTGGAGGACCTCCGGATGCCCGACCTCGACGGAATCGAGGCAACCCCCCCGGGACACCTGCCATGCAGCAGAAGGTCCCGGCATCGTGGTTCTCACCATGTTCGAAGACGACGACTCCGTGTCGCGGCGATACGGGGCCGGTGCCCGCTAACGCCGGCAGGCGTCGAATCTACGTCTTTCGCCCCTGGGTCTGCGCGGCGTCAGCCAGCCATCCGGCTGATATCGAGCTCGGAACAACGGCATCAGCAGACGTGGGCAGCATCAAGCTCGCACCTATCCAGAAAGAGGATCATCATGCCCGCCCTCCACATCGAAGGGCTCCACTGCACCAAGAAGCGCGACCCGATCGGCAAGGACGAGATCGACATCTACGTCGCCATCGACGGCGCGTCGGAGAGCTTCCTCTCGGGGCCCACTTCCTCGACAAGTCCAAGAACGACGACTTCGTCGACCTGCACACCGACCGCACGTTCACCAACGAGATCAAGGTCAGGCTCAAAAAGCGCGACGGCGGCCTCGGTGGAACCAACGACAAGGACCTCGGCCTCAAGGTGTACGACAAGACCGAGCTGACCAACGACGGAGAAGCCGTCTTCGGCACAGACGGCATCTCCTACACCATGGACTACCGGATCACCGCCTGATCCGCGCCCCCTCCGAGGGACCCGGCGAGCCGTCGACCACACCTCGGCGTACGGCTCGCCCGGCCCCTCTCGACGAGGCGTCAGAGCAGCTCAGTCACCAGCTGGGCTGCTCGGGCGGCGCCGTCCGACGGCACCGCGAGGTAGTCGGTGGTGGCGGCCAGCACTGCGACCAGCTCCGCCGCGATCAGGTCGGGGTCGGCGTCGCGGTAGTCCATGGCCCGGCCCGCGCGATGGCGTTCCAGTCGGTGCCGTACGTGCACCTGCTGTTCGAAGTGGTGGCCGAGGGGGAAGTACAGGAACGGGCGCCTCGCCGCGGTCAGCTCCATCGTCGTGCTCAGTCCCCCCTGCACCACTGCCACATCGCAGGCCGCGTGGTGAAGATCGAGGTCGGGCAGAAAGCCACGCACCTCCACTCCCAGTGGAACATCGAGCGATGCGGGATCGATGCGGGGGCCTGTGACCAGCACCATGCGCAGACCCGGAATCGCCGTCCGTGCCGCCGGAAACGCGGCCGCGACCCGCTGCAGCAGATGCCCGCCAACCCCGGAGCCGCCCACGCTGACCACGCAGACGACGTCGTCGGGTGCATACCCAAGCCGATGACGCAGCTCATCCCGGACGGTCACATCGGATGGCCCGCCCAAGACATAACCGGCGAAGTCGAAGTGCTGCTCGGTCCATTCCCGAGCATGCGGTAGCCCCGGACCAAGAGGGAGATCGACGATGTCGGCCGGGTCGCCGACGAACACAGACCGATCGCGCAGCATGGGATAGCGGGCCACGTGTTCGACCATCTCAGCGTTCCAGTCGGCCGTGAGGATGGCCTCGCTCTCGCCGCCGTCGAGCATCGGCAGCCAACCCACGAAGTCCGTCATCCACACGAACGGCGCCCGCTTCAGCTCGGGATTCTCGTGCAGGAAGTAGTCGAGGTCCCAAGCCTCGTCACCCACCCACAGGTCGAAGCTCTCGCGTTCGACGAGGTCGCTGAAGACCATGAAGTTGTTGACCAGCACCTCATCCATCCGGCGCACCGCCTGGAATGCGTGCAGATCGTGCTCACCCGACTCGGCTTCGAAGTGGCCCGACTCGCTCGCCAGGAGTCGCGACGCCGGGTGCAGCATCTCCCCGCGCTCCTGGAGGAACTCCGTGACCGGCGACTGAGTGAGCCAGCAGATCTCCACGTCCGGGCGGCGCTCCCGTACCGCGTCGGCAATGGCGAGATCTCGACGGACGTGTCCCAGGCCGATCGGCGAGCTCAGGTAGAGCAGACGCGGCCGCCGCCGCCAGCCGGGCGCCCACTTCCGTACTGGGGCGGCCCCGGCCACGCGGTCGACGAACGCCTTGATGGCCCGGTTCACCACGACGGGATGCCGGGCCATCGGCAGATGGCCGGCACCCTCCAACACCAGATGCTCGGCTGCGGTGACCTCCGCGAGGTGCGCCATCCTGGCCTGCGGCTGACAACGGTCGAGGGTGCCCTGGATCACCAGCACCGGCTGACTCAGTCCGCGCGCCACGGCAACTGCCTCGTCTCCAGGTTCGATGTACCGCCGGCCGCCGTCCTCGACGAGCATGATCTCCCCGGTCGTCTCGCATGCGAAGCCGACCGTGTCCTCCAGCTGCTTGGTGGAGTGCGGCTCGGGCAGCATCTGGTCGAAGAAGAACGCCGGGAACTCGGGCCAGTTCCGTTCCCAGACGTGCCGGTTGGTCTTGAACCAGCCGTCGTAGGACTCCATCTCGTCGTCGAATCGTGCGGCGGCCTCGGCCCGGATCGGCAGCGGCGGCCCGCCGTCGGGGAACCAGGGTGCGAGAGCCACCACACCGTGGACTCTCCCTGGATGCAACGACGCCACGAGGATCGCCTGCCAGGCACTCAGGCAGATGCCCACCAGCACGGCACCCGCCACACCGAGGTGGTCCATCACCGCAATCGTGTCGCCCACGAACGCCAGGTCGTCGTAGGCATCAGGGACGGTCGGTCGATCCGAGCGCCCATTTCCTCTCGGATCGATGGTGACAACCCGGTAGTGCTGCGCCAGATAGGGGACCTGCGCCTTCCACGCACGGCTGTGGATGATGGTGTCGATCGGCACGAAGACCACCGTCGGCCGGTGAACGCTCTCCCACCCGAACGTCTCGTAGGCGACTGACACGCCGCCACGGTCGACAGACCCCTGCTCATCCGGCTCTCGCGCTCGCATGTCGCTTCCCTCCTGGGTACAGCGGGACCCACGTCAGACCGCCGCAGGTTCGTCAGCTACCGACGCCACCAGCAGCCAGGACCACGAGGATGAACGTGATCGTGGCGAAGACCCCATGGACGATCACCACCGGGCGCGCGATGTGCTGTTCAGCGAGCTCCTCGGGAGACGCCGACGGGCTGCCACTCATCGCCAACCGGCCGTCGACGACCCAGCGGCGCACGAGCACTCCGCCGAGGACCGCCACGACAACGAGAGCCGACGCTGCGATCCAGGACCACACCACACCACCGGTCGCGACGAAGATGATCCACAGCACAAGACCGAACACGGCCAGGCCGAGATGGGTGAACACTCGAGCGGGCGGTAGGTGCGTGGTCCGGCCGCCCCTCAGCCCGCCGTGCCGGCGCCACGTGGCCACCATGTACGACCCGACGCCGGCGGTGATCACCCAGGTGATCAGAGCAGCAATCGCCATCGACCCCACCCCCTCAGGAACACCCTCCGTTGAGGCTTCCACGCTACTCCGGGCGATGACCGAGCGAAGCGCGACTGCAGACTTCCTGGCACGGTGCCCGATGGCAGCCACCCGGCTCATCTGGACGGTCGAGGAGGAGAGGCACCATCGTCTGCCCGCATGCTCGAGGCTGAAGCCGGAGGGTTCAGAAGCGGCACCGCAGGACCCATCCGGGCCACCTCCGCCCGCCACGTCCTGCGCCGACACACTTGGCCATCGGACTGCTGGAATCCCGCACCTCACCCGGGCCAGCCACCCTGCGCCACCACGACGCCATGCTCGGCACCCTGCGCGCCGCCGGCTTCTCGATCGCGATGACCGCCCACGCCTACGCGCTGATCGACAGCTACGTCTACGGCTTCGCGCTGCAGGAGGCCGCACTCCCCTTCGACGGCCCCGACACCGTCACCGAGGTGGCGGCACCGATGATGGAACAGTTCGCCGACGGGCAGTACCC
>DATDAP010000059.1:0-12829 GCA_036525335.1 Microlunatus sp. | reverse complement strand
CGGTCCGCTCGTCGCGCTCGGCCCACTCCAGCAGCGTGCCCAGCGCGTACGGGTGATCGTCGATGTCGGCGTGCAGGTCACCCAGCTCGGCGAACCGGGCGGGAACCGTGGCGATGGTGAAGTCGCGGGGATCGGCGTCGGCGATCTCATCCCAGCGGACCGGGGTGGACACCAGACCCAGCGGCGTGCCGCGCACGGAGTAGGCGCTGGCGATCGTGTGGTCACGAGCGTTCTGGTTGTAGTCGACGAAGATGCTGGCCGGGTTGCGGTCCTTGCGCCACCAGGTCAGGTCGACCAGCCCGGCAGATCGCCGCTCCACCTCGCGGGCAAAGGCCCAGGCGGCCCGCCGGACGTCGGCGAAGCCGTGATCGGGCGGGATGCGGACGTAGATGTGCAGACCCTTGCCGCCGGACGTCTTCGGATACCCCACCGCGCCGAGCTCGGCCAGCACCTCCTCGACGAGGACCGCCACCCGCCGGACGTCGTCGTAGGCCGCCTCCGGCATCGGATCCAGGTCGATCCGCCACTCGTCGGGTTTCTCGGTGTCGTCGCGGCGGGAGTTCCAGGGATGGAACTCCACGGTGGACATCTGCACCGCCCAGACCACGTCGGCGGGGTGGGCGACGCACAGCTCGTCGGCGTGTCGCTGGTAGCGCGGAAAGAGCACGCGCACGGTCTCGATCCAGTCGGGAGCGCCCCGGGGCAGCCGCTTTTGGTGCACCTTCTCCCCGTCCACTCCGTCCGGGAACCGATGCAGCATGCACGGGCGGTGGTAGAGCGCGTTGACGATGCCGTCGGCGACCGACAGGTAGTAACGGGCCAGGTCGAGCTTGGTCTCGCCACGGGCGGAGAAGTAGATCCGGTCCGGGTTGCTGATCTTGACCACCCGATCGCCGACCTCGAGCTCGATCCGCCCCTCAGACTTCGCCGCCACGGACCTGAGACTACGGGCCCGGTAGGACAGAGCGCGCGGTCGGCTCGTGGCGATCCGCCAGCGGTCGGTGCACCGGTGGCGGGCGATCCATCAGCTGACGCAGGGCGACGAACCGCACCAGCGTGGAGATGGCGTTGGCAACGACCAGGACCGAGAGCTCGATCGCTGTGGCCGGGGTCGGCGAGAGCAGATGCAGCAAGGCCAGTGAGCCACTGGTCAGCAGCAGCCCGACGCCGAAGGCGGTCAGTCCCCCGAGCTGGTGCTTGATCATCTGGCTCCGACCGGTGATGCCGAACGTGAGCCGGCGGTTGGTGGCGGTGTTGGCGACCGCCGTGATCAGCAGGGCCGCGAAGTTCGCCAGCTGGGCGGGCGCGATCGTGCGCAGACCGAGGTAGAGCAGCAGATACGCGAGCGTGCTCAGCCCACCGACGAAGACGAAGCGGACGAACTGACCCGACAACCGCCGCGGCATCCCGGGAACCACCGACGGCAGATCAGCGCGTGTGGCCAGCTCGGCCCGCAGCCGCTGGATCGGAAGCTGGCCGGTCACCAGCCCCCGCGCCAACCGGGCGATGCCGGCGAGATCCTCTCGTGCGGTGGCGACGACGTTGACCCGCTGTCCGGGTCGTCCACCCAGTCCACCGGCACCTCGTGGATCCGTGGGCCGGAGCTTGCGCCAACACCAGCAGCTCGGTGTCGAAGAACCAGCTGGTGTTCTCGATCATGGGCAGCAGACTGGCGGCGGCGTCGGACCGAACCGCCTTGAAACCACACTGCGCGTCGGAGAAGAACACCGCCAGCGTCCCGCGCAACAGCAGGTTGTAGCTGCGCGAGATGAAGGTTCGCCTCGGTCCGCGGACGACCCGGCTGGACCGGGCCAGCCGGGAGCCGATGGCCAGATCGGAGTGGCCGGTGATCAGCGGAGCGACCAGGGGAGCCGGGCCCGCAGATCGGTGGACAGATCCACATCCATGTACGCCACCACGGGCGCCGACGAGCGGGACCAGACCTCCTTCAGCGCCAGCCCGCGGCCCTTGCGGTCGAGGTGGATCGCTCGCACCCGGGGTGACTGATCGGTGAGGCGCTTGGCGATCTCCCAGGTGCCGTCGCTGCTGGCGTTGTCGGCGATCGTGATCAGGCACGCGTACGGGAACTGCGTGGCGAGGTAGGCGTCGAGGCGGCGGACGGACGTGGCGAGGTCACCCTCCTCGTTGTGCACTGGCACCACGATCTCCACCGTGTGTGTCGTGCGCTGTCGGTGTCCGTCGACGATGACCGGCTCGACCCGGCGAGAGTCTGAGGGGTGGACCGGTGCTGTCATGTCACGCACGGTCGGCGGGGGCTTTGCCGACGTCCGCGCTGACCTGTGGTGGGAGTGTGAGATCGACAGCGGGATCGACCTTGACTTCAAGCCGACTCGAGGTTGCATGCTGGCGACATGTCGATGTCAGACCTCGGGCCTACGGTGACGCCATGACCGGTGCTCTCGATCGTGCTCCAGCAGCGGGCCTCACAGCGGGAGGCCCCCTCCCATGAGCATGGAGTTCGCGGCGTGGAACTCGCTGTATCACATGATGACGGCGCAGCAGGATCGGCGGCCGTTCACCTGGGCCACGGTCAAGCGGATCCTGGCGTTCGCCAAACCGCACACCGCCCAGCTGATCGGCTTCCTGGTGCTCAGCGTCATCGGTGCGCTGCTCGCGGTGGCGACCCCGCTGCTCGCCGGCCAGGTGGTCAACCTCATCTTCCAGGCGGCGCCGTTCGCTCAGGTGCTGAGGATCGCGGTCGCCATCGGGGTCATCGCCATCGTGGAGGCCGGACTCGGGCTGCTGCAGCGTTGGCTGTCCGCCCGTCTCGGGGAGGACCTGATCCTCGATCTCCGTCGTGCGGTCTTCGACCACGTGCTGTCCATGCCGGTGGCCTTCTTCACCCGAACCCGCACCGGAGCTCTGGTCAGCCGGCTGAACAACGACGTGATCGGGGCCCAGCGCGCCTTCTCCGAGACCCTGTCCGGTGTGGTCAGCAACATCGTCGCCCTTGTCCTGGCACTGATCGTGATGATCGCCCTGTCCTGGCAGATCACCCTGCTGGCCCTCGTCCTGCTGCCCGTCTTCGTCATCCCTGCCCGGCGGATGGGCCGACGGCTGGCCCAGCTGGAGCTGGAGGGAGCCAATCACAACGCGGTGATGGGCAACCAGATGACCGAGCGGTTCTCCGCTCCGGGCGCCACCCTGGTCAAGCTGTTCGGCCGGCCCGAACGGGAGTCGTCGGAGTTCGCGATCCGCGCGAGCCGGGTCCGCGACATCGGCGTCCGCAGCGCCATGGTGCAGACGGTCTTCATGACCGCCCTGACCCTGGTCTCCGCGCTGGCCCTGGCCCTGGTCTACGGTCTCGGCGGCTGGTACGCCCTGCAGGGCACCCTGACGGCCGGCGCCGTGGTCACACTGGCCCTGCTGATCACCCGGCTGTACGCCCCACTCACCGGGCTGGCGTCGGCACGGGTCGAGGTGATGAGCGCGCTGGTCAGCTTCGAGCGCGTCTTCGAGATCTTGGACCTGAAGCCCTTGATCACCGAGCCGGCAAGTCCGGCGACCCTGCCCGACGGTCCGCTCTCGGTCCGCTTCGACGACGTGACCTTCGCCTACCCGTCGGCTGAGAAGGTGTCCCTGGCCTCGCTGGAGGAGGTCGCCGTCCTGGACACCCGCGGCGGAGTCGACGTGATCCACGACGTGAGCTTCGAGGTGGGGGCCGGGCAGATGGTGGCCCTCGTCGGCTCCTCGGGGGCCGGGAAGTCGACCATGGCGCAGCTGCTCGCCCGGCTCTACGACGTCGACGACGGCACGGTCCGGCTCGGCGGCGTCGATGTCCGCGACCTGAGCTTCGCCGATCTCCGGCGGGCCGTGGGCATGGTGACCCAGGACGGTCACCTGTTCCATGAGTCCGTCCGGGAGAACCTGCTGCTGGCCGGGCCGGAGGCCGGCGAGGACGACTTGTGGGACGCGCTGCGTCGGGCCCGCCTGGACGCGTTGATCGCCTCGCTGCCGGACGGGCTCGACACCGTGGTGGGGGAGCGGGGCTACCGGCTGTCCGGCGGCGAGCGACAGCGGCTGACCATCGCCCGACTGCTGCTCGCCCATCCGCGGGTGGTCATCCTGGACGAGGCGACCGCCCATCTCGACTCGACCTCGGAGGCGGCGGTGCAGGCTGCGCTCGGCGAGGCCTTGGTGGGCCGCACAGCGGTGGTGATCGCCCATCGGCTGTCCACCATCCGGGCCGCCGACCTGATCCTGGTGATCGAGGACGGGCAGGTCGTGGAACATGGCCGGCACGCCGATCTGCTGGCGGCCGGCGGTCGCTACGCCGAGCTCTACGAGACCCAGTTCGCGACCCAGGAGGTCCCGTGAGCGGGAAGACGACGCGCCCGGCGTGCGGAGGAGCGATGAGCGGGGCGACGCTGTTCCGCCCCGTGAAGAGTGACGACGTAGCCGGTGAACGCGCGTCGTCGTCGCGAGCGGGCCCATCAGGAAGTCCTGTGAGCGGGTCCATCAGTCGGGGATCGGCGCGGTCACCTCGTCCAGTGGAAGGCTGACGACGAAGCGGGTCTCGCCCGGCCGGCTCTGCACCTCGACGGTCCCGTGGTGGGCCTCGACGACGGCCGACACGATGGCCAGGCCGAGACCCGTGCTAGCGCCGCGTGGCGCTCCCGCGGCGCGGACGCGGCTGCTGTCGGCCCGGGTGAAGCGCTCGAAGACCCGATCGAGGATCTCCGGGGCGATGCCGGGACCGTTGTCGGAGACGGTGATCAGCGCACGGTCGCCGACGGCGCTCAGGGCGGCCTCGACCCGGGTCCCCGGTGGTGTGTGGGTGCGAGCATTGGCGAGCAGGTTCGCGACGACCTGGTGCAGCCGGAACTGGTCGGCCGGCACGGTGACCAGCTCGTCGGGCAGGGACAGGGACCAGGAGTGGTCAGGACCGGCGGCCCGGCCGTCGCTGACCGCGTCGATCAGCAGCGCGTTCAGGTCGGTGGGTTGGATGTCCAACGCCGGCCCGGCGTCCAGCCGGGCCAGCAGCAGCAGGTCCTCGACCAGCCGCGACATCCGGTCGGCCTCCGATTCCACCCGCGACATCGCGTACGCGGCGTCCGGCGGGATCGCCTCGCCGCTGCGCTGGGTGAGTTCGGCGTACCCCCGGATGGCGGCCAGCGGGTTGCGGAGCTCGTGCGACGCGTCGGCGACGAACTGGCGGACCTTGGTCTCGCTCGCCTGACGGGCGGCCAACGCCTCCTCGACGTTGTTGAGCATGTGGTTGAGCGCGAGCCCGACCCGGCCGACCTCGGAGTCGGGGTTGGTGTCGGCCGGCGGCACCCGGACGGCGAGGGCGACCTCACCCCGGTCCAGGGGCAGCTGTGACACCTGCTGCGCCGTGGCCGCGACCCGGTTCAGGGGACGCAGACTGCGCTCGACCAGGGAGCGACCGATCACCGCGGCGGCGCCGATGGCCAGGACGGACAGCACGATCTCCACCGCGATGAGGTTGGCCAGCGCCGCATCGACCTCGGCGAGCGGCAGCCCCACCGCGTACGTGACCGTGCCGTCGTAGCCCGTCCAGCTGACGACGCGATACCGACCGAGCTCGGGCAGGTCGATCGTGGTGGCCCGTCCGATGGCGGACTGGGCGGCGAGCTGGGCGGCCGTCTCGTCGTTGGTCCAGGTCGGTTTGGTGCGCCGCCCGTCGTCCTGCAACACGATCGCCTTGGGCTGGAGTCCGTCGACCGCGATCAGCATCAACGTGCCGACCGTCTGGCCGAGCGTCTGGATGCCCTCCGGCGGGTTGTCGTCGCCGCCGGACGGACCGGGCGCCCCGCGCATCGCGCGACCCTTCGCATCCAACAGCTGGGCGTCCAGCTGGCTCGTCAGCTGCGTCCGGGTGGCGAGCGCGGTGAACAGACAGAGCAGCACCGCGATCACGGCCACCAGCCCGACGACCCGGAGCACCAGCTGACGTGCCAAGGTGCCGCGCCCGGTGGGGGCTGGTGCCGGGGACGTGTCGAGAACGTCGGGCGGCGAGGACATCACATGGCCGGGCGCAGCACGTACCCGGCACCTCGCATGGTGTGGATCATCGGCACCCGGTTGGCGTCGATCTTCTTGCGCAGGTAGGAGATGTAGAGCTCGACGACGTTGGCCTGGCCACCGAAGTCGTAGTTCCAGACCCGATCGAGGATCTGCGCCTTGCTCAGCACCCGCCGCGGATTCCGCATCAGATAGCGCAGCAGCTCGAACTCGGTCGCGGTCAGCTGGATCGGGTCCCCAGCGCGACTCACCTCGTGGCTGTCCTCGTCCAGCGTCAGGTCGCCGACCACCAGCAGCGACTCACTGCGCCCGGTCGCCGCGCCACTGCGACGCAACAGAGCCCGCAGCCGGGCGATCACTTCTTCCAGGCTGAACGGCTTCGTCACGTAGTCGTCGCCGCCCGCGGTGAGCCCGTTGATCCGGTCGGCGACGGCGTCCTTGGCGGTCAGGAAGATGACGGGCACGTCGGGGTCCTCGGACCGGACCCGACGCATCACCTCGAGCCCGTCGAAGTCGGGCAGCATCATGTCCAGCACGATCGCGTCCGGACGCACCTCGCGCGCCGCCTTGACCGCCTCGTTGCCGGAAGCCGCGGTGGAGACCTGCCAGCCCTCGTACCGCATCGCCATCGACAGCAGCTCGGTGAGGCTGCTCTCGTCATCGACCGCCAGGATCCGGATCGGCGTTCCGTCCGGCCGGGTGAGGGCTGCGGGCGAGGTCTGTGTGCGGCTCATGCTGTCCATCGTCGGGGTGGCACCTCCGTGAGAACTGTGGCTTCACTGTGACACACCTGTGAAGGCCACCAACGACGAACCACCGGCTCGATCGACCGGGAGGTGGTCGTCGGGCCGGTGGTCCGGGTGCTCGAAGCGGCGGTGCCGCGGACGTCACCAGGTCGAGGCGCTCACCATCGACGAGGTGCCCGTGGTCGTGGAGCCGGTCTCGGTGTCTTCTTCGGTCTCGGCACTCTTGGGCCGGCGGAACAGCCGGTCGATCGCCACTCGACCGGGGCCGAAGCAGAGCAGCGTCAGCGCCAGCAGGGCCAGCGTCACGTTGTACTCCCAGCCACCCGCGTAGACACCGGCCGGATCGACCAGGTCCGGGCCCCGCCAGTAGTTCGTGTACGAGATCAGCAGGACCTGCTGCACCACCGCCAGCAGCGCGACCAGGGGGGTCAGCGCGCCGAGCACGAGGAAGATGCCCCCGACCAGCTCGAGGATGGTGACACCCCATCCCGCGTAGATCGGGTACGGCACGGCGAACTGGCTGAGGTACTCGATGTACTTCGGCACCCCATCGGTGGTGAACAGCCACCGAGTGAGTCCGTGCCAGATCATGAGTCCGCCGAGACCGAGACGGATCAGCAGGAGGGTGATGTCGCGGAGGACCTGGATGAAGGCGGTCATGGCGGTGTCTTTCCTTCGAGGGCGATGCTGGCGCTTACGCTACGCACCGTCACGCCGTATCCGGCGACACCACGCCGCGTGTCAGAGGGCGCCCTTGGCGGGTTCGCCGACCGGCCGCGGGACCAGTCGAGTCACCTCGACCGGACGCTCGAGCAGACCGTCCAGGGCCTCGGTGAGGCGGGCAACCGGCGCGCCGCCACCGTGGGCGTCGAGCAGCTCGACCGAGGACCACTTCTCCAGCATCACGATGCTGCCGTCCGGGGCGTCGTGGATCGCGTACAGCTCACACCCGTCCTCTTCGTGCACGCCGGCGATGGCCGGCTCCAGGGCGGCGATCACCTGATCGCGGGAGTCGGGACGCGGGAAGAAGTAGGCCGTGACGACCACGGGTGCGGCTGCATCGCTCATGGTCTCCACTCTGGCACGACCGGATCCGCCATGCTGGTGGGGTGCAGCTGTCCGAGACACCCAGGACCCGACTGACCAGGCTCGCCGAACGAGGGCGCACCGACGTCGGAGACCTGTACGCCGTCCTCGACACGGGTCTGGTCGGACATCTCGGTCTGGTCCGCGACGGCGCGCCGGTCGTGCTGCCGATGGGGTACGGCCGCCGCGGCGACACGCTCTATCTGCACGGATCCAGCGGCGCCGGCTGGGCCCGCGTCCTCGACGGCGCCGCCGTCTGCTTCACCGTCACCCACGTCGACGGTGTCGTCTACGCCCGCTCCGTCTTCGACCACTCAATCAACTACCGATCCGCGGTCGTGCTCGGCAACACTCACCTGGTCGACGACGCCGACGAGAAGTGGGCGGCTCTGGAAGCGGTCACCGACCAGCTGTCCCCCGGGTCGTGGTCGTACGCCAGGTTGCCGACCAAGCGGGAGCTCGCGGCCACCTCGGTGTACGCACTCGAGCTGACCGAGGCCAGCGTCAAGATCCGCACCGGTCCGCCCCACGACGAACCGGAGGACGTGGTGTCCGGCGGCCGCTGGGCCGGCGTCCTGCCCGTCCGGACGATGTTCGACCCCGCCGAGTCGGCGCCCGATCTCGAGCCGGGCCCGGCCCTGCCGACGCACGTGAGCGACCGGCGACCCGGCTGAGGGAGCGGCTCCGGATCGGGCCGGGGGCCACGATCACGAGGGCACGCGGCTCGACCTGGTCGTGTCCACGTTCGACTCGCGGGCCGGCCGTCCCAACCGGTTGCTTCCCCTCTTGACAGGCGCTGCGCAGATCAGTGTGATGGGGATCACGTGCGCGCAGTGCGGACCCGAGCAACGGAGCAGACCGTGTCCTCTGACTTTTCCGAACGATCCGGTTCTCGACGACGCGAGGTGCGTCGACTGCTGGCGCAGACCTCGGCGGTGGCACTCGCCGTCGGCCTGGTCGTGAGCTCCGCCGTCCTGGCCGGGGCGGAGCCGGCCGATCGGTCGGAGCCCTCGGATCCGGCTCTGGCCCCGACCTCGAAGGTGCAGCCACGAGACCCGGATGCCGGCCCGGCGACCAGGTCGACGGCTGCGCCGAAGCTGGCACCGGTCACCGCGGCCGCTGCTGCCGCTCGGGTTCGGTCGGCGGATCCGGGCGTCACAGCGAATCTGTGGGAGTGGAACTGGGTGTCGGTGGCGCGGGAGTGTCAGACCGTGCTCGGCCCGGCCGGCTACGGCGGCGTGCAGGTGGCACCCCCGCAGGACTCGCTCAAGCGGACGTCGCTGGGGAACGGCAGCGACTCGGTGTTGCACCCGTGGTGGGAGGTGTACCAGCCCGTCCGCTACGAGCTGACCAGTCGGATGGGCAACGAGCAGCAGTTCCAGAACATGGTGACAGCCTGCCGCGGCGCCGGCGTGAAGGTCTACGTCGACGCGGTCATCAACCACACGACCGGCCAGGGCACCACCTCCTACGGCGGAGCGACGTACACCCCGTACAACTATCGGGCGGTCCCGTACGTCCCGAACGACTTCCACTTCAATGCCGGCGAGTGCCCTTCCAGCGACGGCGGGATCCAGGACTTCAACAACAAGCAGCAGGTGTTCAAGTGCAACCTGGTGGGCTTGGAGGATCTTCGTACCGAGCAGGACTCGGTGCGCACGAAGGTCGCGGCCTACCTCAACAAGCTGCTCGGCTACGGCGTCTCCGGGTTCCGCGTCGATGCGGCCAAGCACATCGGCCAGGAGGACCTGGACGGCATCTACCGGAAGCTGAACAAGACCAAGGACGGACACAAGCCCTACTGGGCACTGGAGGTCCTCGGCAACGGTCCGGGCGTCCTCGCTCCGCAGGCCTTCGAACGCAGCGGCAAGCTGCTCGGGACCAACGGTGCCCAGCAGATCAAGAGCGCGTTCAAGAGCTACACCGGTGAGCAGGTGGGCAGCATCGCCACCCTCGAGGTGTTCGGTGTCGGCTCGGGACTGACCCGCAGCAGCCGCACGTCGTCGATGGTCCAGAACCATGATCTCGAACGCAACCCGGGTGAGTTCCTGAACTACAAGGACGGTGCCCGGAACATCCTGGCCACCGAGTGGCTGCTGGCCTCCGGCTACGGCGATCCTCAGGTCTACGCCAGCTTCACCTTCGGGGACGACACAGCGCAGTCGCCGCCGTCCACCGCCGACGGGCTGATCACCAACACCGACTGCGCGAGTGGGCAGTGGGCCTGCGTCAACCGGGATCCGGGGATCCTGGCCATGGTGGGTTGGCACAACTACGTCGCCGATGCACCCCGCCGCAACTTCTTCACCGACGACGCCAACGTGATCGCCTTCAGTCGTGGCAGCCGCGGCTGGGCTGCGTTCAACAACGGCACCGAGGACAAGGAGATCCGGGTGCAGACCGGCATGGCGCCCGGACGGTACCGCGACGCCATCCTCGGCACCGTGATCACGGTCAACTCCGCCGGCCTCGCCACCGTGGTCGTCGGAGCACGCGACGCCGTCGCCTTCGATCGCAGCGACCGCCTCTGACTCGATGACGGCTCGTACCCAGGCACGAAGGATCGAGGGCGGCACCTCGTGGAGGTGTCGCGCTCGATCCGCCTCAGCCAGATCCTGACCCCCAGTCGGGAACGGCCTCGACGACCGCCAGTCCGGCCGGCGACGCGGTGGGGATGACCCTGCGCACGGCGAAGCCCGCTTCGCGGAGGAGCGCGTGGAACTGGGCGCGGGTGCGTTCCCGGGCTCCGAAGAGGAGCAGCATGTGAAGGTCCATGCCGATGGCGAACGGCCCTTCGGCGGCGCGCTCGGGAAGGATGGCGTCGATGATCACGAGTCGACCGTGGCGGGGTAGTGCTCGACGGCAGGTGTGCAGGATGCGTTGGGCATCGGCGTCGGACCAGTCGTGCAGGACGCGGGACAGCACGTACGCGTCGGCACCCGAGGGCACCTCCTCGAAGAAGTCGCCGGAGACGCACCGGACCCGTTCGGACACATCGGCCCGTTGAAGCAGGGACGGCGCGCCGGCGACGACGGAGTCACGATCCATCAGGATCCCCTCGAGGTCCGGGTGAGCCTGCAAGATCGCCGCCAGCAGGACCCCTTGTCCTCCGCCGACGTCGACGAGGGTCCGTATCCCGGTGAAGTCGTAGACGGCCAGGACGGCCGCCGCTTCTTGGGCTGATCTCCCGGCCATCGATCCCTGGAAGGCGTCCTCGAGGTCGGGGTGGCGAGCCAGGTGATCGAAGAACGCTTCGCCGTACACCCGATCGAAGGCGACGTCGCCGTGCCGGACGGAATCGAGCAGACCGGCGGCGGCCCGGTAGTAGACCTCTCCGCGCACCAGGGCCATGTCGCGCAGCTGTCCGAGGGCGCGGCCGACATCGGTGAGGGCGAACCTGCCACCTCTGTCTTCAGCCAGGACGCCGACCGCGGCGAGTCCCTTCAGCACGCGGCTCAGAGGCTCACGCTCGGCAGCGACGGCGTCGGCCAGCTCGGCACCGGTGCGGGGGCCGTCCTGCAGCAAGTCGGCGATACCGAGCTTCGCCGCCACGTAGATCAGCTGCGTGGTGACGAAGCCGTCCATCAAGGCGATGAGCTGCCACGACGGCGGGACGTCTGTGTTCATGATCAACTGTCACCGATCACCACGGGTGCGATCAACCCGGATCGAGCCCGGTCGGCGGGGGAATACTCGGGGTGACCCCCGGGTTGAGTCTGGTGCGCTCAAGTTGTAGGTTGAGCGTCATACACTCAACGAAACCCACTTCCACACCGGAGGATTGAAGAAACATGGCTCGTGCAGTCGGTATCGACCTCGGAACGACCAACTCGGTCGTCGCCGTCCTCGAAGGTGGAGAGCCCACCGTCATCCCCAACGCCGAGGGGTCCCGCACCACACCGTCGGTCGTCGCGTTCGCGAAGGGCGGCGAGGTGCTGGTCGGCGAGGTCGCCAAGCGGCAGGCCGTGACCAACGTCGACCGCACCATCCGCTCCGTCAAGCGCCACATGGGGACGGACTGGAAAGTCAAGATCGACGACAAGGACTACCGTCCGCAGCAGATCAGCGCCTTCGTGCTGCAGAAGCTGAAGCGTGACGCGGAGGCCTACCTCGGCGAGCAGGTCACCAACGCGGTCATCACCGTCCCGGCGTACTTCTCCGACGCCGAGCGGCAGGCCACCAAGGAGGCCGGCGAGATCGCCGGTCTGACCGTGGACCGGATCATCAACGAGCCGACCGCCGCCGCGCTGGCGTACGGGCTGGACAAGGGCGAAAAGGAACAGACCATCCTGGTCTTCGACCTCGGTGGCGGCACCTTCGACGTCTCCCTGCTGGAGATCGGCGACGGCGTCTTCGAGGTCAAGGCCACCAAGGGCGACAACCGCCTCGGTGGCGACGACTGGGACTCCCGGGTCGTCGACTGGCTGGTGAAGCAGTTCAAGAACAAGAACGGCACCGACCTGAGCCAGGACAAGATCGCCCGGCAGCGGCTGCAGGAGGCCGCGGAGAAGGCGAAGATCGAGCTCAGCTCTGCGAGCGAGACCTCGATCAACCTGCCGTACATCACCCTCGGTGAGTCGGGCCCGCTGCACCTGGAGGAGAAGCTGACCCGGTCGCAGTTCCAGCAGCTCACCTCCGATCTGCTCGACCGCTGCCGTACGCCGTTCAACGCGGTCGTCTCGGACGCCAAGATCAGCGTCGGCAAGATCGACCACGTGATCCTGGTCGGCGGCTCCACCCGGATGCCGGCCGTCGTCGAGCTCGTCAAGGAGCTGACCGGCGGCAAGGAGCCCAACAAGGGCGTGAACCCGGACGAGGTCGTCGCTCTCGGCGCCAGCCTGCAGGCCGGCGTGCTGAAGGGTGAGGTCAAGGACGTCCTGCTGCTCGACGTCACCCCGCTGAGCCTCGGCATCGAGACCAAGGGCGGCGTGATGACCAAGATCATCGAGCGGAACACCACCATCCCGACCAAGCGGTCGGAGGTGTTCACC
>DATDAP010000058.1:0-19663 GCA_036525335.1 Microlunatus sp. | reverse complement strand
CGCTTCCACCTCAGGGAGGAGGGCGACCCCGCCGACGTGGTGGCCACGCTGGAGCGGATCCGGCGCCGGGGCAGCCACGGGATCCTGCTCAAGGCCCCCGACCACCCCGCGGTCGCCGCGGCGGTCGACGAGCTGGCCGCGGGAGGCATGCCCACCGTCACGTTGGTCACCGATGTGCCCGCCAGCCGTCGGGTCGCGTACGTGGGGATCGACAACCGAGCCGCCGGGGCGACCGCGGCCTACCTGGTCACCCGGACGTCCGGTACCGACCCGGGCAGTGTGCTGATGTCGTTGTCCAGCAGCACGTTCCACGGGGAGGGGGAGCGCGAGGCCGGCTTCCGGCAGGCCATGACCGAGCTCGCCCCGGACCGCCGGCTGGTCGAGGTGACCGAGACCGACGGACTGCACCGCAGCACCCTCGCCGCCGTCACGAGCGCCCTGGACGACGACCCCGGCATCGACGCGGTCTACTCCATCGGCGGCGGCAACACCGCCATCCTGGAGGCGTTCCGGGCCGCCGGACGCAAGCCGACCAGCTTCGTCGCGCACGACCTGGACGGAGACAACGTGACCATGCTGCGGCGCGGCCAGCTGACCGCCGTGCTGCACCACGACCTGCGCAGCGATCTCCAAGAGGCGGCCCGACTGATCCTGCACGCGCGTGGCGCCCTGCCCGGTCGCCCCTGGTCGCGGACCTCGCAGATCCAGGTGATCACCCCGTACAACGAACCCGGGCGCTGAGCCACAACCGACTCCGCGGGTGATACATCACCCGCGCAGTCGGGAAGTGGGCTGCCGAACAGTGCTGGACGGGCGGAATGGAGCGGAGAGTCGGGTCATCCAGGGACTAGGCTGGCCGCCGACTTCCCAACGCCCGATCCACGGGCGCAGACCAGAAGAGTGGAGCGCAGACGAGTGTCCAGCCTGTCGATCACCGTTGCCGGCCTCGAGCAGCCGCAGGTGAGCGACACCACCACCGGGCTGGATCTGTTCGGCGACGACAAGACGATCGTGGCCGTGCGCGTCAACGGCGAGCTCCGTGACCTGGGACGCCCTCTCCTGGACGGTCTCGGCGCGGCCGAGCTCCAGGTGGAGCCGGTCAGCAACGCCGAGCCCGACGGGTTGGCCATCCTCCGTCACTCCGCCGCCCACGTCGCGGCCCAGGCCGTGCAAACCGCGCACCCGGAGGCCAAGCTCGGCATCGGCCCGCCCATCACCGACGGCTTCTACTACGACTTCGACCTGGCCTCCCCGTTCACCCCCGAGGACCTCAAGGACCTCGAGAAGCGGATGACCAGGATCGTCAAGGAGCGGCAGCGGTTCGCCCGCCGCGAGGTGTCCGACGACGAGGCCCGCGCCGAGCTGGCCGATGAGCCGTACAAGCTCGAGCTGATCGCCGACAAGGGTTCCGCCTCCGATGACGACGGGGCGACCGCCGAGGTCGGGGCCGGTCAGCTGACCATCTACGACAACCTCCGCCGCGACGACTCGGTCGTCTGGAAGGACCTGTGCCGCGGTCCGCACGTGCCGCACACCGGCTACCTCCCGGCGTTCGCGCTGATGCGCACCTCCGCCGCCTACTGGCGCGGAGACCAGGCCAACCCGCAGCTACAGCGGCTGTACGGCACGGCCTGGCCGAGTCGCGACGAGCTGAAGGGGTACCTGACGCGTCTGGAAGAGGCGGCCAAGCGCGACCACCGCCGGCTGGGTCGCGAGCTGGACCTGTTCTCCTTCCCCGACGAGATCGGCTCAGGGTTGGCCGTCTTCCATCCCAAGGGCGGCATCCTGCGGATGGCGATGGAGGAGTACTCCCGGCAGCGTCACGTCGACGCCGGCTACGAGTTCGTCTACTCCCCGCACATCACCAAGGCTGAGCTGTTCGAGATATCGGGTCACCTAGGGTTCTACAAGGACGGGATGTTCCCGCCCATGCACGTGGACGAGGAGCTCAACGACGACGGCAGCGTCCGCAAGCCCGGCCAGGACTACTACCTGAAGCCGATGAACTGCCCGATGCACTGCCTGATCTTCCGCTCCCGCGGTCGGTCCTACCGCGAGCTGCCGCTGCGGCTGTTCGAGTTCGGCTCGGTCTACCGGTACGAGCTGTCGGGCGTGGTGCACGGTCTGACCCGGGTGCGCGGGATGACGCAGGACGACGCGCACATCTACTGCACCGAGGACCAGATGCAGGACGAGCTGAAGTCGCTGCTGCAGTTCGTGCTGGACCTGCTCAAGGACTACGGCCTGGACGACTTCTACCTGGAGCTGTCCACCCGGGATCCCGAGAAGTCCATCGGCACCGACGAGGAGTGGGAGCGTGCGACCCACGCCCTGGAGCAGGCGGCCGCGGCATCGGGTCTCGATCTGGTGCTCGATCCCGGTGGCGCCGCGTTCTACGCGCCGAAGATCTCGGTGCAGGCCCGCGATGCCATCGGCCGTACCTGGCAGATGTCGACGATCCAGGTCGACTTGATGCTGCCCGAGCGGTTCGGGCTGGAGTTCACCTCACCTGACGGCACCCGGCAGCGTCCGGTGATGATCCACCGCGCCCTGTTCGGGTCGGTCGAGCGGTTCGTCGGCGTGCTCACCGAGCACTACGCCGGCGCCTTCCCGCCCTGGCTGTCGCCGGTCCAGGTGATCGGCATCCCGGTGGCCGGCGACTTCAACGACTACCTGACCGGGGTGGCCGACCGGCTGCGGGCGGCCGGCGTACGTGTCGAGGTGGACACCAGCGACGACCGGATGCAGAAGAAGATCCGTACCGCACAGCAGTCGAAGGTGCCGTTCATGCTGATCGCCGGCGGCGAGGACGCCGAAGCGGGCGCGGTCTCCTTCCGCTTCCGCGATGGGCGACAGCAGAACAAGGTTCCCGTCGATGACGCCATCGCGATCATCACGGACGCGATCCGCGACCGCGTACAGGTCTAGGTCCCGCCGTGGTGGAGATCGAGGACCCGGGCGAGCGACCGGGGGTGCCGGACGCGTTCCAGCGACTGTGGACCCCGCACCGGATGGTCTACATCGGCGGTCAGGACAAGCCGGTCACAGCCGAGGCGAAGGACTGCCCGTTCTGCACCATCCCGGCGCGGAGTGACCGCGACGCCCTGATCGTGCACCGCGGCGACCTCGCTTACGTGGTGCTGAACCTCTACCCGTACTCGCCGGGGCACCTGCTGGTCTGCCCGTACCGGCACGTGGCCGACCTCACCGACGTGACCACCGACGAGCTGGCCGAGATCGGTGCGCTCACCCAGCGGGCCATGCGGGTGACCCGCGCGGTCAGTGGTCCGGACGGATTCAACCTGGGCATCAACCAGGGTGCGGTGGCGGGGGCCGGAATCGCCGCCCACCTGCACCAGCACGTGGTGCCTCGGTGGAGCGGGGACACGAACTTCCTCCCGGTCGTGGCCCAGACCAAGGCCGTGCCGCAGCTGCTCGAGCAGGCGTGGGAGCTGTTTCACGCTGCCTGGCCCGGCCCCGAGGCCGCCGGCGTCACCAGCGCCCCGGGAGCCTGATGCTGGAGCGTTTCCGCGCCGGCGCGTCCCGGCTGATCGCCCCGTTGGCCCTGTTCCTCAACCGCCTCGGGGTCTCGCCGGATCTGGTCACCGCGGTCGGCACCCTGGGCGTGATGCTCGGCGCCCTGATCTGCTACCCGCTGGGTTGGCTGTGGCAGGGGACGCTGATCGTGACCTTCTTCGTGCTCGCCGACATGCTCGACGGTCAGATGGCCAAGCTCAGCGGTACGGCCTCGAAGTGGGGAGCCTTCCTGGACTCCAGTCTCGACCGGCTCGGCGACGGTGCGGTGTTCGGCGGTCTGCTGCTCTACTTCGCCTACCAGCAACAGGAACCGGTGTGGGCGGGCTTCACCCTGGCCGCGCTCGTCCTCGGTCAGCTGACCTCGTACGTCCGCGCCCGGGCCGAGAGCCTCGGCTTCGAGGCCAACGGGGGGATCGCGGCCCGCGCCGACCGGTTGTTGATCATCCTGGCCGGCGCCCTGCTGGCCGGCTTCGGCGTCCCGTACGTGCTGGAGATCGCCGTCGTGTTCCTGGCGGTGGCCGGACTGATCACCGTCGGACAGCGCGGCCGCTCGGTCTACCGTCAGGCCAAGGCGCCTGCGTGAGCAGCTGGCAGGACCGAGCCGTCCGCGGTGTCTACCGGGCCGGCTGGACCACTGTGGGGGCGCTGCCCCCACGGGTGCTGCGGGGACCGATCGCGCTCGTGGCGGCGCTCGGCGCCCGCACCCACGGCCGCCACCTGACCAACCTGCGCCACAACCTGGGCATCGCCGCCGGCCGGACGGCCGACGACCGGCTGGTGGCCGGCGCCCTGCGCGCGTACCTGCGGACGCTCACCGAGGTGCTCGCGCTGCCGCGCTGGCGACCCGACGAGATCGTGGCTCGGGTGCAGGTGCCGGAGGCACCTCGGCTGCGCCGGCGACAGGCCGAGTCGGGGGCGATCGTGGTGCTGCCGCACAGCGGCAACTGGGATCTCGCCGGGGCCTGGGCCTGCCTGAGCGGTTTCCCGGTCACCACCGTGGTCGAGGTGCTCGATCCGGACGCGTACGCCGACTTCCTCGCCTTCCGGAAGGGGCTGGGGATGGAGCCGATCGGCCACACCGAGCCGGACGTGATGAACCGGTTGGCCGACGCCCTGCACCGGGGTCGGACCGTCTGCCTGATCGGCGACCGGGATCTCTCCCGCTCCGGTGTGGAGGTCGACTGGCTCGGCCATCCCGTACGGATGCCCGCCGGCCCGGCGCTGCTGGCCCGCCGCACCGGGGCGGCTCTCATCCCCGGGGTGTGCCAGTTCGTCGACGACACCCGGATGGCCATCGACCTCGGACCCGAGGTCGACCACGCCGACGGGCCCGACGGACTGCAGGCGATGATCCAGCAGACCGCCGATCACTTCGCCACCACCATCCGCCGGCAGCCCCAGGACTGGCCGATGCTGCAGCGCTTCTTCGCCCGTCCGGAGCTCGCCTCATGACCGGCCTGCGGATCGGGCTGGTCTGTCCCTACTCCTTCGACCGCCCCGGTGGCGTGCAGAACCACGTGCTCGGGCTGGCCCGGGCGCTGCGCGAGCTCGGCCACCACCCGGCCGTGCTCGCTCCCGGAGACCTGCCCGCCCTCGACCCCGAGCTGGACTTCACCTCGGCCGGTCCCGCGCTGCCCGTGCCGTACAACGGGTCGATCGCCCGGGTCAGCTTCGGACCGGTGACCGCGGGTCGGGTCCGCCGCTGGTTGCGGGACGGCGAGTTCGACCTGGTCCACCTGCATGAGCCGATCACCCCGTCGATCTCCCTGCAGGCGCTGGGGTTCGCCGAGACTCCGGTGGTGGCGACGTACCACACCGCCACCCCGCGTTCCCGCACCATGCAGGTCGCCGGCGACGCCCTCCGCCGCCTGATCGAGAAGATCGACGCGGGCATCGCCGTCTCCGAGCCGGCCCGGGACGTCGTCGTCCGGCACCTCGGGCGCGACCCGCTGGTCATCCCCAACGGCTTCGACCACGCGTCCTTCCTGGCCGACCCGCCCCCGGTCGGGCCATGGCGGGGGGGTGACCGGCCCCGGATCACCTTCCTCGGTCGGCTGGACGAGCCCCGCAAGGGGCTGCCGGTGCTGCTCGCCGCCCTGCCGGCGATCCGGGCCGCGATCGGCGAGGTCGAGGTCTGTCTCGCCGGCCACGGCACCCCACCCGCCCGGGCAGCGGCGCTGAAGGGCTGCCGGGTGTTCGGCGGCATCGACGAGACCGCGAAGCGCGATCTGCTCGCCCGCACGGACGTGTTCGTCGCACCCCAGGTGGCGCGGGAGAGCTTCGGCATCGTGGTGCTGGAGGCGCTCGCCGCGGGTGCCGAGGTGGTGGCCTCCGACCTGCCGGCCTTCGTCGACCTGCTCCGCGGTCCGGAAGGCCACGCCCTGGGTGGCCTGTTCCGGCGGGGCGATGCCGCCGACCTCGCCGCCGCCGTCGCCGCGGTGCTGCGCGACGACGTACGTCGGCAGCCGAACGCCCGCTCCCAGACGCTCCGCTACGACTGGGCGCGGGTCGCGCCGGCCATCGCGCAGGTGTATGCGGCCGTCGCCTCCGGATCCGCCGGATCCATCGGTCCGGTCGACCCAGAGCAGCTGGACCGGGTCCGGCGCACCTGGACCGCGTTGGACGACGCCCTGATCCGCCGGGCCCGACGGGCGCTCGAGGTCTCCGGACCCGACGTCCACGACCCGAGGGCACTCCGGGTGCATCAGGCCGCCCTCGCCGCGTTGGCCGCCGCCACCGACGGCGTACCTCAGCCGCACCGGGAGCGGGCGGAGAGTGACCTGAGCCGGCGGCTCGCCGGCGCCGAGCTGTCCGGACTGCGGGTCGATCATGACCGGGCTGCGCTGGCCCGCCGACTGCACAACGATGCGGTGGCGGCCGCGGTGCGGACCCGACGTCCGGGAGCCTTTCAGGTGCGCGCCTTCGAGATGGCCGAGTCCTGAGGGCCACCCTCGGCTCGGAGAACTACCCTGGCCCCGTGGACACGCCGAGCGGAGCGAGCGTCGGCGGCAGCCCGGTGAGCGACCTGAGAGCCGTCGGGTCCGCGAGCTACGACGTGGACCGGGTGTGGACGGTCCCCAACGCGTTGAGCTTCCTGCGGCTGCTCGGGGTACCGCTGGTCGTCTGGCTGATCCTCGGTCCGCAGGCCGACCTGCTGGCGGCCGCGGTGCTCGTGGTCGCCGGCTTCACCGACTGGCTGGACGGCTATCTGGCCCGGGCCTGGAATCAGCGGTCCCGGGTCGGTCAGCTGCTCGACCCGATCGCCGACCGGCTCTACATCCTGGCCATCATCGGCAGTCTGGCGGTCCGCGGCATCATCCCGTGGTGGCTGGTGATCGTGCTGGCGGCCCGGGACGTGATGATCGCCCTGCTCGTGCCGCTGCTGAAGACCCGCGGCTACTCCGCGCTGCCGGTGCACTTCCTCGGCAAGGCCGCGACGTTCTGTCTGCTGTACGCCTTCCCCCTCGTGCTGCTCGGCGCCGCGGACGGCACCCTGCCGTTGATCGCCCGGGTGATCGGCTGGGCCTTCGCGCTGTGGGGGACCGGGCTGTACTGGTGGGCCGGGATCCTCTACGTCCGCCAGACCGTCGATCTGCTCCACAGCGAGCGGACTCGAGCGTGAGCGCGCCGACCGTACGGCCGGCCACGGAGCGACCCGCGCGCGCTCGACGCCCCGACGCCAGCATGGATCTGCTCCGGCAGATCACCGAGCAGCCCATCGATCCCGACTACGCGGCCGTGGCTGCCCGGCAGCACCACGACGAGGCCGTCGATCCGGACGCGGCGGGTGGTCGGCGCCGCCCGCTGCGGTGGGCCCTGACCATGGCCACGGTGCTGGCCGGCACCTTGTTCGCCATCGGCGCGGTGCAGACGACGCAACGTGCTCCGCTGCTGGCAACGGAGCGGCAGGAGCTGATCGCTCGGATCACGGCGGCGGAGGCCGTCCAGGATGGCCAGCGGTCCCAGGTGGCGGCCCTGGACGCCGACATCACCAGGCTGCGGACGACCGCGGCCAGCGGCGACACCGAGGCCGAGGCCCGGTTGGCCGAGATCGACGAGCTCGGGATGAGCGTCGGTACGGTGGCCGTCACCGGAGGCGGGGTGGTGATCACGGTCGATGACGCCCCCGGGTCCCAGGGCGACGCTCGAGATCGCGTCCTCGACCAGGACCTGCAGATCCTGGTCAACGGTCTGTGGGAGGCCGGTGCGGAGGCGATCTCGGTCAACGGTCATCGCCTGTCGACCCTGACGGCGATCCGGGGGGCCGGGGAGGCCATCACCGTGGACTACCGCTCCCTGACCCGCCCGTACGTGGTCGAGGCGATCGGCGACCAGCGGACGCTGCCCGCGTCGTTCGCGCAGACCAGCGCGGGTGCCTGGTGGAACGACCTGGCTCGTAACCGTGACATGACGTTCTCGATGAACGGCGTGGAGGAGTTGACCCTCGCCGCCGATCCCGGCATGGTGCTCCGGTACGCCCGCCCGTCACGATGACGGGTCTCCCGATGAACGCGTGCGACCCGCCGAGGATGGAGGACCGATGCTTCCGCTGATCGGTCTGCTGATCGGTATCACCATCGGCCTGGTGCTCGAGCCGACCCTGCCGCTGGTCCTGCAGCCGTACCTGCCGATCGCCATCGTGGCCGCGATGGATGCCCTGTTCGGCGCCTTCCGGGCGTACCTGGAGGGCATCTTCTCCGATCGGGTCTTCGTCACCTCCTTCATCTCCAACGTGCTGATCGCCGCCCTGATCGTCTGGGTGGGCGATCAGATCGGCGTCGGCTCGCAGCTGTCCACCGCCGTCGTGGTGGTCCTCGGCATCCGCATCTTCACCAACGCGGCCGCGATCCGTCGGGCGCTGTTCCATGCCTGAGACGCTGTTCCATGCCTGAGTCGGAGCCGAGGCCGCGCCGGGCCGCTGAGGAGCCGGAGCAGGCCGAGGAACCGGAGCAGGCTGAGGAACCCAAAGACACCGAACCGACCGGGCCGAAGCCGGAAACGGGCGCCAGTCGGCTCTGGCGTGCCCTGGCCCGTCCCGGGCGCGGACAGGTGATCGCCGCGATCATCTTGTTCGTCGTCGGAGTCGGCGGCGCCATGCAGATCCGGTTGAACGCGGCCGACGACGCGTACACCAACGCCCGGCGCGAGGACCTGATCCAGATCCTGGACGGCCTGGGGGCGGAGTCGCGACGGCTGGAGAGCGAGATCGGCGAGCTGCAGCAGACCAAGACGGATCTGCAGAGTGGCGCCGACTCCCGGCGGGTGGCCCAGGAGGAGTCCGAGCAGCGCCTCGACGAGCTGTCGATCCTGGCCGGCACGGTTCCGGCGCGGGGACCGGGGATCGCGCTGCGGATCTCGGACCCGGAGCAGAAGGTGACCGCCAGCGTGTTGCTGGACGCCGTGCAGGAGATGCGGGACGCCGGTGCCGAGGTGATCGAGTTCAACGACCAGGTACGGGTGGTCGCCTCGACCTGGTTCGGCACCGACGGCACCGATCTGATCGTGGACGGTCGCCGACTCCAGCGCCCGATCACCATGGAAGCCATCGGGGACTCCCACAGCCTGGAGGAGGCGGCCAGGTTCCGCGGTGGCCTGGTCAGCGAGATCACCGGTCCGCGGATCGGTGGCACGGTGTCGATCGAACGACTCGGCGACCTCGAGATCACCTCCTTGCACAGCCCGGCGGAGAATCAGTACGCTCGGCCAGCGTCTGCCGCGCCCACCCCGCGGTGATCGACGATCGGTCGACGCGACCAATCCCCGCCACTCCAGGAGCGCGTTGTGCCTGACTACCCCGAAGACCTGAAGTACACGATCGAGCACGAGTGGGTCCGCAGCGGCAACGGCACGACCGTGCGGGTCGGGATCACCGAGTACGCCGCCGAACAGCTCGGCGACATCGTGTTCGTGACGGCGCCGTCGCTGGGCGAGGACGTGGCCGCCGGGGACGCCTGCGGGGAGCTCGAGTCGACCAAGAGCGTCTCCGACATCTTCTGCCCGGTGGCCGGCGTGGTGTCGGCGGTGAACCCGCTGCTGGAGGCCAACCCCGAGACCATCAACTCCGACCCGTACGGCGACGGCTGGCTGTTCGAGCTCGAGATCGCCTCCGAGGCCGATCTCGACGACCTGCTCGACGCCGACGCCTACGCCGAACAAGTCGAAGCCTGACCGTGAGTGGGAGAGTTGCACTCTAGACTCTTCACCACACGTTGACATCCAGCCCGACACGAGGTGCCGGGTCACCACCGGTGAGGAGGACGAAGGACATGCCGTTCTGCAGGAACTGCGGCCACGACAACCCAGAAGGCAGCAACTTCTGCGGTCAGTGCGGCTCGGCACTGCGACCCGACTCCGCCGACTCGCCGAGCAGCCAGGTCTCGCCGTCGAGTCCGAGCTCGGCCTCGCGGGTGTCGTCCGGCGACACGACGAGGACGATTCCGCCCGTGACCGTCTCGGCCGTGGTGGTCGACACCGACGTCGAGGGGCTGTCCGCCGAGGACGAGGCCGCGGTCAACGCGCTGCCCCGCGGCTCGGCGCTGCTGATCGTGCAGCGGGGCCCCAACGCCGGCAGCCGTTTCCTGCTGAACACCGACCAGGTCTCCGCCGGACGGCACCAGGACTCCGACATCTTCCTGGACGACATCTCGGTCTCGCGACGACACGCCACCTTCACCCGGACTCCGGACGGGACCGTGCTGACCGACCGGGGCAGCCTGAACGGGACGTACGTGAACAGGGACCTGGTGGATTCCACCCTGCTGCGGCACGGCGACGAGGTGCAGATCGGCAAGTTCCGACTCATCTTCTTCGCCAGTCCCCAGGGCGGCGGATAGGGTCAGCGCCGCCATGACGGTCAGCCCCGACGACCACGGCCGCCCGGCTCCCGAGCCCGGCGAGCGACCCCAGGTGCCGCGGAACCAGGTGCGCAGCATCGGCCAGGTGCTGGCGGCTCTGAAGGGCGACTTCCCGGACATCTCCATCTCCAAGATCAGGTTCCTGGAGACGGAGGGCCTGGTGACCCCCGAGCGAGCGCCGTCGGGCTACCGCCGCTACGTGGAGTCCGACATCGAACGGCTGCGCTACGTGCTGACGGTGCAGCGGGACCACTACCTCCCGCTCAAGGTGATCCGGGAGCACCTCAGCCTGATCGACCGGGGCGAGGCCCCGCCTGGTCGAGCGGGTGCGCTGCCGGCCGGGGCGACCCCCGTCGACTCCCCGGCCACCTCGGGCGCTCAGACCGCGTCCGGCGACGCCGCCGCCGCGGGTCAGGCGCCACCGACCCCGCCGGTCCCTCCTTCCCGGCAGCCGCTGCGGCTGTCCCGCAAGGACCTGCTGGAGGCGAGCGGTCTGACCGAGTCCGCACTGATGGAGCTCGAGCGGAACAACATCGTCGTGCCCCGGCGAGGCACGGCCTACTACGGCCGCGACGCCCTGACGCTGGCGACCGCAGCCAAGCGACTCTCCGACTACGGCATGGACGGCCGCCACCTGCGCGCCTTCAAGATGGCAGCAGATCGGGAGATCGGGATGGTCGAGCAGGCCATCGCGCCGTACCTCCGACGCTCCGAGGGTCGCGGTGACGTCGTCGCCGAGGTTCTCTCGCTGGTGATCAACTTCCACGCGGCGCTGGTCCGCAGCGGGATGGAGCGTTAGCAGCTGAGGATCGTCACTCGCTGATCGGCCCGCTCTTGTGGCGGTGATCATGGCAAGTAGGGTGGGTTCATGCGGGAACTCGACGTGGTCGGCGTCCGCGTGGAGCGGCCATCGAACAATCCCATGGTGCTGCTGCGTGAGGTGGGCGGAGTGCGCTATCTGCCGATCTGGATCGGGGCCAGCGAGGCCTCGGCGATCGCCAACGCCCAGGAGGGTGTGGTGCCGCCACGGCCCATGACCCACGACCTGTTGGTCGACACCTTGACCACGATGGGTCATCGGCTGACCGAGATCCACATCACCGAGCTCACTGGTGGCACCTTCTACGCGGTGCTGTTGGTCGACGGGATCGAGATCAGCGCCAGACCCTCGGACGCGATCGCGTTGGCCCTGCGCGTCGGATCCGACATCTACTGCGCCGAGGAGGTCCTCGACGAGGCCGGCATCGAGATGCCGGAGCAGGAGGAGGACGAAGTCGAGAAGTTCCGTGAGTTCCTCGACCAGGTCAATCCCGACGACTTCGTCACCGGAGACGAACCCAAGGCCTGAGGCCCCTGGACTCTCACTTGAGGGTTGCTCGTCGATGCTCGCGTCGTGCGGCGTGTCGTTGACCCCGCGTCGGGGACGGTCGTAGCGTCTTCGGTGCGAGCAAATCTCCTGGACGGAATTCCATCGTTCGGGTTCGGCGAATGGAGGCGTACGTGGGCACCAGCGACTTGCCGGCTCGACCGGGAGACAGCGTCGAGGGATCGGACGCGATGGCTGGCGCCCAGGGCCTGCTGTTCGAGGGTGACTTCGACCCCATCCCCGCCAACATCGGCTTCCGCGGCCCGATCGCGTGCAACGCGGCCGGGATCACCTACCGCCAGCTCGACTACTGGGCGCGTACGGGTCTCGTCGTGCCGGAGGTCCGGGGCGCGTCGGGCTCGGGCTCGCAACGGCTCTACAGCTTCCGCGACGTGCTGCTGCTCAAGGTCATCAAGCGACTCCTCGATGCGGGCATCTCGTTGAACCAGATCCGCACCGCCATCGAGCACCTGCGGGCGCGCGGTGTCCAGGACCTCACCGAGGTCACCTTGATGAGCGACGGGGTCTCGGTCTTCGAGTGCACCTCCGACGACGAGGTGATCGACCTGCTGCGCGGGGGTCAGGGTGTGTTCGGCATCGCCCTCGGTGGAGTCTGGCGCGACATCGAAGGCACCCTGATGGACCTGCCGGCCGAACGCGCCGAGGCCCCCGAGGCCGAGACGCCGACGACCTCGGCCGAGGATGAGCTGACGCGACGCCGCCGAGCTCGCGTGGCGGGCTGAACCACCGCCCCGACTGGGTAGGGTGGACGCTGCCGGTGCTGCAGCGTGGAAGAGAGACCTTGCCTTGGACACGGAGACTTTCGCCTCCCGTCACATCGGACCCCAGGACCACGAGCGAGCCGCCATGCTCGCCGTCGTGGGTGCGGCCGACCTCGACGACCTGGTGGCGCAGTCGCTGCCGACGGCCATCACCGAGACCGCACCCCTGCAGCTGCCGCCCCCGCTGACCGAGTCGCTGGCCCTGGCCCGGCTCCGCCGGCTGGCGGCCGAGAACCGCCCCGGTCGGGCGATGATCGGCCTCGGCTACCACGGCACCGTCACCCCGGCGGTGATCCGACGGAATGTGCTGGAGGACCCCGCCTGGTACACGGCGTACACGCCGTACCAACCCGAGATCAGCCAGGGTCGGTTGGAGGCCCTGCTCAACTTCCAGACCCTGATCGCCGACCTCACCGGTCTGCCCATCGCCGGCGCCAGCCTGCTGGACGAGGCGACCGCTGTGGCTGAGGCCATGACCCTGGCCCGGCGGACCACGAAGACGGGTACGGTCCTGCTGCTGGACGCCGACACCCTGCCGCAGACCATCGCCGTGGTGTCGACCCGGGCCGAGGCGCTGGGCCTGAGCGTCGCGGTGGCCGAGGGAGATCTGCTGACCGCCATCGAGGCGAGCGACCCGTTCGCCGTGGTCGTCCAGACCCCCGGCGCCAGCGGTCGGCTGGCCGCCACCGACGAGCTGCGGGCGATCGCCGAGGCGGCTCATGCGAAAGGTGCGGAGGTGATCGCGGCCTGCGATCTGCTCGCCCTCACGGCGGTGACCCCGCCGGGGGAGTGGGGGGCCGACATCGCGGTCGGCTCCAGCCAGCGCTTCGGCGTACCGCTGTTCTATGGCGGGCCGCACGCGGGGTTCATCTCCGTCCGGGCCAAGCTGGAGCGCTCGCTACCCGGGCGGCTGGTCGGTGTCTCCCGGGACGTGGACGGGACGCAGGCGTACCGGCTGGCGCTGCAGACCCGCGAACAGCACATCAGGCGCGAGAAGGCGACCTCGAACATCTGCACCGCACAGGTGCTGCTGGCGGTCACCGCGAGCATGTACGCGGTCTACCACGGCCCCCGCGGGCTCGCCGCCATCGCGACGGCCGTCCACGGCGCGGCGTCGGCGTTGGCCGACGACCTGGTGGCCGGTGGGATCACCGTGGTGCACGAGGACTTCTTCGACACGGTGCTCGCCAAGGTGCCGGCCGGGGCTGCCGGGGTGGTCCGGGCGGCGGGCGTCAGCCAGGTCCACCTGCGCCTGGTGGACGCCGACCACGTGGGGATCTCGGTCGGTCAGGACGCCACGGTGGCCGATCTGACGGCGGTTCGTGCGGCGTTCGGCGTGACCGGTGACGCCACGGCCACCGGAGCGTCCCGGCTGGGCGATCGGAGCCGTACGTCGGCGTACCTCACCCACCCGGTGTTCAACACCCACCACAGCGAGACCGCGATGCTGAGGTATCTCCGGGCGCTCTCGGACCGCGATTTCGCGCTCGACCGCGGCATGATCCCGCTCGGCTCCTGCACCATGAAGCTGAACGCGACCACGGAGATGGAGCCGATCTCCTACCCGGGCTTCGCCGACCTGCACCCGTTCGTGCCCGCCGGCGCCGCCGCGGGCTACGCGACCCTGATCGGCGAGCTGGAGGATTGGCTGGCCGAGCTGACCGGCTACGCCCAGGTGTCCCTCCAGCCCAACGCCGGCAGTCAGGGCGAGCTGGCCGGACTGCTGGCCATCCGGGCATACCACCGGGCACGCGGCGACGAGCAGCGGACGGTGTGTCTGATCCCGTCGTCGGCCCACGGCACCAATGCCGCGTCGGCGGTGATGGCGGGCATGAAGGTGGTGGTGGTCAAGGCCACTCACGACGGTTCGGTGGATCTCGACGACCTCAAGGTCAAGGTCGAGACCCATCACGACCAGCTGGCCGGGATCATGGTCACCTACCCGTCCACCCACGGGGTGTTCGAGGAGGGCATCACCGACCTCTGCGCGCTGGTGCACGACGCCGGCGGCCAGGTGTACGTGGACGGCGCCAACCTGAACGCCCTGCTGGGATTGGCCAGGCCGGGGCGGTTCGGGGCGGACGTGAGCCACCTGAACCTCCACAAGACCTTCTGCATCCCGCACGGTGGTGGCGGTCCCGGGGTGGGTCCCGTCGCGGTCGGGGCGCACCTGGCGCCGTACCTGCCCGGTCACCCTCTGCTCGAGATCGAGGGTGAGAGTGGTCCGGTGTCGGCGGCCCCGTACGGCTCGGCGGGCATCCTGCCGATCAGCTGGGCCTACATCGCGATGATGGGCGGGGACGGGTTGCGCAGCGCCACCCAGCACGCGTTGCTGGCGGCCAACTACGTCGCGACCCGGCTGACCGAGCACTATCCGGTGCTCTACACCGGCCGCAACGGTCGGGTGGCGCACGAGTGCATCCTCGACCTGCGCCCGCTGACCAGATCCAGCGGGATCACCGTCGACGACGTGGCCAAGCGGCTGATCGACTACGGCTTCCACGCCCCGACCATGAGCTTCCCGGTGCCCGGCACCTTGATGGTGGAACCGACCGAGTCGGAGAACCTGCAGGAGCTGGACCGCTTCTGCGACGCCATGATCGGCATCCGTCGCGAGATCGCCGCGGTCGAGGCGGGCGAGTGGCCGGCCGACGACAACCCGCTGGTCAACGCGCCACACACCCAGTCCCAGGTGATCAGCGACGACTGGAGTCACCCGTACCCGCGTCGCCTGGGTGCTTTCCCGGCCGGACTGCACGCCGGTCCCATCTCGGCGCAGGGCTTCGACAAGTACTGGCCGCCGGTGGGTCGCATCGACGGAGCGTTCGGGGACCGCAACCTGGTCTGCACCTGCCCGCCGCCGGAGGCGTTCCAGGACTGAAGGCGGCGCGACGACTAGGCGGACCCGTCCTCACCCTGGTCGACCCCGGCGATGTCGTCGATCCGCTTCGCCAGCTCCAGATCGGCCCGGGTGAGGCCGCCCTCGGAGTGGCTGGACAGCATCAGCGTCACGGTGTTCCAGCGGATGTCGATGTCTGGGTGGTGGTCGCGCTGCTCG
Organism: Microlunatus sp.; assembly: GCA_036525335.1. Taxonomy (GTDB): domain Bacteria; phylum Actinomycetota; class Actinomycetes; order Propionibacteriales; family Propionibacteriaceae; genus Microlunatus. Next base: position 4,066 of record DATDAP010000058.1, on the reverse strand, counting down.
GCCTCGTGTCCGATCAGGTTGACCAGGTCGAGCGCAGCGACGAAGTCGACCAGCTCGATCGACGTGGAGATCGAGGTCTTGTCATCGCTGAGGGTCCAGGCGGACAGCGTGCTCAGACCAGCGGTGATCTCGGATTCGGTGAGAAGACTCATGTCTCCAGACAACGGGGGCAGTCCACACCGTGTCAATCCTCCGGACGCACTCGTCGCGGTCGTTAGCCTCGGTCCGTGACATCCACCACGCCCGTCGGGCTCCGGCTCGGCGTGCTCCTGTGCGGGCTGTCGGCGATCGCGTTCGCACTGCTCGGTCCCTTCGGCATCCCGGCCTTCGCCACCGGAGCCAGTGTCAACACCGTCATCGGCTGGCGCTTCCTGCTCGCCGCCGCGGCGGTCTGGGTGATCGTCGCGGTCTCACGCCGGCCGATCGGGCGGGACCGGGCGCTGTGGCAGCCGCTGCTGATGGGATCGGTGCTGTACGCGACCCAGAGCGGGCTCTACTTCCTCGCGCTGCAGCGGCTGACGGTCGGTCTCACCTCGTTGCTGCTCTACACGATGCCGGTGATGGTGGTCCTGGTCAGCGTGGCGACCCGACGCGAACGAGCCGGCGTCCGGATGTTCGCGGCCCTCGCTCTCGCCGTCGGCGGGGTCGGACTGACCCTGCTGGGCCCCGGGGTCGGCTCGGTCTCCGGGGTCGGGGTGGTGCTCGGGCTCGGCTCGGCCGTGGTCTACACGATCTACTTCTTCGGGATGGACACGCTGCCGGACAGTGCGGACCGGATCACCGCCACCGCGCTGATCTGCTCCGGGGCCGCGGCCGCGCACATCGCGGTCGGGAACCTGCGGGGCGCGTTCGACTGGCGACCGCCGGCCGATCTGTTCGTCTGGGTGATCGCGATGGCCGGCGTCAGCACCGTGCTGGCCATGATGATGCTGCTGACCGGCATCCGGGGCGCCGGTGCCTCGATCGCCTCGGTGGTCTCCTGCCTGGAGCCGATCACCGCGGTCCTCCTCGGTGCGGCACTGTTCGCCGATCCGTTCGGCCCGGTGCAGTGGCTGGGCACCGCGGGAGTGGTGGGCGCGGTGGTGCTGCTGGGCCTCCGGTCCGACCCGGCCGCGGCGGTCGTGGCGGAACCCGAGTCGATGATCGTTCGATAGATTCTCTCCGACGACGACGCTGCGAGAGGAGGTAGGCGTGGCGGTCACAGAGCGCATGCGGGATCGGGCCGAGGACGTCCGCAACCGGGCCCAGGGGGTACGGGTCCGGGCCGAGCGCGTACAGACCCGGGTCGAGCGGATCCTGCAGATCGCCTGGATCGCTCACATCCAGCGGGCCATCCAGCGCTACAACGGCCGGTTCGGCTTCCAGTTCGGGGCGGGTGTCGCCTACTTCTCGGTGCTGGCTGTTGTTCCAGTCGTGATGGTGGCGTTCTCCATCGTCGGGTTCTTCATCGTCGAGCTACGACCCGATCTGATCACGACGGTGTCGCAGCTGGTCGTGGCTCAGTTCCGTAATGTGGACGACGACGTCGTTCAGCAGATGGAAGACTTCATCACCTCGACCCTGCAGAACTACACCGCGATCGGGATCGTGGGCCTGGTCACCGGGCTCTACAGCGCGGCTGCGTGGATGGGTCATCTGCGCAACGCGATCGACGCACAGTGGCGGACCGATTTCGACGCGCAGCGGGACCTCCAGTTCTACCCGATCAAGGTCGCCATCAACCTGGTGCGGATGGCCGGGCTGCTGATCGCGATCGCGGTGACCTTCGGTCTGGCCACGATCTCCACCTCTTTCGCCCGGGACGTGGCGACCTGGCTGGGCTTCGGTGATACCTGGCTGACGTCGTTGATGCTCCGGGTTCTTGCCCCGCTGCTGTCGCTGGCGGCCGGTTGGATCACCTTCTGCTACATCTACGTGATCATCCCGCGTCAGCGGGAGAGCTGGAAGATCATCATGATCGCAGCACTGCTCGGCGCCGTTGGCCTGGGCATCCTGCAGTACGGCACCACGCTCTTGTTCGAAGCGTTCTCGGGCAACGCGGCGGCAGCCATCTTCGGGCCGGTGATCGTCCTGATGCTGTTCTTCAACCTGTTCGCCCAGCTGATCCTCATTCTCGCCGCCTGGATCGCGACGTGGGACGAGCCGGCGTTCCAGCCAACCGACGAGGGAGTGGTCCGGTTCGCGCTGCGACCGCCGACGCCGGCGCTGGTCGAGCACCCGATGGTGCCCGAGGAGACGGCCGTCCGCACCGTCCGGATCGGTCTCGGCGCCGGGTGGGTGACGGGCGCCGCGACCGGTCTCGGGATCGGGGCCGTCCTTGCCGGGATCGCCGCGTTCTTCCGGCGGCGGACCTAGGCGGACGGCAGCGGCCCACGGCCCGAATCAGTGGGCGGCGACCCTCTCGGTGACCGGCTGACCGATGCCGGCGAGCAGGTCGGTGAACCACTTCTGGTCGATGTCGAACGGCTTGCCGCCCTTGATCCGGGAGAACTCGATCGCTCTCAGCTCGTCGCCGGCTTCCTCGTCGTGGCCGATCACGCCGGGCTCACCGCGCAGGGCGGAGTCGACGGCGAGGTCGGTCATCGAACGGATCAGGTCCAGATCGCGTTGGTTGGCGGACGCGGCCCGGGAGTAGTAACCGGACTTCTGCACCATCACCTTCTCGGCGCCCAGCCGCTCGGCGAACTTGCTGGCGAACCAGGCGCCCGGGTTGATCTTGTCGATCTTCACGTGACCGAACGGATCACGGGCCACCTCCTCGCCGGAGGCCTCGATCTCGGCGACGATGGTGTCCAGACCAGCACCCTCGGAGACGAACAGGTTGACCGAGCCCACCTCGTCCATCACCGCCTTCAACCGCTCCGACTCGGCCGCCAGGTCGAAGTGGGCCTCGGGCACGTACACGCCATGCACGTCCCAGCCGGCCCGGCCCAGTCCGATCTCGGGCACCCACTCCTGGGTGTCGAGCCACTCCCGGTACGACTGTGCGGTGGCCGCGGTCAGCCAGCCGCAGTGCCGACCCATCACCTCGTGCACGATCAGCATCCGGGAGCCCGAGTTGTGCTCGCCGAGGATGTTCTGCGCGAACCGGGCGCCCTGCTCGGCCGCGGTCCAGGCGCCCAGCGACTGGCGGATCGGGATCACGTCGTTGTCGATCGTCTTGGGCAGGCCCACCACCGTGAGCTCGTAGTCGTTGTCGTGCAGGTACGCCGCCAGATCCGCGGCGGTGGTGTTGGTGTCGTCGCCGCCAATGGTGTGCAGCACGTCCACGCCGTCGGCCGTGAGCCGGTCGGCGGCGGCCTCGAGTGGATCCACGCCCTCGGCGACCAGGCCGCGCTTGACCAGGTCGGCGGCGTTGGTGAGCTTCACCCGCGAGTTGCCGATCGGCGAGCCACCGAACCTGTGCAGGATCGCGGCGTTGGCGCGGACCTCGGGGGTGACGGTGAGATAGTCGCCCGACAGCAGGCCCTGGTAGCCGTACTTGTAGGCGATGATCTCGACCTCGGGGGCGAGCGCGGTGTAGCGCTCGATCAGCCCGCCGACGGCCGAGGAAAGGCACGGGGCGAAGCCTCCGGCGGTGAGCAGTGCGACCTTGGAAACCATGCCCGTAACCTAGCGGGGTGGCGCGCTACTTCGACGTTCACCCCGACAACCCACAACCCCGCACGATCAGCAAAGTCGTCGACCTGCTCCGCGACGATGCCCTGATCGCGTACCCGACCGACTCCTGTTTCGCCCTCGGCTGCCAGCTGGGCAACGCGGAGGGGATCGAGCGCATCCGAGGGATCCGCGACCTGGACAAGAACCACCACTTCACTCTGGTCTGCTGTGACTTCGCCCAGCTGGGGCAGTTCGTGCAACTGGACACGGCCATCTTCCGAGCGGTCCGCGCGGCGACGCCCGGGCCGTACACGTTCATCCTCCCGGCCACCCGGGAGGTGCCGCGGCGGATGCTGCACCCGAAGAAGCGCACCGTCGGTGTACGCATCCCGGACCACGGGACGACCCACGCCCTGGTCGAGGCGATGGGCGAGCCCCTGCTCTCCAGCACGCTGCTGCTGCCCGG
>DATDAP010000057.1:0-16183 GCA_036525335.1 Microlunatus sp. | reverse complement strand
TCGGCGATGCCGGCCGCTTCCGCGATCTGGCGGGTGCTGACGTCGCGGCCGTACTGCATCAGCAGCGGCTCGGTCGCTGCCATGATCGCGGCACGCCGTTCGTCGGCCGGGAGAGGGGTTGCACGTGTCACGTCGGCGATCCTAGTGAGTGAGCACTCACTCAACAAGCGGGTTCTTCCGGGATACTGGTAGCCCTGCGGACCGAGGAGTGGAACCACCATGACGCTGGGCAAGCTGGCCGAGCTGGACTTCGACGCCGTCATCTTCGACATGGACGGCACACTGATCGACTCGACCCCGGCGGTGGCCCGAGCCTGGTCGACCTGGGCGGAGGAACACGGGATCACGGCCGAGGAGCTGGCGGGTCACCACGGGATCCCGTCGGCCGGCGTGGTCCGCAAGCTGCTGCCCGACCACCGGCACGACTCCGCCATCGATCGGATCAATGCGCTCGAGATCGATGATGTCCACGACATCGTCGTGCTGCCCGGAGCGGCCGACGCGCTGGCCGCCCTCAGTGCCGCCCGGAACGCCATCGCCACCTCGTGTACGCTGCCCCTGGCCAAGGCCCGGATCGCGGCGTCCCAGCTGGTGGCTCCCTCGGTGCTGGTGACCGCCGACCAGGTGAGCCACGGCAAACCGTCCCCCGAACCCTTCCTGCTCGCGGCCGAACGGATGGGGGTGGCCCCGGAGCGCTGCCTGGTGGTGGAGGATGCCCCCGCCGGTCTGACCGCCGCCGAGGCCGCCGGCTGCTACCGGCTGGCGGTGATCACCACCACGCCGGTGGACGAGCTGGTGGCCGACGGGATCGTCCGCAACCTGGGCGACGTCGAGTTCATGGTCTCGAACGATGGCACCATCCGGGTCCGGGAGCTCACCCGGTAGTGGCATGATTGTGGCATGAGCAGAACACGCCTCAGCACCACCGTCGACGCAACCCTGCTGACCGATGCGCGAGGCCTTCGCTCTGGCGTGACCGATGCCGCGCTCATCGACGAGGCGCTCGCGGCGCTGCTCGCGCGCCATCGCGCGGCGGAAGTGGACTCCGGCTACGCGGCGTACGACGAGCACCCGCTGGACGAAGCCGATGCCTGGGGTGACCTTGCGTCCTTCCGGCGAGCGGCCGCGGCCTCGTGAGCGCCCTGCCTGCGCGCGGCGAGGTCTGGTGGTGTGAGCTGGCCGAGGTCGGTCGCAGGCCGGTCGTGGTCTTGTCCCGAGACGCCGTCATCCCGCGACACCATCGGACCCTCATCGCGCCGTGCACGACGACCATCCGGGGCCTGATCAGCGAGGTCGTCCTCGATCCCACGGGCGATCCGGTGCCGCGGTTGTGCGCAGTCAACCTCGATTCCGTCGAGAGCGTGTCGCTTGCCGTGCTCGTCGACCGACTGGGGCGGTTGAGCGATGAGCGCATGCGTCAGGTGTGTGCAGCCCTGGCTGTGGCGGTGGACTGCGTGAGCTGACACCTTCAGCACTTCGGAGATGGCTCCTTGAGCTGCAGGGTGTAGGGGTGGAGGCTGACCTCCGGCGGGCAGACCAGTCATGCCAGATTGTCGGCAGGACCTGTCGATCAGCGCCGTCCGTGACGCCGGACGCCCCGGCACGACCGTGTCGTGCCGGGAGCGGCTCAGCAGGCGAGGGCGTTCTCGAACCCGACGAAGGGACGCACGAGCTCGTCCCCGGGCACGCTCGACCAGTCGTCCAGACCGCCGTGTGGCTGGAGGAAGCGGATGCGGACGTCGGAGAGCAGCTCCTGAGTCGTCCGCCCGGCCGCCGACAGGCTCAGCCGCACATCCGGATCGTCGCACGTCATGGTGAGCACCCCCGGTGCCGACAGCGCCTCGATCGTCTGGAACGGCATGGTCAGACCGCGCCCGGTCCGCTTCACCACAGCCTCCTTGCGCGTCCACAGGGCGCTGAGATCATCGAGGGCCACCAGCCGGTCACGCAGCTGCAGCTCCGTCCGGGAAGCGATCCGGTCGAACAGGTCGTCGTCGAAGGGGACGCGCGACTGCAGGTCGACGCCCACGGGCACGGGTGCGAGCACGCAAGCGCACACGGTCTGGTCGTGCGAGATGTTGAAGTGGGCGGCTCCGATGCCCGCCAACGCGGGTTTGCCGAAGATGCCGACGACGATCTCCGGCAGCGGCCCGGCGAACTGCTCGGACCACAGCAGCTGCAGCAGCGCGAACGACACGATGCTGGTCCGGCGGTCGACCTGACGGTAGTAGGCGTCACTCCTGATCTTCCGGTGCTCGGGCAGGGCCGCGTAGAGCCGATCGAGCGTGGCTACGTCGACCCGGTCCGAACGGCTGATGGCCAGCTCGATCATCACGCTGCCCGATCGATCACGAGCGCGACGTTGTGCCCGCCGAAGCCGAGCGAGAGCGACACGGCTCGCGACTGGGGCGCGGTGCGCGGCCGGTCGCGTACGACGTCGATGGCCATGCCTTCCTCGACATCCACCGTCCCGACCGTGGCCGGCACCTGACCCCGCCGGAGCGAGAGCACGGCGACGATGACCTCCGCTGCACCGGCTGCGCCCAGCATGTGCCCGGTCATGGACTTGGTCGAGGTCGTCACGGTCGCCTCGCCGAACACGCGCTCGATCGCGGTGGCCTCCACCTGGTCGTTCAGCATCGTCCCCGTCCCGTGGGCGTTGACGTGGACCGGCTGATCGACCTCGCCGGCCTCGGCGAGCGCGTCGGTGATGGCCCGGCACACGGCCTCGCCGTCGTCGGCTGGTGCGGTGATGTGCGACGCGTCGCTGGTGATGCCGTACCCCGAGACCTCGGCGTAGATGGTCGCGCCCCGAGCCCGGGCGTGGGACTCGCTCTCCAGCACGACTGCGGCGCCACCCTCGCCCATCACGAATCCGGCCCGGTCACGATCGAACGGGATGCTGGCCCGGTCCGGATCGGCTGCCGGGCTCAAGGCTCGGAGGTTCTCGAACCCGGCCATGATCAGCTTCTGGGTGATGGCCTCGGCTCCACCGCAGATGACGGCATCGGCGTAGCCGTGGCGGATGGTTCGCAGCCCTTCGCCGATGCTCGCCGCGCTCGACGCGCAGGCGGCCAGGTGGGCCAGGGCGGGACCGCGGGCACCCGTGTCGATCGCGACGGCACCGGCCAGCATGTTCCCGGCCATCTTGGGCACCAGCAGGGGAGACACCCTGCCCGGACCGCGGCTCCGCATCGTCTCGAGCTCCTCGAGAACCGAGCCGACTCCTGCCAGTCCCGTGCTCAGGAAGACCCCGAGACGGAACGGGTCGACGTTGCCGACGATCCCGGAGTCCGCGACCGCCTGCCTGGCGGCGAGCAAGCCGAAGAGGGAGAAGGGGTCCAGTCGTCGAGCTTCCCTGGTCGGCACGGAGTTCTCCGTGGTGAGCCCGGTGACGGGGGCGTACACGCGTACGCCCAGGTCCGAGTTGTCGATGTGGTCCACGGGGACCACGCCGTGGCGGCCCTCGAACAAGCTCTGTTCGAACTCGCGGACCGAGTTGCCGATCGGGCTGATGACGCCGAGACCGGTGATCACCGCCCGCTCCGGGCGTCTTACCTTCGGTGGCATCGCACCCTCTCCTTTGCTCTGACGGACTGTGGTGGGTCTGGGGGGAGCGGCTCAGTCGCCGTGGACCCCGGTGGCCTCGACGACGCAGTCGTAGAGGTCCTGCACGGAGATGACGGCTCTCGTCACGTCCACGCTGCTACCGGTGGCGTCCTCGACGTTCATGGTGAACTCGAAGACGTCGATCGAGTCGACCCCGATCGCCGTCAGGTCGTCGCTCATCGCCAGCTCGTCGGCCGGCTTCCGGCTGAACTGGGCCAGCGCCAGCTTGAAGTCGTTCTCGTTCATGTTCCTGCTCCTCGTGTCGGTGTTCGGTCTGTGGGTGTTCGGGGTGTGGGTGTTCGGGGTGGTGATGCGGTGGTGTCGAGTCGGTCAGAATCCCTCCTGACGCAGCCAGGCGAGCAGGTCGTCCTCGCGCTGGTCGGCGCGATCCGCGGTCCACCGGTCCAGCTCGAGCGAGTTGACCAGCGAGCCGTCGCGCAGGTAGATGACGCGGTCGCCCCGCGCCGCGCAGGACGGGTCGTGCGTGACCATGACGACCGTGGTGCCGGCGGCGTGCACGTCGGAGAGGGCATCCATGACCTCGACGGTCATGCTGCTGTTCAGCGCCCCCGTGGGCTCGTCCGCGAACAGGATGGCCGGCTCGCAGGCCAGCGCCCGGCAGATCGACGCCCGCTGCAGCTGACCACCGGACACCTGGGTGATCCCGTGGGTCCTGACGTGCGCGATGCCGAACCGCTCCATCAGGGCCTCGACCCGGGCTGTCGCGCCCGCCTTGTTCCTGGGGTTGGCCTTCAGCGCCGGCAACAAGATGTTGTCGGCGATGGAGAGGTTGGCCAGCAGGTAGGCCTGTTGGAACACAAAGCCCATCCGGGTCAGCCGAACCCGGCTCATCTCCTCATCACTCAGCGAGGTCAGCTGTCGTCCCTCCAGCAGCACGGTCCCGCTGGTGGGACGGTCCATCCCGCTGATGCTGTACAGCAGGGTCGACTTGCCGGACCCGGACGCGCCCATGATCACCAGGAACTCGCCGGCACGGACCTCCAGGTCGATCCCGTTGAGCACCTGAGTGGGCGGATCGGTGGACTGGTAGGTCTTGGTGATGTCGCGGCACTCCAGCGTCAGCGGATCACCGGCGCCGGGTGTCGAGGTGACCTGTCGTTCTTGCAGGCTCACGTGATCGGCCGTGGTCATGATTGCTCCCGTCATTGATCCAGCCATGCGCTCTTGTCGGTGCGGCGGAGCCGCTGGGTCAGGAGAACGGCCCCGAGGTACCCGGCGCCGATGAGGACTGACGGGTAGACCCCGTAGACCAGCCAGACCGTCGGCAGGAACTCCAGCTGGGCGATGCCCAGCCCGGCCAGCGAGATCAACCCGCCGACCAACGTCTCTCCCAGCGTCGCGGTGAACACCAGGCCCGCGACGGTCCCGAGGACCGCCAGCAGCAGGACCTTGCCCCGGGTCTGCGCGATGATCTCCCGGGCGGAGAACCCGATGGCGGACAGCACGCCCATCGTGCGCCGCTCACTGGACAACCGGAGCTTGAGGAACAGGCTCGTGATGAGCACCGCGACCCCGATCCCGAACACGAAGCTGAGCACCGCGGCGCTGGCGAAGGCGTCGGTGACGTAGGCGAGCGTCTGCTCGACGTAGTCGCGCATCGGGATCACTGCAGCAGCGGGGAACCGAGCACCGTACTCGGCGGCGATCACGGCCGGGTCGACGCCGTCGGCGACGTCGGCGTAGATGACGTAGCCCGCCGCTCCCCGGGTCACCTCGCCCTGCATCTTGGCCGTGTAGCCGCCGCTGGTCACGTCCTGATAGACCCCGCTGACGACATGGCTGGTCCACGTCTGGTCCTGTCGGACGCGCAGCTGGTCCCCGGGACCGACCTGGTACTTCTGCGCGTTCAGCACCGACAGCGCGATCTCACCCTCGGTCGGCGCTCCACCCCGCAGGAAGTCGACGGTGCCACCGCTGTAGTCACCGACCTCGACGTCGAGCGTCTCGGGACCCTCGGCGCCTTCCACCTCGCCGAGGACCTTGGCGTAGGGGCGCACGGCGGACAACCGGTCGTCGTCTTGGAGCTGTCCGGCCAGTTCCGCGCGCACGGAGTCGAGGTCGTCGGTGTACGCGAGGTCGGCGCGGAGGTCGCTCTCCGGAGCCCCCAGGTAGGTGACGAACCGGGGACTCTCGAAGGTGCTGAGCAGGTTCAGCGGCAGCGCCATCAGCATCGCGGCGAGGAAGAACACCGCCGGGAGCAGCGCCCACTGCCGCGCCCCCGCGCGCAGGTCCAACCACGCGAGCCGCCGGTTCAGACTGCCGCCGCTCGATGAGCTCAGTCTGCCTCCGGCAGGGGAGATCAGGCTCGTGCGCCGGACCCGCTTCGCTGCCCGTCGGGCCTGCTGCGCCGTCTGGCGTTCGGTGAGCGTGCTGCCGTGCACGAGCGCGTTCACCACCTCGATCCGGCGCACCCGGCGCAGGACGCCCTGGCAGATGGCCAGGACGACGAGGTAGACGGCGACCAGCGCCAGCGTCGGGACCAGGAACGTCCACTCGCTGAGCGGCGCAGCCGCGTAGTTCACCCGGACGTCTCGGCTCAACAAGCTTGCCGCCAGGACGGCGAGCAGTCCACCGATCGCGCACGCGACGAGGGTCATCACGCTGTACTTCGCCAGGTACAGCCGCGACACCTGCCGGTCCGGGATCCCGATCGCCTTCATCGCGCCGATCTCGCGGACCTGGTCCTGGAGGGTCCCGCGGATCACGAACCGGAGGTTCAGCACGGCGATGGTGATCAGCACGACGCTGGCGAACATGAGGGCTATCGCGACCAGACCGTCGCTGAAGGCGTTGATGATGCGGATCATCTGGTAGGTCACCGCCTGGCCGTTCTTGGGCAGCGCAGCGTCTGCGTCGTAGGCGCTCTGCAGCTGGGCGGTGGCGCCGGCATCCTGCAGCCGGTACTCCACGATGATCTCCGGCTCGGCGCCGGCCGTGCGGCCGAGCGCAGCCAGATCGGCCGGCGAGACCAGGAACCGGGTGGACGACGACAGCGAGGACGCCATCTGCGCGTCCCGCACGAAGCCGCGGACGGTCAGCTCGGGGCTCCCTGCCTCGGCGCCGACCCGCAGCCGGTCGCCGGGTTGGAGACCGAAGCGCTGCTGGTAGGCCACCGGCAGGTAGACCTCGCCGGGGCCGGGCCGGGCGATGGCGCCGGACTGGTCGATCAGGAAGTCGAAGTCGGGGTTCTGCTGGACGAACAGGTTGTCGATCAGGCTCTCCGACAGGTCGCCGGTCTGCCCCGTCGAGGGGCGCTGCCACGACAGGGCTGAGCTGTCGAACCCGTACATCTGCACCACGGTCCAGGCCTGGATGTCCGGCTGGCCGGCCGCGAACCGTTGCAGTGCCTCGGCGTCGTAGTCCCCCTTGTGCATCTGGAGGAAGTGCGGGGGCTTCGCCTCGGTGTAGAGCTGGTCGACCGCGCCGACGAGTCGCTCGATCACCATCGCACCGGTGGCCATCAGGAACGCCGAGAGCACCAGGACGACGAGGAGGGCGAGGTTCACGCCCTTGTTCTTGACCAGGTCGTTGCCGGCGTAGCGCAGCAGCAGTGAGTCGCGGCTTCTCATGACAGGCTCCAGACACCGGGGATCTGCAGCGACATGATGGTCAGCACGACGTGGTAGACGACGTCCAGCACGATGTTGCCGAACTCGACCCAGGCGATCTTGCCGGTCCGCCGATGTGTACGCCAGATCTCCTGGGTGTGGGTCCACAGCCCGCTCAGACCGTAGATGTAGAGGGTGACCAGCGTGGCGGCCCAGAAGTTGCCATGGAACCAGATCGCCATCACCCCGATCACGCCGAGACCGAGCTGGGCGAACCCGTACTTGACCTGGAACGGTCCGCTGGGCCAGCCGAGCTGCGCTGCGGTCCTCTCCGGGGTGAGCACGTTGATGATGAACCCGAGCACGGCGATGATCCCGTGCGAGACCGCGAACTGACCCAGCAGCAGGGTCTTCAGCACGACGACGTGGTCGTCGGGGAAGCCTTGCAGGGCGAGCTGCACCACGCTGGTGATCAGTCCCGCGCCGATGATCGCGACGATCCACATGTTCAGATCTCCTTCGTCTGGACGGTGCTCCGCCGCAGGTGGGTGTCGAGCTCGGCGATGCTGCGTAGCCGGGGGATGGCCACGGCCACCACGAGCAGGCCCGCGGCGACGACGACCAGCATCAGGCCGATCCCGCGCGAGGCACCGACACCGATCAGCCGTCCCAGCGAGTCGGCCAAGGCGCCGTCGGGGGTGAGCAGCGGGGTGAAGACCGCGTCGGCGAGCACCCCGGAGACCGCGTAGGCGGCGATGTAGCCGAGCTGCGAGATCAGCCCCATCAGCCCCCAGACCCGACCTTGCACGGCATTCGGGATCGACGCCCGGGCCAGCACCTCGACGCTGGTGTTCAGGACGGGCAACGTCAAGAAGAAGAGGAAGGTGAAGATCCCGATCCAGACGACGTCGACGGTGATCCCCATCGCGGCGACGGCGATCCCGGCCACGGCCAGGGCGATCGACAAGTACGTGCTCTGCCGGTGACGCATGGGACGGAGGCTGATGACCAGGCTCGACACCAGCAGGCCGACCGCCGCCACGGACCGGACGAGGCCCAGGGTCTGTTCGTCGGAGAGCTCCAGCAGCATCGGCGTCAGCAGGGTCTGCAGGAACCCCAGGCAGAAGGTCACCAGGGTCGCCAGCACCATCAGCACCGTGATCTCCCGGTGGTGGACCAGGAAGCTCACGCCGGCGGTGAGCTCCTCGCGGAGGCCGTGCTGAACCGACCGCTTCGTGGCCCCGATCGTGCGCCGGACCAGCAACATGCACGACGTCGTCACGATCAGGGTGGTGATGTCGAGCACCAGCACCAGCTGGATCCCGGAGTGCGCCATCAGCAGCCCGGCCAGCGCGGGGGAGATCAGGTACTGGGCCGCCGAGGCGAGCTGGACCAGGCCACCGGCCCGGGTGTACTGCTCGGGGGTGAGGAGGTCGGTGACGGTCGCCCGGTACGCCGGGTCCATCACCGACGTGAACACCGAGCTGAGCGCGACGCACACGCAGACGACGGCGACACTCGCCACCCCGTGCCGGAAGGCCACGAGCAGGGCGATCAAACCGATGGCGGAGAACGTGTCGCCGAGGATCATCATCAGGCGTCGGTCGAAGCGGTCGGCGAGCACTCCACCGAGCGGGGTCAGCAGCACCCCGGGCAGGAACGCCGCCAGCATGACGACTGCGACGGCGGCACTGCTGCGGGTCTGCTGATAGACGTGCACGGCCAGTCCGAACGCGGTCAGCCCGTTGCCGACCCGGGCTACCAGCTGGGCCGCCCAGATCACCATGAAGGCGCGGAACCCGTCCGCGGGCGTCGTCCGGTGGGGCCGTGGCGGGACCGTCGCGGTGGCGCCGGCGGACTCAGACATCGTTCACGATCGCGTTCAGCGGCTCGAACGCGTGCCGGACGAACATGTGCCCCTCACCGTCGAGGACGTGGGTGCGGATCGGTCGCGTGAGGTAGTCCTGCCAGGCCGACGCCGTACCGGCGGGGGTGTGGTCGTCGTGCTCGCCCAGCACCAGCCGGGTCGCGACGTCGAGGCTGACCACGGGTCGCCGCTTCGCCTCCTCCAGCACCTGGTAGTCGGCCCGGAAGGCAGGCAGGAAGTACGCGACCAGCGCCGGATCGCCGGCCACCTCCGTCGGGATCGCCCCGAACCCGCACAGGTGGTGCAGCAGATCCTGCTCGGAGGAGGCGGCATGGCCGGCGATCGACAGATCACACGGGGCGCAGCAGGCGGACAGCACGAGGTCCCGGGGGCGCCGGTCCCGGAACTCCGGTCGTTCCGCCATCGCCGTCAGGACGTGGTAGGCCACGATCCCGCCCATGCTGTGACCGAAGAACACCGCACCGGGCACCAGCATCTCCCGCAGGGCGTCCAGGTAGCACTCGACCAGCGGCCCGAGCCGGCGATGCGCCTCCAGGTTCGACGGCCCGTGACCCGGTGGGTTGACGGTCCACACGTCCCAGTCGCCGCTGAGGTGACCGACCAGCCCGTTGAACGAGGCTCCGAAGCCGCCCAGGTAGGGGAACATGACCAGCTGACGTCCGGTCGGCGAGGGCCGGAGATTCCACAGGACCGAGGAGGTCGCCGGGGTCAGGCGGGCCGCGCGCCCGGCCGCGACGGACCGGTGGTCACGAAGATCCGTCGTGCTCACGCGAGATCCTCCTGCCCGACCGCGACGGGCTCGACCGGACGGTCCACGGCCGGCCGACGCTCCCGGCTCGCGTCCCCGACTCCCGGCAGGACGGCGCCCGCGTGCGTGGTGTACGCGTTCTCCAGGTACTCCGGGAAGCTGGTCGGTGGGTCGAGGACCCCTTGTCCCTGGCGCCGCAGCAGCACGTACCCGAGCCCCACCAGCAGGCTGAACAGCACCAGCTGGATCACCTGGGTCGGGATCATGAAGTAGTACAGCTTGAAGTGGCTGCCGGACGCGGAGACCCAGAAGGGCAGCAGGAAGAACAGCACGTTGCCTTTCATCCGGTTCAGCAGCAGAGCCATGCCGACACCGAGCACACACAGCTGCGTGACGTAGAGCGGCCAGGCCGTGGCCAGCTCGAACGAGGCGAACAGGTTCCCCGGTGCGACGAAGACGCCGATGCCCAACCCGGTCGCGACACCGGCGGCGACGGGGCTGCCGGTGATCCGCTGGACGAAGGGAAGGAAGAAGCCGAACCAGCCGATGGCGATCGCCACCATCCCGATCTCCATCACGAGCAGTCGCAGGAAGGTGAGTGCCATACCGAGCGGCGTGAGCGTCTCGGGCGGCACGGGAACACCGAAGGCGACGCAGAGGTAGCGCACCGCGACGATGTAGCCCAGCATCGTCAGCATCAGTGCCGGGATCCAGATCAGGTCCCGTCGGCGCGGGATGAGCGTCCGCGCGAAGTTGGCGACCCCGCGTCCGCCGTCGTAATGCAGCAAGATCAACAAGGTGGCGATGGCCGGACTGTGCAGGATCACGATCACGACCGGGCTGAGCAGCTCCAGCTCGCCCAGCACCGCGACCGCGGTCCCGTGGGCGAACAGGTAGAACAGCGACAGGCCCCAGACCGATCCGATGGTCAGGACGAGAAAGAGCACGAGGTACGGGGTGTAGGACTGGGCCGGCTTCTTGGCTGCGCGGGCGGCTTCGGACACGACGATCACTCCAGGTTCGGTCGGGGACCCTCAGGGTCCGTAGATGTCGTCGATGGACTGCTTGGCCTCGGCCACCGCACGGCGGGCCCGAGGCTGGAAGAAGTCCAGGTCGTCGGAGGACAGCTGGGCGTTCGGGTACATCCGGGAGATGCTGGAGATCAGCACGCCGTGACGCTGCATCGCGGTGGCGAGGATGATGTCCTTGCCCATCAGCTCGAAGTCGTAGTCGCTGGGGCGCTCCAGCGGTGTCGCCCGGCAGTGGAAGGCGGACACACCGGGAGGACCCTGCACCACCAGCGGCAGACCGACCCGGTGGGCCTCGATCGTCAGGATGTCCTGCAGGGCGGCGGCCCGACGGTGCATCGCGTGCAGCAACGCCTCGTCGTCGCGGGAGAGGATCTCGAACGTGGCTCGCACGGCCGCGGTGCCCAGCGGATAGCCGTTGTAGGTTCCCGCGTGGATCACCTGCTTGCTCTCCAGCAGCTCCATGATCTCGCGCTTGCCGACGACCGCCGACACGGGCACGCCGCCGCCACCGATCGCCTTGCCGAAGGTGGACAGATCGGGCGTGATGCCGAGCCGCTTCTGGGCCCCGCCCACTCCCAACCGCACGCCGGTGATCATCTCGTCGAAGATCAACACCACGCCGTGGTCGGTGCACAGACGTCGCAGCAGCTCGAGGAAGCCGGGCAAGGGCTCGATCGACCCGCCGTTGACGCAGATCGGCTCGGTCAGCACCGCGGCCAGGGTCTCGCCGTATTCGGAGAAGAAGCTCTCCAGTCGCTCAGGATCGTTCCAGGGCAACAGATACGACTGATCGGCCATCACGTCGGTGGCGCGACCGGCCGTGCCCTTGTAGTCACCGCGGAAGTCCACCGGCACCGGACGTGCCGGGTCGAGGACGCGACCACCCATCACGTTGTCGGCGTTGCCGTGGTAGTGGTTCTCGAAGCGCAGGAACCGGTTGCGACCGGTGTGGGCCCGCGCCAAGCGCAGCGCGGTCTGCAGGATCTCGGTGCCGGACAGACCGAACCGGACCATCTCCGCCGAGGGGATGTGGGTGTTCATCAGCTCCAGGGCGTCGGCGTCGAAGTCGCAGTGACTCACGCACAGCACCCGTTCCAGGGCCTCGCTCAGGGCGTCGAGATAGTCCTCGTTGCGGTGCCCGAGGACCATCGCGCCGAAGCGGGCGTACAGGTCGAGGTACTCGTTGCCGTCCATGTCACGTAGCCGGCTGCCGGCGCCGTCGACGAAGTGCAGCGGCACCTCGGCCCACGGCATGTTGAAGTTGTAGTGAACCCCGCCGGGCAGGACGCGCTTGACCCGCTGGTGGTACTCGAGGTTGCGACTGACCGTCTGCAGGACGGTCACGCCGCAGCCTCCTCGGCGAGGTACTCGCTGATGTCGTCGACCGTCTTGAACTCGAACAGCGCGACCGGGTTGATGTCCAGGTCGAGCTGCTTGCGCAGCCGGCTGATGATCTTGAGCGCCTGGACCGAGGACACCCCGAGTCGCATGAAGCTCGCCTGGTCGTCGATGTCGGCCGGTGGGATGGCGATCTCGGTGGAGATCTCCTGCAGGAGCACGGTCCTGATCGTTTCCTTGTTCATGGTTTCCTCTTTCGGCTCAGAGCCAGAGCGGCTTCTTGGAGTACGGATAGGGCGTCAGGGTGAGGACGGTTCCGGTCCCGCCGGGGAAGAAGTGCTCCCAGTCCACGGCGGCTCCGGTGGCGAACAGGGCGGCCGCGATCTGGAGGGGCGACCACCCGGGGTCGAGGGTCAGCCTCGGCCGATCCTGGTCGCCGGAGCCGAAGGACACGGCCAGCTCGCCGCGGCCCGGTTCGGCGTCGGAGATCAGCAGGGGGCAGGCCAGTGCCGCACGCAGCCACTCCTCGCGGGCTCCGGAGGTGGGTGTCGGCCGCAACAGCACCCGCCTCACCGGGCGCTCCACGTGCGTGAACGCGACCTCGTCCAGCGCTCCGCTGGCCGGGTCGAACCGGACCGTCGCGCGCCAGTCGTAGGCGGGCCGGAACCGGGCCAGCGTCATCGCCAGGTTGTAGGGGTCGGTGTCGCGGATCGCGAGCTGGGCCGACAGGTCGTCGACCATGCGGTGCAGAGCGTCCTCGTCCTGAGCGGACAGACACAGCACCGGGTACGTCAGCTCGGTGCCGCGCCGTTCCGGGTCACCCTCCTCGATGACGACGTGCACGTTCGTCCCGCCGAGGCCGAGGGAGGTGATCGCCCCCTGTCGTGGACGGTCCGCCACGCGAGGCCACGGCGTCGGTTCGGTGATCACCTGGAACGGGGTGTCCTCCAGCTGCAGCAGCGGGTTCACGGTCTCCAAGTGCAGGTTGGGCGCCATCTGCTCGTGCTGGAGGGAGAGCAGCAGCTTGGCCAGACCGGCGCCGCCGGCCGCGCCGAGCAGATGACCGATGTTGGACTTGACCGACCCGATCCCGACCACCGCGTCGCCGAAGTCTTCCTTGCGGAACACCTTGGACAGGGCGTTCAGCTCGATCGGGTCGCCGATCCTGGTCCCCGTGCCGTGCGCCTCGACGTAGGAGACCCTGGTGTGGTCCAGACCGTCGTCATAGCAGTCCCGGATGACGCCGGCCTGGCCGCGGGGGTTGGGCGCCATGATGTTCAACGACGACCCGTCGTTGTTGATCGCGTACCCCCGGATCCGGCCGTGGATCCGGCGGTTGCGGCGCACGGCGATGTCCTCGCGCTCCAGCACGCAGACCACGGCGCCCTCACCCAGCAGGGTGCCGTCCGCCTCCTCGTCGAACACCCTGGTGAACGGGTGTGAGGTGGTGATCCCCCCGATGTTGCACAGCTGCGCGTTGTATGCGGCGCTGAACAGGTTGACTCCACCGACGACCGCCCCGTCGCAGTCCTGGTGTCGGATCGCGTCCGCCGCCTGCACGAGGCTGGTCAGGAACGACGAGCAGGCCGTGTCCACCGCCATCACCGGCCCGGTGAGGTTGTAGTGGTGGGACACCCGTGCGGCGAGGGCGCTGTTGATCACGTTCATCACGGTGCGCGGGTGCACGTCGGCGGTGCCGTGCTCGTCGATGTAGCGACACACCAGGGGGTAGTAGCTGTTGCTGGCGATCGCCATCTGGACCGCATAGCGGCGACCCGCGGCGCGCGGACCCACCGGACGCCGGGTCTCCAGCAGGCCGGCCTCGCCCAACGCCTCGTGGCTGAGCTCCATCACGATCCGGTGCTGGGGGTCCATGAACCGCGCCTCGTCGGCCTCGATCCCGAAGAACCCGGCGTCGAAGTACTCGATGTCGTCGACCTCGCCGATGGTGTCGCGCCAGTGCGGGGCGCGAGCCAGCTCTCGACGCCGGTCGCTCACCACGGCGGTGCGGTCGACCCCGTCGACCAGGAGCTGCCAGAACTCGTCCTGGGTCGTGGCGCCCGGCAGCCGCAGGGCGAGACCGGTGATCGCGATGGGGATGGTCACGATCTCGCTCCCGTCAAGGCGGTGGAGTCGGACATCCACTCCAGGTGCAGGTGCTCGTCGTCGTGCCACACGTTGACGTGGTTGTGCGCGAGGCCCGGTCCGTCCGGTGTGCTCTGCGGGATCTCGTGTGCGGGGATGTGGCCCTGGAAGTTGACCAGGGTGAGCTGGAGTCGGCCGAGCTCGTTGCGGTACACCTGTTGGAGGTCGCCCAGCACACCCGACCGGTCGGATGTCGTGCTGAGGCCGTCCAGGAAGTGCACACCCGCCTCGCGGGCTCGCTCCAGCCGCTCGGAGATGCCGTACGTGGCTGCTTCGCCGCGCAGCAGCACCGGGACGACGTCGAGGAACTCACCGACGCAGTCGGTGTAGTCCTGGCCGAGCCAGCGTCGGCAGTCGTTGACCAGGCCGACGGCGATCGACGTCCGGCCGCTCAGCCGCGACAGCTCCTCGTGCACGGTGCGGACCGCGAGCTCGAGCGGGTTGTGGCGCTCCAGTCGGATGCTGCGCCGACCGCGGGGGCGTGCGGAGGTCGGGGCGTCCAGCAGCTCGGCGTTGGCGGCGAGCCAACCCGGGTAGTCGTAGCCGGCGAGCTCGGTGCCCCAGTCCGGCTCGACGGCGACGGCCTCGGCGTAGCGGCTGTACGGCTGAACCGTGGTGAGCTCGGCACCGCGAACGAGGCAGGCGATCTCCTCCCGGAGGATGCCGGCGCTGAACCCGTCGAAGATGCTGTGGTGGAAGGCCCAGACCAGGCGGGCGCTGTCGTCGGTCTCCTGCAGGATGACGCACCGCCACAGCAGGCCGGAGCCGAAGGGCTCACCCGGCAGGGCCGCCGCGACCGCCTCGGTGAGCTGCTGGAGCTGCCCGGGCTCGACACCGCGCAGGTCCTGCACCGACAGCAGCGAGGCCAGTCCCTCGAAGGACTCGGGGGGAAGCACCTCGAAGTGGTCCCCGGTGAGCCGCGCCCGCAGCATCTCGTGCCGCTGGGCGACCGTGGCCAGAGCCTCCTTCAGCTGCGCCATGTCGACGTGGTCGATGGCGTGCAGGTAACCGCCCGTCGCCGCGCCGCTGGAGCGGTGCAGCCGGGCCGCCGCACCGATGCCGAAGCGGTAGTCGGGCTGCTCGCCGGCGAACGCCTCGGCCACCCTCGTGCTGTCCGCGACCGCCCAGGTGACCAGGCGCTGCGCCTGGTCGGAGGCCAGGGTCCGAGCGGGTCTCGGCTCGCTCGGGCCGCTCGAGCTCCCGGCCGTCGCCGTCACGATCACCGTGAGGGCGGCGGCGCTGGGGTGCCGGTACAGGTCGCTGATCTGCACCTCGAGGCCGGTCTCCCGCAGGCGCCGCACCACCGCGATGGCCTGCAGCGACTGGGCGCCGGCGGCGAAGAAGTCGTCGCTCAGTCCCAGCTCGGGGCGACCCAGCACCTCTCGGAAGACTGCCAGGATCGCCATGTCCATCGCGGAGGTGGTCACCGCCGGGGCGGCGTCGTCCGTGCGGGCCGGCTGGGCCCTGGCCGCCAGCAGCTTGTGATCCACCTTGCCGTGCGTGGTCAGGGGAAGGCCGGGGAGCCGGACGAGGTGCTGCGGCACCAGATGGGGTGGCACCGCCGCGTGGAGCGCGGCGCGCAGGTCATCCTCGTCCGGGGCGGACGCGCCCGTGTAGAACGCGGTCAGCCGACTGTCGTTGCCGTCCTTGGTGTGGACGACGACAGCTTCTCCGACGCCCGTGCAGGCCTGCACGGCGAACTCGATCTCGGACAGCTCGATGCGGTGGCCGGCGTGCTTGATCTGCCGGTCGGTGCGGTCCAGGTACACGATCCGCCCCCGCTCGTCCAAGACCACCCGGTCACCCGTGCGGTACAGCCGTCGGCGGATCGCGCCGAGCTCTGCCGGGAACCGCT
>DATDAP010000056.1:0-3581 GCA_036525335.1 Microlunatus sp. | reverse complement strand
ACTCGGTGCTCTCGTCGACCTCGTCGGCGGGGACCTCGTCGTCCTTGCGGCGACGTCGGAAGATCATGACGCACTCACGCTGGTTGCTGCTCCTCGTCGGTGGTGGCGCCGGCGGCCAAGCCGCCGGTGGACCCGTGACCGCCGGTACCCCTGGATCTCCCGGCGGTGCCCATGGATCTCCCGGCTGTGGCGGTCGAGTCGGGCAATTGTGGCACGGCCACGAACCGGGCCCGGGCGACCCGCTGCACCACGAGCTGGGCGATCCGGTCACCCCGGGAGATGCGCACGGCGGTCGCGGTGTCGGTGTTGACCAGGCAGACCAGGATCTCGCCCCGGTAGCCGGCGTCGACGGTGCCGGGGGCGTTCACGATGCTGATCCCGTGCCGGGCGGCCAGCCCGGACCGCGGATGCACGAACCCGGCGTACCCCTCGGGCAACGCGATGGCCACCCCGGTGCCCACCAGGCGTCGCTCCCCCGGTTGCAGCAGGAAGGTCTCGGCCGAGACCAGGTCGGCGCCGGCGTCGTCGTGATGGGCGTACGCCGGAGCAGCCAGCTCGGTGTCGAGGGCGACGAAGCCGACCTCCACCTCGATCCCGTCCGGATGCTGCTCGGTCACCGCGTCGGCCCGGCGGAGACGTCGGTCAGCACGGTCGTGATCGCCTCGGCCAGCTGAGTCGGTCGGCGGGTCGAGACCACCCAGTACGGAACCGGGTCGGCCGGATCGTCCAGCGTCAGCTCGACCGCTTCCTTCGCGTACGGCCGGAGCACCAGGTGCGCCCGTGCGTCGGCCTCCGGACCGGTCCGCCGCGAGGTCGCCTCGGGATCGAGTCCGCGGACCGCCGAGACGTACGCGAGGTCGAGCACCGCCCGGCCGACCCTCAGCTCGGTGCCGTCCAGCTGGAGCCGGACCGCGGTGCCGAGCAGGACGGCGGTGACCAAGGTCTGAGCACCGAGCAGGCCGAGCACCCCGGCCAGTGGACCGAGGTAGAAGCCGATGGCGACGAGCCAGCTCAGGCTGAACAGGACCGACAGCACCCACCAGCTCGGCGGCGGTCCGACCCACTCCCGGTACGACACGGGCACCAACCTAATCGCTCCCTCGGTCCGCGGCCCGGGCGCTCCGAGGTCGTTGGCGGTACGGTTTCCGCGTGACGGTATCGACCAAGGTGATCTCGCTGGTGTACCCGGTGGCGGGCGGCTTCGGCGCCGCCCTCGTAGCACAGAAGGTGCTGGAGGCCGCTCGACGGTTCGTGGTCGGGAAGACGAACACGCCGTCCGGCCGCGGGAGCGGCGGGACGGCGTTGGTGTGGACCGTTCTGAGTTGGGCGGTCGCCGGCGGGGTCGGGCTCTACACGGGCAACAAGCTGGTGCGTCCCGCCCCGGTCAGCTCCGGTACGTCGGTTCAGCCCGCGCAGTCGTAGCAGTAGGCGTTGCCGTTCGCGCGCTGCTCGGCGATCTGGCTGCGGTGCCGGACCAGGAAGCAACCAGCGCAGGTGAACTCGTCCGACTGCTGCGGCAGCACCCGGACGGTCAGCTCTTCGTGAGACAGGTCGGCTCCGGGTAGCTCGAACGACTCGGCCGCCTCGGCCTCGTCCTCGTCGACCTTGCCGGAGTTCTTGTCGTTGCGGCGAGTCTTGAGCTCCTCGATGGAGTCCTCGTTGAGCTCTTCTTCGGTCTTGCGTGGGGCGTCGTAATCGGTCGCCATCATTACCTTTCCGGGCGGTGGGCCCAGACATGTCGTCGTGGCCCGCGCGTATGAATACCACACGGGACAAGCGGGCGGTGAGTCATTCGGCTCGCGCCGCTACAACGCAGGCGGACCGTGGGTATTCCGCCTGCGGTGCATCGGAGCTCGCCTCCGCGCCGAGTGGGTGCTCGCCTCCGGCGAGAGGCGTACCTTACAGGGCTGCCGAGAGCTCGCACAGCGAAGGTCGGTCGGGCTGCCGCAGATTGGGACAGCAGCCGGCCAGGCAGGCGAAGCGGCCCACCGCTCCCTCGCCGGCGACCGGCTCGTCGACCAGCTCGCCGCGGGCTACCGCGGCCCGTTCGGCCAGCAGATCCACCAGCCCGGTGACGAATGCGAGGTGCGTGCCCGCGGTCGCCGCCCGGGCGAACGGCAGACCGAGCTCCCGCGCCGTGGCCGCCGCCTCGGTGTCGAGATCGAAGATGACCTCCATGTGATCGGACACGAAGCCGATCGGCACCGTGACGACCGCGCTCTCACCGGCTTCGGCGAGGGCGGTCAGGTGATCGTTGACGTCCGGCTCCAGCCACGGCTGGGTGGGCGGACCGGAGCGCGAGCAGAAGACCAGGTCGTGGTCGCCCGCGACCGCGCGAACGGCGGCGACCCCTCGGGTCACCTCGGCCGCCACCAGCCGGTGCCAGTCGACGTAGCCCCCCTCGACCGATCTCGGCTGTGGTCCTGCGGTCTCCGCCATCGCGACCGGGATCGAGTGGGTGACGTAGACCAGCCGCGGTCGGAGCTGCGAACCGTGCTCCGCGACGAGGCTGTCGACGGCGGCCGCGGTCGCGGCCACCGAGGCCGCCACGAAGCCTTCGGTGTCGGCGTAGTGCCGGATCCGCTCGACCACGATGCCGGTGTCGGCGAAGGCGTCGTACAGGTTCTCCCGGTACTGGCGGCAGGAAGAGTACGACGGGTACGCGCTGGTGGTCAGGACGATGACCCGCCGGTGGCCGCTCGCTTCGAGCTCCCGGGCGACGTCACCCAGGTACGGTTCCCAGTTCCGGTTGCCCCAGAAGAGTGGCAGAGCCACGCCGCGACGATCGAGCTCGGCCCGCAGCGCGGCCAGCAGCTCCCGGCACTGGTCGTTGATCGGGCTCCGGCCGCCGAACAGGAAGTAGTGTTCGCCCACCTCGGCCAGGCGCTCGCGGGGAATGCCGCGGCCCCGGGTGACGTTCTCCAGGAACGGCACCACGTCCTCGGGACGTTCGGGGCCACCGAAGGACAGCAGCAGCACCGCGTCGTACGGGTCGAGAGACGTCCTGTCGGAGGCGGGCACTAGCGTCCGGGGCGTGGCTCGTGCGGTTGATTCAGACACAGCGTGATCTTGCCGCATGGCAGCAAGTCAGAGACGACAGGAGAGTGGCATGGCCGCCGGATTCGGCGCGTATCGCCAGGTGCTCGGCACCTCGGAGGCGAGAGCGTTCAGCGCCGCCGGGTTTGCGGCCCGGCTGCCGATGTCGATGACAGGGCTGGGCATCGTGCTGTTCATCTCCATCACCTCCGGCTCCTACGGTCGGGCCGGGTTGGTCACCGCCGTCGCCACCCTCACCACCGCCGTCGCCGCGCCGGCCTGGGGTCGACTGATCGACCGCATCGGCCAGGGCCCGGTGCTGATCGCCGCGACGATCATCTACAACCTGAGCACCGGCGCCCTGATCACCAGCGTTCTTCTCGACGCCCCGTTCGCGGTGACGTTGCTCACCGCGGTCGGCGTGGGTCTGGGCTTCTCCTCCGCCGGTGCCGCCGTGCGCGCCCGGTGGAGTCACCGGCTGCGAGGCACCCCGCTGCTGAACACCGCGTTCGCCTGGGAGGCCGTGCTCGACGAGGTGGTCTTCA
>DATDAP010000055.1:0-6751 GCA_036525335.1 Microlunatus sp. | reverse complement strand
GTCGAATGCCCGCGTCCGGGTGCCGATGGTGCCGCTGCTGGTGATCGGCCTGGCCGTGAGCAGCGCCGGCAACCTGCTCACCGGCTTGGCTGGGGCGGTGGCGGTCGCCTTCACCTGGCAAGCGGTGCGGGGGATCGGCATCGCCGCCGTCGACGTCGCCGTCAGTACCCTCCTCCAGCGCACGGTCCCGCCCGCGATGCTGGGCCGGACCTTCGGGAATCTGTACGGGGCCGTCGGCCTCGCCGCCGGCCTGTCCTATGTGGTCGGGGGTCTGGCGCTCAACGTCACCTCCGCTCGAGTCGTTTTCGTGGTCGCCGGAGCCGGCGGGTTGCTGGTCACCGCCGCGACCGCAGCGGTGCTGCTGTGGCGCGTACGAAGGCACCACCCAGGCGCGCCTTGCCCCAGTTCAGATGCGCCCAGGTAGTCAGTGGCCCCGGGCGCACCAAGATCTCGTCGCGACCAACCGGCGGCGCAATCGCGGCAGCCGGCCGGGGAGTATAGGTCCGGATCCGGGGCCAGGTTGGGAGACGTACACCGACCGCGACTGTAAGGCTGGGTCGCGCAGTGACCAAGGCGGCGGCACAGAACCGTTCGGCGACGGCTTGTCGATCCGGTCGCCGGAGCGCGGCAAGAACGGTCAGATCGTCACCACTGGCCGACAGGGATCGGAAAGGGCGAGTATCGGGAACTCACCCTCGGTGTTGGTACCAACCGGAGTCCTGAAGGAACCGAGATCTAGGAAACGTCTCGCCAAGTCCAGGCCAACGGCACGGTGTGAGCTGATTGGGGCTACCCCTACGCTCAGCAGATGAGTGAGAACCTGTCCGAGCATGTGGCCGAGAACCGCCGCTATTGGGATGCCATGGCCGAGGAGTGGGTCAACGGCGGTGAGCGGGCGTGGGAGCAGGAGCCGCGGTGGGGGGAATGGCAGATCCCGAACACGGAGCTGCCGTTGCTTGCCGATGAGATGCATGGGCAGAGGGCGATCGAGCTCGGATGCGGGACGGGCTATGTGTCGGGGTGGATGCGGCGGCGGGGCGCGTCGGTGTACGCGATCGACAACTCCGAAGCCCAGCTGGCGACGGCGCGGCGGCTCAGCGGACTGCATGGGCTCGACGACATCGCATGGGTACATGGCAACGCAGAAGCGGTCGCCCAGCCGGACGGCTCGTTCGACTTCGCGATCAGCGAGTACGGGGCGGCGATCTGGTGTGAACCGGCCGCCTGGATCAGCGAGGTGTACCGCCTGTTGCGACCCGGCGGTGAACTCGTGTTCCTCGGGAATCATCCGTTGGCGTTGGTGTGTGCACCGATCGACGGGTCGCTGCCGGCGTCCGAGCGTCTGGAGCGTTCCTACTTTGGTCTGGGTCGGCTGGACTGGCGCGATGCCATCGACGAGCCGGGCGGCATCGAGTTCAACCTGCCCATCTCCTCATGGATGCGACTGTTCCACCGCATCGGTTTCGCCGTCGTCGACTACATCGAGATCCAAGCACCCGAGTCGGCGACCGGCACAGGGGGCACCGTGACTGCGGGCTGGGCCCAACGCTTCCCCTCCGAGCAGGTCTGGCGCCTCCAGAAACCGTAGGGGCTGGGGCCGATCGGGCAGCACCCCGGTCGGCCTCCGCGCCACCTTGACCGTGGAGCCTGTTGCTCGACGCGTGGGGCCAGGTGATGCGCGGAATCTTGGGGCCCGCTTGTCGACACCCCTCGCCACAAGTTCAAGAGGACACTTGGAGCGACCGAGGCCAGCACGTAGCCCCTTCCTATCCGCTCCTAGCGCCAAGGTTGCTGGCGGTAGCCGTCATCCTCGTCAGGGCAGTTCTGCTTGTCCGCGTCGTCAGGCGATCGAGGGTGATCTCGACCGTCACCCGCGGCTCGTGTCCGGCCGGGACGTCGACGCTGATCGCGTTCTCGGCCGAGATGTTCGCGTCCCATCCGATCCGGACCCGACCCACGGCGGGTCGACGACGAGAACCAACTCGACGGTCTCGTCCAGGTCGCTTCCGACTTCCTCTGCGATGTCGAAGGCAAAGACGCCTCCCTCCAGAACCATCGTGCCGTCCGCGTCTGCCACCCGAGCTGCCCGACGCAACGACACCGCGCGCAACCCGAACGTGTGCAGGTAGCGGGCCGCGAACGTGCGCCGTACCGAGTCGTTCCGCCACGGAAGCTCTTGAATCGCTTGAGGCTCTCGAGGATCGACTCCCGGAGGCGCAGTCATAGGGACACCAGAGCCAAAATGAACAGGGCGAACGCCGCCCAGGTCGTCACAAGTTGGATCCAGTTGATCGTGAAGTAGCGCTGCCGTACCGCCTCCCAGTCCGCCGGCAGAGCCTCAAGGTCCCAGGCCAGGATCACCTTGTAGGTCGGTGTCTTCCACACGTTGGAGACGATGAGGATCCCGACGATCCAGACGACCAGGGCGATCGCGGTGAACACGAACGAGGTGGCGCCGGGATCGTCAATAAGAAGCACGAGCGCGACGAGTGACGCGATGGTCGTCCCAGCCGACCATTCGTAGTTGTATACCTTGCCCATGGGATACCCCGGGAGACCGGCGGCCGAAGTGGCCGAACGTTTCCGGGACCATCGCTCGTCCGCTCAAGTGCAGCTGGAAGGAACCGTTGAGTTCGCAGCACCTGTTGGCTCAGGACTTCTGTCGTCGGCATGGGCAGCTCCTTCTCATGAGTGGGGTCCGTGTCTTGATCTTGGACAGATGACTACCAACGAACGTCGAAAGCTCACTGGCTCGCCTCCTCGCCTTGATCAATGGGTTCAGGGCGAGCGTGATCGTTCCCAGCGGGATCGCGCTCAGCCGCACCGACAGGTAGGCCTGTTTGAGCGAGGGGGTGCGGGAAAGCAGTTGGTAAGCGCCGGACATGGCATGCCTCAGGAGATATGCCCACCCCTCGGGTTCCGAACTCCCAACTCACGGCGTCGGGATCGGACCGCCGATGGGTTCATCATGCCCGAGCATTGCGCGGGACGCACGCACGCAGTTGCCGGCCTGCATCGCCGCCCCGAGCCGCTGGACCGCGGCCTTCTCGGCCTCGTAGATCTCGCCGAGGATCCCGCTCATGCCGGCGAGGACCGCGGCGATCTCCTCGGCGCCGAGCGGCGGCTCAGCGGCGTAGCGGTCACGCAGCGCCCAGAGCTCCTCAGCCGATGCCGCCCGTTCGGTCCGGCCGGCATCGCCCTCCGCGACCGCCCCGGTCACCTCGGCGGTCAGCTCCCGGGCCCGGCCGCAGGCCGGAACATCGACCGGTACGGCCGTTTCGGCGAGGGTGTGCCACAGCCCGGCGATCTCCGCCCAGCGCCGGGCCTCGTCGCCGAGGCCCGGTTCGTCGAGTAGGGCGGCCGCTTCGGTCAACCCGGCCGCGAACTCGCGGCGTAGGCTGCCTCCGGTCATCCCGGCGGGCTCGACACCTTCCCAGACACTCAGCAGCGCCCCGAACAGGCTGGCTCCGTCGGCGAACACCCGGGGCCAGGCCTTGGCCGGCCCGGATGCCACCAGCATCCGGGCCCACTTCCGCCAGGCCGGGACGGCGAAGGAGTCCGACGTGCCGCCCAGGGATCCGACCATGTCCTCGAGGCCGGTGCGTACCGCGGCCCGCAGCCGATCGTCCGGGAGGACGACGTCCCGGGTGCGGACGGCGAGCAGGGTATTCCGATAGCTGACCACCCGGGCTCGCGCTCGGTCAAAGGCGTCGCCGGTCACGGTCAGCGGGGCCAGGGTCCGGTCGTCGACGTGGATCCGCCCGTCCTGCTCGGCGTACGCGACCACCGGATGGCCGCCGCCGCCGTCGAGCCAGGCCGGCAGATGCCAGTAGCCGAGCAGGTATCGGTCGGGCCAGACGATGACCGGCTGTCCGGCCCCGAGCTCCCGCCGGAGCTCCGCCGCCGAGCCCACCGCTCCGGAGGTCCGAGACCAGTCGGCCGACAGGCCGAGCCGGGGAATGACCTTGGTCAGGCGGCGGTCGAAGTAGTGCGCGGAGTTGGTGAACCCGAGGGTGACGATCCGGCCGTTGTCGTGTTGGAACTCCCAGAGGATGTACCCGGCGCCGAGGCCGCCGGCGACCAACAGGATCAGCTCCTCCGAGAGTGGTCCCGCGCTGCCCACCACGCCGGCGTGGGCCAACACGTTGGCCATCGCCGCCGCATCGGGCTCGGACCCGCCCCGCAGGGTCCAGCCAGCATCGACCACCGGTCCCGGATGATCGTGGATCCCGCCGCCCCCTACGAGCTGGGCCCGGGCCGCGGCGTACCGCTCGCCGGTGGTCGCCATCCGGGCCCGGATGCGGGCCTTGAGGTGCTTCTGTGTGGTCACATCGAAACCTTCCGGCCGCATCCAGACGCTCGACTCCACGCCTCGAAACGTCGCCGCGACCGTGCTCCAGATGTGCCTGTCGGTTGACTGTCCCGGAGGCTCTCGAGGTCCCCTTTGCTCCCGCACCGCCGAGCCGCGTGGAAACTCGATCAGGGAGTTCGGCGTCAGACCCGCCGTGCGGTCAAGGCTACCGTCCCCCGGCGGGTACTGCTGACAAGCTTCTGTACAGCGCACCGCACGGGGCAGCCCGGCAACGGGCGTCGGAAAGGGCTCTGATGTTCGAAGGCAATGATGGCTCCACAACGTAGCCGTCGGCCCACCGGAACAGGCCACCCGGGGAGGCGAAACGCCGCTGAGCTCCTACGCCGGCTTCGGACAGCCATGCTGGCGCCGGCCGGCGGCCGGATCCTGGAGGTGAGCCATCGGCTCGGGCAGCGTGCAGGGATTACGTGAACTCGGGCATGATCCTCTCCGCGATCAGCCGAAGCTGGGTGTCCACGTCGGCAACGCCCTCGATGTCGCGACCCATGAAGGTCTTGACCAGGGATGCATCGGTGATTGCGAGGATCATGTGGTTCACGCCAGCCGCCTCGATCTCCTTCAGCTTGGCCACGCACTCTTCGGGGGTGCCGGCTACCGACAAGATGTCGCCGATCTCGGGGGTGGTGGCGTCGATGGCGCCTGACAGATCGCCGGCTCCGAGCGCGGCGAGGGCGGGCTTCAGGTCCTCCGGCGAGACTCCGTTGCGTACCAGCTGCTCGTCCGGCATCGAGGAGGCATACAACCCGACCATCGACCGGGCGGCGTCCTTGGCAATGGATGAGTCCTCGCCGGTCGCGAACACCACCCAGGCGCCGATGTCCAGGTCGGCCACGTTCTTGCCTGCCCGCTCGGCGCCGATGGTCATGTTCTCGACCATGTACTCGTACGCGCTGCGGGTGTAGCTCAGCGCGTGGTGGCAGCCGTCGGAGACTTCCGCAGCCACCTGGAACGACTTCGGCCCGCGCATCGCGCCCATCTTCACCGGCACCCGCTCCTGCACCGGCCGGGCGAAGGTGAACAGCCCTGAGTACTGGAAGAACTGGCCGTCATAGGTGATCGCGCCGTCATCGAGCAAGGTGCGGATCACGTGCACGCCCTCCTTCACCCGGGACAGCGGCTTCTGCTTGTGCCAGTCCATCCCGTACTGCGCGAGCAGGCCGAAGTTGCCCGACGACAGCACGACCTCGGCCCGGCCCCCGGTCAGTTCGTCCAGCGTCGCGGCCGCCTGGGCGATCAGGCTCGGCTCGCGCAGCACCACCGTGGACACCGACGGGCCGAACCGTACGTTGGTGGTCTTGTCCGCCGCCGCCGCGAACAGCAACCAGAGGTCCTTGTGCCAGGTCTCGTCGGCCGCGTACACGGCGTAGAACCCGAGCTCATCGGCGAGCTGGATCGAGGCCAGCGAGTCCGCGAGCGGGTAGTCCGGGAGCATGACGTAGCTGAACTTCACGATGAGCCTCCTGGGGCTGTCGACGTGCGGGTGGGTTGGTGAGAGCCGGTGTCACTCCTGCTCCTGGTCGATCTCGGCCAGCAGCTCCGAACCGGTGATCACCGTGTACGCAAAGTGCCGGTGCATCCAGTCGAGATGCTGGTGGCGGGCGTTCATGATCCGCAGGCTGTCCCAGTTCGGAAACTCCTGCTGCAGGACCCAGCGCTGCATCAGGCGGGGATCCACCTCGTACACGTGCTCGAAGGTCGTGATCGCGACGTCGGAGACCCGCTCCGGCTGAGGCGGGGTGTTCTGCTCTGAGTAGCGGTAGCTCATCGCTGCCCCCGCAGCTGCGCGAGTCCGGCGTCGAGGTCGCCGGTGTAGGCCAGGTCCAGGTGGTACTTGCCGGGATTCATGATGTTGTTCGGGTCGAGCATCCGCTTCACGTCGCACATCACCTGGAAGCCGCGGCCCAGCTCGTCGGGCACCAGATCGACCTCGCCCTCCCGACACGAACCGTGACAGGCACTGATCGACCCGCTGTTGCGCAGGGCTGCCCGTGCGATCTCGCGCTTGGCGTCCACCCACAGCGCCCACGCCTGGTCGCCGAGCTGCTGCTCCCAGATGCCGACGTCGATCTCGGTGAGGTAGTCGACGCCGGTGTCGGCCGAGGTGTAGGCGAACATGCCCCAGTCGTCGAAGACATCGGTCTGGCGCCGCAGGTCGGCGACGATCGCGTGCCACTCCCGGCTCAGCTCGGGCAGGCGGGTGTAGTTGATCGCGGCGTCCTCGCAGTGCCAGCTCATCGGCACCACCTGGCCATCCTTGGTCCGACCGTGGAGGGGAGTCGCGTACCGGTCGTGCCGCGCCGCCCAGTCGCCCTCGGAGATCTCATCACCGAGGTAGCGGGCGCCATGCTCGCGGGCGATCCGGAACAGCCGCTTGCCGCC
>DATDAP010000054.1:0-12704 GCA_036525335.1 Microlunatus sp. | reverse complement strand
CGTCGGTGGGGTCGTGGCCACCGGCTTCGACGCGCTGGTCAACGCTCGGGCGAACTCGATGAAGCGACCCAAGGGAACGCTCCGGTACGCCATCGCCGCGCTCGTCGAGATGGCCTCGTTCGACCCGCTGCCGTACCGGCTGGTGGTCGACGGCGAGGTACGCGAGCTCGACGCGATGCTGCTCGCGGTGGGGAACAGCTCCTACTACGGCGGCGGCATGAAGATCTGTCCGGACGCCGACCCGAGCGACGGACTGCTCGACGTGACCATCGTGCACTCTGCCAGCCGGGCCAAGCTGATGCGCCTACTGCCGTACACGTTCTCGGGCAGCTTCGTCAGCGACCCCTGCGTGGAGCGGATCCGGGCCCGGACCGTCCGCGTCGAGCGCCCCGGCTTGGTCGGGTTCGGCGACGGGGAGGCGTTGGCCGCCGGTCCGCTCGACATCGAGGTCCGCCCCGGCCTGCTCTGCGTCTACGCCCCCTGACCCCGCCGCTCTCCCTCCCGGACATTTGTACCGCTCTCCACCATCAGTGTGGTTTTCAGCACAGAAGTCGGAGTAGGTAGCGTGGCGGTCATGATCGAACGTCCAGACCCCACCGGCGGACCGCTCGATCAGGAGCCGGAGGCGATCAGCCCGGCGGCGGCGTACCAACGGTTCCGCTCCGCTCAGGCCATGCCGGAGCTGACGGCTTTCGCCGACGGGTACGGCTTCGTCTTCGACGACTACCAGCGTGAGGCCTGCGCCCACCTGGAGGGCGGCTCGGGGGTGCTGGTGGCCGCGCCGACCGGGGCGGGCAAGACCATCGTTGGCGAGTTCGCGATCTGGCTGGCCCTTCAGCGGGGCCGCAAGGCGTTCTACACCACCCCGATCAAGGCGCTGTCGAACCAGAAGTACGCCGATCTGGTCCGTCGCCACGGCTCGGCCAACGTCGGGCTGCTGACCGGGGACTCCACCATCAACTCCGAGGCGCCCGTGGTGGTGATGACCACCGAGGTGCTGCGGAACATGATCTACGCCAGCTCCACCACCCTGGACAACCTCGGCTTCGTGGTGATGGACGAGGTGCACTATCTCGCCGACCGGTTCCGGGGCGCGGTCTGGGAAGAGGTCATCATCGGGCTGGCCGAGTCGATCCAGTTGGTGGCCCTGTCCGCGACCGTCAGCAACGCCGAGGAGTTCGGCGACTGGCTGTCTGAGGTCCGCGGCGAGATGGCCGTGGTCGTCTCCGAGCGTCGCCCGGTGCCGCTGTTCCAGCACGTGCTGGTCGGCAAGCGGCTGTACGACCTGTTCGCCGACGAGGCGCCCACGGCGGTCGCCCTGCCGAGCCAGGCCAACGCAGAGGTCAACCCGGCCCTGGTCAAGGTCAGCAAGGAGGAGGCCCGGCACGTCCGGGACGACTCGCGCCGTCCGCGGGGCCGCAGCGGCCAGGGCAAGCGAACTCATGCGTACGGCAGTGGGGCGTACGGGGGAGCCGCGCACCGATCACGCACCGAGGGTGGGGCCGGCCGGCCGCGCTCCCTGGCCGTGGCCTCCCGGGCCGACCTGGTCACTGCCCTGGACGCCGAGGGGCTGCTGCCGGCGATCGTGTTCATCTTCTCCCGGGCCGGCTGCGACGCCGCCGTCGGTCAGCTGCTCGGCTCCGGCTTGCGGCTGACCTCGGCGGAGGAGCGCGCCGCACTGGCCGGGATCGCCGACCGGCATGTCGGGGGTCTGTCGGCGGCGGATCTGCGGGCCCTGGACTACGACAAGTTCGTGGAGGCGCTGCAGCGGGGAATCGCCGCCCACCACGCGGGGATGCTGCCCGCCTTCAAGGAGGCGGTCGAGGAGGCCTTCGTGAAGGGCCTGGTCAAGGTGGTGTTCGCCACCGAGACCCTGGCCCTGGGGATCAACATGCCGGCCCGCAGCGTGGTGCTGGAGAAGCTGGTCAAGTACAACGGGGAGACCCACGCCGACATCACGCCGGGGGAGTACACGCAGCTGACCGGTCGGGCCGGACGGCGCGGCATCGACGTGGAGGGTCACGCGGTCGTGGTCTGGCAGCCCGGTCTGGACCCGCGAGCTGTGGCGGGTCTGGCCTCGCGCCGGACCTACCCGCTGAAGAGCTCGTTCGCGCCGACCTACAACATGGCCGTCAACCTGGTCGGCGCCGTCGGCCGGGATCGGGCCCGGTCGCTGCTGGAGCAGTCGTTCGCCCAGTTCCAGACCGACCGCTCGGTCGTGGGGCTGTCCCGATCGCTGGTCCGTAACACCGAGGCGATCGCCGAGCTGTGGGGCCGGACAGCGTGTGATCGCGGGGACTACGAGGCGTACGCCCGGCTGCGCGCCGAGATCGGTGCCGTCGAGGCGGAGGCGAGCCGCGAGCGCAGCGCCGACCGTCGGGCCGAGGCCGCTCAGGCCCTGCTCACCCTCATGCCCGGCGACATCATCCGCGTGCCCGGGGGCAAGAACCAGGGCTGGGCGGTGGTGATCGACCCCGACACCCGCACCGGCGACCGGGACAACCCTCGCCCACTGGTGCTGACCGAGGACCGGCACGTGCGGCGCCTGTCCCTGGTCGACTTCCCCACTCCGCCGGCGGTCGCGGGCCGGATGCGGGTGCCGAAGCAGTTCAACCCGAAGGAGCCGGCGTCGCGCCGCAACCTCGGGGCCGCGTTCCGCTCCAAGCTCGCCGAGATCGATCTGAACCCGCAGCGGCATCGCCCCGGGCGGATCAGCGGGGAGATGGCCGAGCAGATCGACGACCTCCGGGACCGGTTGCGTCGCCACCCCTGCCACAACTGCCCCGACCGGGAGTCGCACGCCCGGTACGCCGAACGTGCTCTGCGGCTGGAGCGCGAGAACGAGCGCGCCCAGCAGCGCGTGTCGTCGCGGACGAACACGATCGCCACCCAGTTCGACAAGATCTGCACGGTTCTCGGCTCGCTCGGCTATCTCGGGGGTGAGACCAGCGACGTCGTCACGCCGGAGGGTCGGATGCTCGCCCGCATCTACGCCGAGCTCGATCTCGTGGCGGCCGAGTGCATCCGGTCGGGTGTGTTCGACAACCTGACCCCGCCGCAGCTGGCCGCCGTCCTGGCCTCGCTGGTGTACGAGTCACGGCGAACCGACGACCACTGGCGCAAGCCCCGGATGCCGGACGGCGTCAGCGAGGAGGCCATGACCCGCGTGCGCCGGATCTGGCGGGAGGTGTCCCTGGTGGAACGGGACAACCGGCTCCCGCGCGGTCCGGAGCCCGACATCGGCTTCAGTCAGTCGGCGCACGGCTGGGCGTCGGGCCGACCGCTGGCCGTGGTGCTCGCCGACGGACATCTGACGGCCGGCGACTTCGTCCGCTGGGTACGTCAGGTGCTGGACTTCGCCGGTCAGGTCGCCGATGCCGCGGGTCCGGGACCGGTCCGTGATACCGCTCGAGCGGTGGTCCGGGCCATGCGGCGCGGGGTGGTCGCGTACTCGCCGGACGACCAGGTCGGGAATGAGATCGCGGACGAGGTCGCCGGAGCCTGATCGCCGTCCTCACCGACTCCGCGGGTGCAACACCCGCGGAGAGGTGTGAGCACGGCTGAGGGGCGGGCGCATCGGGGGCGGGTGATAACGATTCACTCACGGGTGCACATCGATTACGCAACACTGTTGTCGTGGGCGCCGAAGCGGTTCACGATCGTCACCATCGCCGCCGATTTCTCTGGAGTCCGTCATGCCCTCATCCCGCCCGCCGCAGCTGCGGCGTCCGGCGGTCGTGGCCGTGTCGATGGCGATCTGTTTGCTGGCGCTGCTGTGTGGGCCCACGAGCATCGCCGCCGCCTACCCGTACGCGTCGAACTCCGGGCCGACCCTCACGCTGCCGAACGATCCCACCTTCGTTCTCGGGCAGCCCGGCACCTCGTACGTGATCGAAGCCGACGGTGACCCGATTCCCGGCATCGGGGTCGACAAGCTGCCGGGCGGGCTGCGGCTCACCGCGCACGGGGACGGCAGC
Organism: Microlunatus sp.; assembly: GCA_036525335.1. Classification (GTDB taxonomy): domain Bacteria; phylum Actinomycetota; class Actinomycetes; order Propionibacteriales; family Propionibacteriaceae; genus Microlunatus. The sequence goes on along the minus strand of DATDAP010000054.1, from coordinate 8,727 downwards.
GCGACCATCGAGGGCACGGCGACCGGCCCGGCCGGTGACCTGGCCGTCGAGGTGACCGCGCAGAACGCCTCGGGGTCGAGCACCGAGCCGCTGGTCGTGACGATTCAGCAGGCCCCGGCATTCCGCGATCGAGGGCCGGTGGTCTTCGCGGCCGGCGAGTTCACCACGCGGGTGATCCGCACGGTCGGCTTCCCGGCCGCCGGAATCGGCGTGGAGGGCGAGCTCCCCGCGGGGCTCACGTTCGCCGACAACGGCGACGGGACCGCGTCGATCGCCGGTACGCCACTCGACGGACCGACCTCCTCGCCCGTGACGCTGACGGCCGTGAACGTGGTCTCGGACGCGTCGCTCACCACCGTCGTCCGAGTCGTGGCCGCGCCGGCGGACACCGGTGCGCCGCCCCGGGTCGTGCCGGCCGCCGGGCCGCGACGCGAACCCTGAGCCAGAGCGGGAGGAACCGCCGAGGCCGGAGGACCGCCTGGTCCGCGTCTCAACGGCGAGGCGCGGACCAGGGCCCGGCGTAGGGTCGTGACCATGGACTGTGCACATGGTCGCGCTCCGCGCTCCGCGGTCACGATCTCCGCAGAGTCTCAGTCGTTCGAGCGCGGTTCCGCACGACGAAAGGTGTGTCGTTCGGAACCGCTCCTCACTCCTGAGAGGCTTCGCTCGTGACTCGATCCGTGGCAACCAACACCTCCGTCGAGCTGGCTGAGCTACTGGACTTCGTCCGGCCCAGGCATCACTTCCTGCTCGGCACGACCCGCCGCGACGGTCGACCGCAGCTCTCGCCGGTCTCCGGCGGCGTGGACCCGCAGGGTCGCCTGGTCGTGTCCAGCTATCCCGGGCGGGCCAAGGCAGTCAACGCCGAGCGCGACCGGCGGGTGTCGGTGTGCGTGCTCTCCGACGACTGGAACGGTCCGTGGGTGCAGGTCGACGGCGACGCCGAGGTGCTGCACATGCCGGAAGCCGAGGACGCCCTGGTCGAGTACTTCCGGTGCATCGCCGGTGAGCACTCCGACTGGGACGAGTACCGCGCCGCCATGCGGCTGCAGAACAAGTCCTTGATCCGGGTCACCCCGACCCGGTGGAGCCCGATCGCCACCGGCGGTTTCCCGGCCGACGTCGCCGCCCGAATCGACGAGAGCTGAACCGACTCCGGAGAGCTGAACTGAACCCTGCCTCAGCTCGCCTGCGAGACGGTCGACATGTTGAAGTCCGGCACCCGGATCGGCGGCATCGCGGTCCGGTTGAAGAAGTCGTTCCACTCGCGGCAGAGCACCTTCTCGGTGCGGCCGACCTCGCTGATCCGGCCGAGCAGCTCCAGCGGTGACTCGTTGAAGCGGAAGTTGTTCACCGCCCCACTGACCTGGCCGTTCTCGATCAGGTAGACACCGTCCCGGGTCAGCCCGGTGAGCAGCAGCCGCTCAGGGTCGACCTCCCGGATGTACCACAGGCAGGTCAGCAGCAGCCCGCGCTCGGTGCGCGAGATCATCTCTTCCAGCGTCGCGTCGCCGCCGCCGTCCAGGATCAGGTTGTCTGCCGGCGGGGTGGCGGGCCGGTCGGTCTTCGCCGCCCAGGCGCGGTTGCGGATCAGCTCGGTCCAGACGCCGTCGCGCATCCAGTCCGTGGGCGCGATCGGGAGGCCGGCGTCCACGGTGAACGACGTCCCGTCACCGGCCGACCCGAAGTCGACGAAGGGCAGGCACTCCAGTCCGGACCTGGCCGGGTCGGAGAACAGTCGCAGTGGCAGCTCGGACATCCGGCTGCCGATCTTGGTACCCCCGCCCGGGGTGGCGTACGCGTTCTGTCCCTCTTCGGCGTCGCGGGCGCTGGCCGTCCAGTACGCGTAGATGATCAGGTCGGCGACCGGCCCGGGCGGCAGGATCGTCTCGTAGCGGCCCGGGGGCAGGTCGATCCGACGCCCAGCCCAGCCCAGCCGGGTCGCGAGCTGTCCCGTCAGGTCGGTCACGTCGACGTCGGTGAAGTCACGGCTGGCCGCGCCGACCCAAGCGGACCGGGAGCCGTCGCTCGACTTGCCGTTCAGCTCCAACCGCCCGGTAGGCTGCACGCCGCGCAGTCGCAGTCCGGTCGAGCTGCCCAGGTAGGTGGTGGTCACGAGGTGCTCGGCGAACCCGTACAACCGCTGATCCCGGCCGGCCGCGTCGGTGAACGACCGGCCGAGGTCACGGGCGACGTCGCTCAGCACCTCGATCGTGGTGCTGGCGGGTTCGAGACCGAAGTCGTCTGCGGAGCCCCACGGCTCCACCAACGGGGCGGCGTCGGGGGAGGGCGGCGCGGACTCCGCCGCGGCCTCGGCCGCCGCGACCAAGGCGGCGACCTCGTCCGAGTCGCTCACCTGCTGGCTGACGGTGCCGACACCGGTCCCGCCGTCCACCTCGGCCGTCGCGACGACGGTCAGCTCGGTGCTGGTCATCTCGCCGTTGGTGGTCAGTGCACTACCGGCCCAGCGGAGGTTGGCCTCGGCCCGCTCGGTCACGTACGCGATGGTCGGGCGACCGGCGACGGTCAGCGCCTGCTCCACCAGCTCCGATGCGCGACTCACGACCGACCTCCCTCGGCCTGGGTGTTCAGGATGTTGACACCACGGAACAGCGCCGACGGGCAGCCGTGCGAGACCGGGGCGACCTGTCCGGGCTGACCCTTGCCGCAGTTCAGGGCACCGCCCAGGTGATACGTCTGCGGACCGCCGACCGCCTCCATCGACCCCCAGAAGTCGGTGGTGGTCGCCTGGTAGGCCACGTCCTTGACCTGCCCCGCGAGCTTCCCGTTCTCGATCCGGAAGAACCGCTGCCCGGTGAACTGGAAGTTGTACCGCTGCATGTCGATCGACCAGGACTTGTCGCCCACCACGTAGATGCCGCGCTGCACCGCTCCGATCAGCTCCGCGGTGGAGGGACCCTCGGACGCCGGCTGCAGGGAGACGTTCGGCATCCGCTGCATCGGGATGTGGCCGGCGGAATCCGCGTACGCGCAGCCGTTGGAGCGATCGAGGCCGCGCAGCGCGGCCATCTGGCGATCCAGCTGGTATCCGACCAGCACCCCGTCGCGGATGATGTCGAACCGCTGCGCGGCCACGCCCTCGTCGTCGTACCCGATCGAGGCGAGCCCGTGCTCGACCACCCGATCTCCGGTCACGTTCATCACCGGGCTGCCGTACTGCAGGACGCCGAGCTGGTCGACGGTGGCGAAGGACGTCCCCGCGTACGCCGCCTCGTAGCCCAGCGCCCGATCCAGCTCGGTCGCGTGCCCGATCGACTCGTGGATGGTCAGCCACAGGTTGGTCGGGTCGACGACCAGGTCGTAGGAGCCGGATTCGACCGACGGCGCCGCCATGTGCTCGGCGAGCAGCGACGGCAGCTCGGCGATCTCAGCGTCGAAGTCCCAGCCGACACCCGACAGGTATTCCCAGCCTCGGCCGGCCGGCGGGGCGATGGTGGACATGGTCGCGAAGCCCGCCTCCGAGACGCTGATGGCCGTCAGACTCGGCATCAGCCGGATCCGCTGCTGGTGGGTGCGGGTGCCGGCCAGGTTGGCGAAGAACGTGTTCTCCTGGACCAGCGTCAGACTCGCGTTGGTGTGGCTGACCCCGTCCGCGTCCAGCAGTCGCCCGCCGAGCTCCAGCATCCGGGCGCTGCGCTCGGCGTCGGGGACCTCGAACGGGTTCAGCTCGTAGGCCGAGATCCACTCCACGTCGGCGTAGACCGGCTCGTCGGCCAGCTCGACCCGATCCGGGGTGAGCGGGCGAGACACCTTCGCGGTGGCCACCGCCCGATCGGCCAGGGCGGCGGCCGACTCCGCGGTCAGCGTGATGCCGGCCGCGAAGCCCCACACACCGTCGTGCACCACCCGGACCGACAGGCCCAGGGTCTGGTTGTCGCTGCTGGACTCGAGGTCACGGTCGCGGAAGCTGCGGTGCGACAACAGCGACCTGACGACCCGGACGTCGGCGTGGCTGCAGCCGAGGTCGCCGGCCCGGGACAGTGTCGCGTCGGCCAGCGCTCGCAGCGGCAACGCCGCGAAGGTCTCGTCGATCCTGCTCACCCGAACGACCCTAGCGGGCGGCCCCGACAACACGGTGAGGCACGACAGCACCATTAGGGTGAAGCGCATGAGTGTTGCCGTCCGCGTCATCCCCTGCCTGGACGTGCACGACGGGCGGGTGGTGAAGGGTGTCAACTTCGTCGACCTGCGCGACGCCGGCGACCCGGTGGCGCTCGGCGGGGTGTACGACGCCGAGGGGGCCGACGAGCTGACCTTCCTCGACATCTCGGCCTCGGTCGAAGGTCGGGAGACCACCCTGGAGGTGGTGCGTCGGACCGCCGAGACCGTGTTCATCCCGCTGACCGTCGGTGGCGGGGTGGGCAGCGTCTCCGACGTCGACCAGCTGCTTCGGGCCGGGGCGGACAAGGTGGCCATCAACACCGGCGCGATCCACCGTCCGGACGTGATCGCCGAGATCACCCGCCGCTTCGGCAACCAGGTGCTGGTGCTGTCGGTGGACGCCCGTCGCTGTGCCGATCAGCCGTCCGGCTTCGAGGTGACCACCCATGGCGGGCGTACGAGTGCCGGTATAGACGCGATCGACTGGGCGCGTCGCGGAGTCGACCTGGGGGTGGGCGAGATCCTGCTCAACTCGATGGACGCCGACGGCACCACGGCCGGCTTCGATCTGGAGCTGATCGCCGCCGTGCGCGCAGTGGTGGACGTGCCGTTGATCGCCTCGGGTGGGGCCGGCAAGGTCGAGGACTTCCCACCCGCGGTGGCGGCCGGGGCCGACGCCGTGCTGGCCGCGAGCGTGTTCCACTTCGGTACGCTCCGCATCGCCGACGTCAAGCGGGCGCTGGCCGCGGCCGGGTATCCCGTACGGCAGCCGGTGGGAGCGACCTCAGGACAGGAGCAGTAGACGTGGGCGACATCGTGGCCTGGTTGCCGTACGCCACGCCCGAGGAGGCCGCCGAGCGGCTCGGCGGGCTGCCCGACGGTGTCCGCGTCGACTGCTACCGCGCCGACGGAGACGACTTCCCGGCGTCCATCGGCGACGCCCAGTTCTACGTGCTGCCGTACATGAAAGGGGAGGAGACCCTCGCCCGCGCCGGCGAGATGACGCGGCTGCGGGTGGTGCAGACCCTGACCGCGGGCTACGAGAACTTCCTCCCGTACGTCCCGGACGGCGTCACCCTCTGCAACGCCGCGGGTGTGCATGACGCCAGCACCGCCGAGCTCGCGCTGGCCCTGATCCTGGCCAGCGGACGGCACCTCGACACGTTCGCTCGGCAGCAGCCCGAGGGGAGCTGGGCCCCCGTTTTCGGCAGCGCACTGGCCGACAAGCGGGTGCTGATCATCGGGTACGGCCGGATCGGGGAGGCCATCGAGCGACGGCTGGCCGGCTTCGAGGTCGCCTCGATCACCCGGGTCGCACGCCGGGCCCGCGACGGTGTGCCACGGGTGCACGCGACCAGCGAGCTGCCCGAGCTGATGGCGGTCGCCGACGTGGCCATCGTGATCGCCCCGCTGAGCCCGGAGACCGAGGGTCTGATCGACGCCGACCTGCTGGGCCGGCTGCCCGACGACGCGCTGCTGGTCAACGTCGCGCGCGGGAAGCTGGTGGACACCGACGACCTGGTCGCCGAAACCGGTACGGGCCGGATCCGGGCCGCGCTCGACGTCACCGATCCCGAGCCGCTGCCGCCTGACCACCCGCTGTGGCAGATCCCGAACGTCCTCATCTCCCCGCACGTCGGCGGGGCCAGCTCGGCGTTCTGGCCGCGGGCCGACCGTCTGGTCGCGGCCCAGCTGCGGCGGTTCGCCGCCGGTGAGCCGCTCGACAACGTCATCCGAGGTGCCCGATGAGCACGCTTGTCGGCGCAGCGACTCCGTCGCGCAGCGAGCCGGACTGCATCTTCTGCAGGATCGTGGCCGGGGACATCCCGTCCCGGCAGGTGTACGCCGACGAGACCGCGATCGCCTTCCTCGACCTGTCGCCCTGGCAGCGCGGTCACACCCTCGTCGTCCCGCGGGAGCACGTGGCCGATCTGCTGACCGGTCCACCGCAGCTGGCCGCCATCGGCGACGCCGTCGACGCCACGGCGCGACTGCTGGTCGACAAGCTGAAGGCCGACGGTCTCAACCTGGTGTCCTCGGCCAAGTCGGTGGCCGGCCAGGAGGTGTTCCACCTGCACCTCCACTTGGTGCCCCGCTACGCCCACCGGCCCGGGCTGGGCAACCTGATCGGACCGGACAAGGGCGACGACAGCGACCTCGACACCGTCCACGCCGAGATCACGGCGTGAGCCGTCGCCTCTCGGCCACGGGACTGCGCGTCGTGGATCCGGGACCTCGGCACCCGGTGTTGCGTTGGGTCGTCGAGCTCGCGCCGGCGTACCTGGTGGCGCTGCTGATCCTGCCCTGGGTGATCGCCCACGGGGTCGCCTGGCCCTGGCATCCGTCGACCATCGACCTGCAGGTCTACGTGTACGCGGTCCGCGACATGCTGGCCGGCCTCGACATCTACGCCACCACCACACCGGGTTGGAACCTGCCCTTCATCTACCCGCCGATCGCCGCGGTGCTGATGGTGCCGCTGGCCTTCGGCCCCTACTGGCTGTGGCAGCTGCTCTGGACATTCCTGCTCGTCTGGGCCCAGCAGTCGGTGCTGAAGCGCTGCGGGGTACCGCGCGGCTGGGTGCTCGGGCTGATCGGGGTGGTGATCGTGCTGGCCGTCGAGCCGATCCGCACCACGCTGGGCTACGGCCAGGTGAACACCCTGCTGATGGCCCTGGTCGTCGCCGACCTGCTGCCCGACCGGCCCGGCGAGCACCGGCGCATCCCGCGCGGAACCCTGATCGGTCTGGCGGCGGCGATCAAGCTGACCCCAGCCCTGTTCGTGGTGTTCGCCTACCTGGCCGGGCTCCGGCGTACGGCGATCACCGGGGTGGTCAGCTTCCTGGCCTTCACCCTTCTCGGGGCCGTGATCCAGTGGTCGCCGACCGTCGTCTTCTGGTCCAGCATCGCCGTGGGTGACACCCGCACCCCCAACTCCCCGTACTACGTCGGGAACCAGTCACTGCTCGGCACGGTCACCCGGTTCGCCGGCGCGACCGACGTGGGCACGACGCTGCTCGGCCTCGCCCTGTCCGCGCTCGTGGCCCTGACCGGGGCCGTGGTCGCCGCGCACTGGTGGCGGCGGGGTGAGCAGGTGTTCGCGGTGGCGCTGGTCGGCCTCTGCACCTGCCTGGCGTCGCCGGTCACCTGGACGCACCACTACGTCTGGGCCCTGCCGCTGGGCGCGGCTGTCCTGCTGAGCCGGACCCTGCCGCGGTGGGTCCGGGTGCTCAGCGGCTGCTGGGTGGTCTGGGTCAGCCTGTGCCTCCCCCTAGCGCTGCTCCCGTACGGTTACGACGCCGAGCTGCGCTACACCCCGGTGCAGGAGCTCGTCGCCAACCTCGGTCCGCTGCTCGGACTCGCCCTGGTGGTCGGACTCCTCTGGGAGACGGTGACCGCCCACCGGAGGCGGGCGGTCGCGGCGGTAACCTGACCATCATGGCTGTGTTCGATGTCGCGCTCCGCGCTCCGCGGTCATCAAGCTCCGCAAGTCTCGCTCGTTCGTCGCGTTGTCGAACGACGCCGTGTTGGTACTGATGAGCGGGCGTGTCGCTCGACAACGCTCCTGCACTCCCGAGAGGCTCCGCACATGACCCCCGAAACGATCACCGAGGACACCACTGCGTCCAGCCCCTCCGGCTCTGCCACCACAGCCGGGATCGACATCAAGCCCCGCTCCAGGGTCGTGACCGACGGGCTCGAGGCCACCGCCGCCCGTGGCATGCTCCGCGCGGTCGGCATGGGGGACGACGACTTCGCCAAGCCGCAGATCGGGGTCGCCTCGTCCTGGAACGAGATCACCCCGTGCAACCTGTCGTTGGATCGGCTGGCCAAGGCGGTCAAGGACGGGGTGCACGCGGCCGGCGGCTACCCGTTGGAGTTCGGCACCATCTCCGTCTCCGACGGCATCTCGATGGGGCACGAGGGCATGCACTACTCCCTGGTCAGCCGCGAGATCATCGCCGACTCGGTGGAGACAGTGATGTCGGCGGAACGGCTGGACGGCTCGGTGCTGCTGGCCGGCTGCGACAAGTCGCTGCCCGGGATGCTGATGGCCGCGGCGCGGCTGGATCTCGCGTCGGTCTTCCTGTACGCGGGCTCCATCATGCCGGGCAAGGTGGGGGACAAGGACGTCACCATCATCGACGCCTTCGAGGCGGTCGGTGCCTGCCTGGCCGGTCTGATCACCCGCGAGCAGGTGACCGAGATCGAGAAGGCCATCTGTCCCGGTGAGGGCGCCTGCGGCGGCATGTACACCGCCAACACGATGGCGTCGGCCGCCGAAGCGCTGGGCATGTCCCTCCCCGGCTCGGCCGCCCCGCCCGCGGTGGACCGGCGCCGCGACGGTTTCGCCCGCCGCAGCGGGATGGCAGCGGTCGAGATGCTGCGCCAGGGGATCACGGCTCGGCAGATCCTGACCAAAGAGGCCTTCGAGAACGCGATCGCGGTGGTGATGGCCTTCGGTGGCTCCACCAACGCCGTGCTGCACCTGCTGGCCATCGCCAACGAGGCCGAGGTCGATCTCACGCTGGACGACTTCGTCCGGGTCGGTAAGAAGGTCCCGCACCTGGGTGACCTGAAGCCGTTCGGCCGCTACGTGATGTA
>DATDAP010000053.1:0-7604 GCA_036525335.1 Microlunatus sp. | reverse complement strand
CTGCAGCAGCAGACCTTCGCCCAGCTGCAGCCGCTGCGAGGCAGCAAGGTCGGCGTCGGGATGCCCGTCATCTTGACCTTCGACGTGCCGGTGAAGAACCGCAAGGAGTTCGAGAAGCACCTGTCGGTGACCACCGCACCGAAGCAGGCGGGCAGCTGGAGCTGGTTCTCCGACAAGGAGGTCCACTTCCGCCCGAAGAGCTACTGGAAGCCGGGCACGAAGGTGACCGCGACTGCCGATCTGAACGGGCTGGACGCCGGCAACGGGATCTACGGCCAGAACACGACCAGCACCTCGTTCACCGTCGGCCGCTCGCTGATCACCAAGATCAACCTCGATACGAAGCAGGCGAAGGTCTACGTCAACGGAGACCTCGAGCGGACCATCCCGATCAGCGCCGGAAAGTCCGGCTGGACCACCCGCAGTGGCACCAAGCTGATCATGGAGAAGCTGCCGGTCACCCGGATGACGAACGAGATGATCGGCGCGGACGAGGCCTACGACCTGAAGGTCAAGTACGCGATGCGGATCACCTGGTCGGGTGAGTTCATGCACGCGGCCCCGTGGAACTCGGGGAACTTCGGTCGGGTCAACGCGAGCCACGGTTGCGTCGGGATGAGCACCAGCAACGCCGCCTGGCTGTTCAACCGGGTGCAGGTCGGTGACCCGGTGGTCACCACCGGGTCGGGACGCGGCATCGAGAAGGGCAACGGCTACACCGACTGGGACGTGTCCTGGGCGCAGTACCAGAAGGGCTCGGCGCTGTAGCCATTGCCTCGCTCCGCTCGGCGGCGCGCGCGCTCCGGCGGTGGCCGGATCCAAAGAACCGCTCCCTTCAGGCGCTTGCCGGCTCCGGCGTCTGCGGCGGATCGGCAGGCGCCACCACCTCGTGCGACTGGCGGTAGAGCTCCTGGATGAAGGTCTTCACGAACGCCAGGATCGGGACCGCGACCAGAGCACCCACGATGCCGGCGATCACGATGCCCATCGCGATGGCCAGCAGCACCGCGAGCGGATGCAGGTGCACGGCTCGACCGAGCAGGAACGGCTGCAGGATGTGTCCCTCGACCTGCATGACCACGATGATGCCGGCAAGCATGATCAGGGCCTGCACCCAGCCGACCGCCACCAGGGCGACGAGCACGGCGACGAAGCCGGAGACGAAGGCGCCGACGAGAGGGATGAAAGCGCCGAGGAACACGAGAGCGGCCAGGGCAGGGGCCAGCGGGACCTGTAGCGCCAGCGCCACGATCAGTACCCCGGTCGCATCGGCCAGCGCCACCAGCACGGTCGCCCGCACGTACGCCGACAGCGACTGGTAGCCGCGGAGGGCGGCGGCATCGGCCCGGGCCTGGGCTCCGCGCGGCATCAGGTTGAGCACGAAGCTGAAGATGCCCCGGCCGTCGTAGAGGAAGTAGAACAGCGAGAAGAGACAGATGGCGACGCCGGCCAGGAAGTGGCCGACCTGGGTGCCGATGTCGCCGGCGTAGGCGGCGATGGTGCTCTGGCTGTCGACCAGGAACTGCTGGATGCGGGTGCCCCACTCATCCAGGCGGAACCAGCTCTGGTCGATCGGCAGCGGGCTGTTCATCAACCACTGCTCGAGCTGCCCGAACCCGCTCACCACCTGTTGGCTCAGCTCGCCGGCCTGACCGGCGATGGAGTTGATGATCAGGGTCAGCACTCCGGCGATCAAGACGATGCCGCCGAACAGCGTGAGGGCCGCTGAGAGGGCCTTGTTGAGTCCCCAGCCGTGCAGCCGATTGGCCAGCGGCTTGAGCATGGCGGCCAGCAGGATGGCGACGGCGAGGGGGATGACGACCTCGGACAGGAAACCGAGGATCCAGCCGACGAAGTAGACCAGCCCGGCCACCAGGAAGATCCTCCATGCCCACGCGGCGGCGATCTTGAGAGCGGTGGGCACGGCCTGGTCCGACTCGGCGGCGGTGGAGGTGATCCGGACCTCCGGCGGAACCGCGGTGGCGGGTGCACCCTCGAACAGGCCTCGACGCGGGGCGGCCGGCGGCGTGGCATGCCGGGCGGCCGCCTCATCGGCCAGATCGGTGGCTGCTTCGGCGGCCTCCTCGGTGGCGACCTTGGTCTTCCGGTTGCGCAATCGCTCCCTGATCTTCTTCCCCAGCTCCACCGGGTTCTCCTTCTTTCCGGCGGCTGGCCGGCGACGTCTCAACGGTAACGGCCGGCGCGAACCCTCGAGCCCGCGGTCCGTCCTGCACACTTGTGCGGTGCCCCTCACCACAGCCGTCCGCCGTCGGCTGCGCGAGCGTACCTCGCTGCCCCGCGACGTGCTGGTGCTGGGGCTGATCGCCTTCTGCGTGGCCGTGGGCTTCGGGGTGCTGGTGCCGGTGCTGCCGGTGTTCGCGCGCAGCTTCGGGGTCGGCAACACCGAGGTCGGTGCGGTGATCTCGGTGTTCGCGTTGATGCGCCTGCTCGTCAGCCCGGTGTGTGGTCGGCTGATCACCTGGATCGGTGAGCGTACGGTGCTGGCGACCGGCATCTTCATCGTCGCCGCCTCCAGCGGTCTCGCCGGCGCCGCGCAGACCTACCCACAGCTGCTGACGCTGCGCGGGATCGGCGGAGTCGGCTCGGCCATGTTCACGGTGTCCGCGATGAGTCTGCTCCTGGGCAGTGTGGCCCCACAGATGCGCGGTCGCGCCGCGGGCTTCTTCCAGGGCGGCTTCCTGCTCGGCGGGATGACCGGACCGGCCATCGGTGGGCTGCTCGCCCTGGTCTCGATTCGGGCGCCGTTCTACTTCTACGCCGCGACCCTGGCCGTGGCGGGTGTGGTCGGCCTGGTGCTGTTGTCCCGGACCCGAGTCGCCCCGGCGGCGGGCGCGGCCGCCGACACCGTACCGCTGCGGACGGTGCTCGCGGACCCTCGCTTCCAGGCCGCCTGCCTGACCAACCTCGCCCAGGGCTGGACCTCGTTCGGGGTCCGGTCGGCCCTCATCCCGGTGCTGGTCGTCGAGGTGCTCCACCACAACACGACCTGGACCGGGATCGCGTTCGCCTGTGGCGCGGTCGCCCAGACCATCGCCCTGGCCCCGGCCGGCAAGTTCGTGGACACCGTCGGTCGCCGACCGGCCATGATCGGCGGCGGTCTGCTGGCCGGATTGTCGATCATGGTCGTGCCGTTCGCGCCGAACATGGGGGTGCTGATCGCCGCGCTGTGCGCGTACGGTGTCGCCGCCGCGTTCCTGGGTACCGCGCCGGCAGCCTCGGTGGGCGACGCGACCGGTGGCGCCCGGGGAACTCCGGTCGCGGTCTTCTCGATGTGCTCCGACACGGGGGCCATCGTCGGTCCGATCGTGGCCGGCCTGCTGGCCGACCGGTTCTCCTACTCGTGGGCCTTCGGGCTCGGGGCGGCACTGCTCGTGGTGGCGGCGACGTACTCGCTGCGGATGCCGCGAGGCCTACCCCCGGCCCGGAGCGAATCAGCAGCGGACGCCGAGACGGTGCCGGTCGGCGAGCAGCAGATCGGCGGACCCGAAGCCGATGATCCGACGACGAAGGACCTGCGATGACCCCTCCCGATGGCCGGGCTGCTGGACCCCGCCCGCTCGCCGATCTGGTCGCTCCCGACTGGGCGATCGCCCTCGAGCCGGTCGCGCCGACGGTCGCCGCCGTCGGCGACTTCCTGCGCGCCGAGATGGCGGCCGGACGCGGCTACCTGCCCAGCGGGGACCGGGTGCTGCGAGCGTTCAGCCGCCCGCTCGGCGACGTCCGCGTGCTGATCGTGGGCCAGGACCCGTATCCCACCCCGGGGCACCCCGTCGGTCTGTCGTTCTCGGTGGAGCCGTCGGTGCGGCCGATCCCCCGCAGCCTGGTCAACATCTACGCCGAGCTGCAGACCGACCTCGGCGTCGAGCCGGCCCCGCACGGTGATCTGAGTGCGTGGTTCGACCAAGGCGTGCTGTTGCTCAACCGGGTGCTCACCGTGGCGCCCGGTCAGTCCGGGTCGCACCGCGGCAGAGGCTGGGAGCAGGTCACCCAGCGCGCCATCGAGGCCCTGGTCGAACGCGGTGGTCCGCTGGTGGCGATCCTGTGGGGTCGCGACGCCCAGAGCCTGGTGCCGATGCTGGGCGACGTCCCGTACGTGGCGTCCGCGCACCCCTCGCCACTGTCCGCCCGCTCGGGGTTCTTCGGATCGCGTCCGTTCAGTCGCGCCAACGACCTGCTCGTCGCCCAAGGCGGCCGGCCGATCGCCTGGCGCCTGCCCGCCTGATCCAGGGACTCGTCGACGTCCGAGAGCCTTCGGGTGAAGGCATTTTCCATCCGTGGATGGATGTTGCCGGGCCGAAGGCGCCCCAGGTGGGGAATCCCCATCCGTGGATGGAAATGCCGAGCCCAAGGCGCCCCAGATGGGGGGAATCCCCATCCGTGGATGGATTTGCCGCGCGGACCGACCATCAGCTGGGTCAGCGCAACGCTTGGTCGAGGTCGGCGAGCAGGTCCTCGACGTCCTCCAGGCCGACGCTGAGCCGGATCAGGTCCGACGGCACCTCCAAAGCTGTGCCCGCCACCGAGGCGTGGGTCATCCGGCCGGGGTGCTCGATCAGCGACTCGACGCCACCCAGGGACTCGGCCAGGGTGAAGACCTTCGTCCGACCGCAGGTGTCGACGGCGGCCTGCTCCCCGGCCCGGACTCGGAACGAGACCATTCCGCCGAACCGCCGCATCTGCCGCTTGGCCACGTCGTACTGGGCATGCGATTCCAGTCCGGGGTAGTAGACCTCGCTGACCCCGGCGTGCTCGGCCAGGAAGCCCGCGACCCGCTCGGCGTTGTCGCTGTGGCGTTCCATCCGCACCGCCAGCGTCTTCAGACCGCGCAGCACCAGCCAGGCGTCGAACGGCCCGGCCACGGCACCGAGCGCGTTCTGGTGGAACTGCACCTTCTCCGCCAACGCATCGTCCGCGACGACCAGCGCCCCGCCGATCACGTCGGAGTGCCCACCGCAGTACTTCGTGGTGGAGTGCATGACCACGTCCGCGCCCAGCTCCAGGGGCTGCTGCAGGTAGGGCGAGGCGAACGTGTTGTCCACGATGACCAGGGCGCCGAGCGAGTGCGCGATCTCGGCGATGGCGGCGATGTCGGCCACCGACATCAGCGGGTTGGTCGGTGTCTCCACCCAGACCGCCACCGTCTCCCCCGGCCGGATCGCGGCTTCGACCGCAGCCAGGTCGGTCAGGTCGACCGGATCGGTGAGCAGTCCCCACGGCTCGTACGCCCGCGCGAACAACCGGAAGGAGCCACCGTACGCGTCGTGCGGCAGCACCAGGTGCGCACCGGGCTTGGCGATCGAGCGGATCAGCGTGTCCTCCGACGCGAGCCCGCTGGCGAACGCGAACCCCCGGCTGCCGCCCTCCAACGCGGCCAGGCACTCCTCCAGGGCGGTCCTGGTCGGGTTGGCCGAGCGCGAGTACTCGTACCCGTTCCGGAGACCGCCGACCCCGTCCTGGGCGAACGTCGAGGAGGTCACGATGGGCGGGATGACCGCTCCGGTGGTCGGGTCCGGCTCCTGGCCGGCGTGGATGGCGCGGGTGGAGAAACCTGGGCGATCCGTCATGCGGGTGAGCGTACGCGGGGTGACCGGGACACGGTGAGTGTGGCCAGATCACCGATGTCGGTGACGAATCCACAGTCAGGGTCGACCAACGGCCTCCCGGGCATCTGGGACCGCGCCGGCGCGGGAACACCTACCGTCCGCGTGCTGTTGAACCGGGTGCAATCACGACAGAAGGAGCGAGAGATGTTGTTCTCCCAGCAGAAGGTCACCATGGTCGAGCCCACCAAGGCGCTGCGGGGCCGCGATCACTCTGTCCTGGCTGAGCCGACCTTCCACGAGATCTTCGGGATCCCGGTGCAGACCGTACCGAAGGGGTCCGAGGTCATCTACCTGGCTCTCGGCTGCTTCTGGGGCGCGGAAAAGCTGTACTGGCAGGCCCCGGGAGTGACCAACACCGCCGTCGGCTACGCCGGCGGCTTCACCCCGAACCCCAGCTACGAGGAGGTGTGCAGCGCCAAGACGGGTCACACCGAGATCGTCAAGGTCAGCTACGACCCCACCAGCACCGACCTCGAGAAGCTGCTCAAGGTGTTCTTCGAGAACCACGACCCGACCCAGGGCATGCGCCAGGGCCACGATGTGGGCACCCAGTACCGCTCGGCGATCTACACCACCACCCCGGAGCAGCTCGCGACGGTGACCGCGGTGCGGGACAAGTACCAGACGGAGTTCAGCCGGGCCGGCTACCGACAGATCACCACCGAGATCGCCCCCGTCGGCGACTTCTACTACGCCGAGGACTATCACCAGCAGTACCTGGACAAGAACCCGTTCGGTTACTGTCCCGTCCACGCCACCGGGGTCACCTGCAACTGAGCTGCTCGACCAGGATGGTCACCGTCAGTCGACGGTGACCTTCCGGGACAGCTTCCGCCAGACCCAGCTGGCGGGTACCCGCCGGTCGAAGAGCACGTACGCCGCCGTCGAGTCCACCACCATCGAGCTCTCCAGCTCCCGGCGCTGTGAGCTGGCTCCGGCGAACAGCAGCTCGTCGTCGGCCTCCAGCACAGCCTCGTCGTCCGGGGTCAGGACGGCCTCGTCGGAACGGAACAGCAGCAGGGGCACGACCTCGAGTCGACGATCGCGGTCTTCCGGGCTGCGCAGCAGGTCACCGAGCAGCACTGTCCGGTCGGCGAGGTGGCGAGCCAGGGCGGGAGCCTGGGCTCGGTCCAGCTTCACCTTCCAGAGCGCCGGCAGCTCGACGCCGCAGTTGTGTCGCAACCTCATGACCAGCGCGTCCGCCCATGCATCACCCTCCGCCGCGATGCCTCGGATGAACCGCCACAGCAGCGGTGTGCTGATCTGGGCGTACACCTCATGGGCGACCACCTCGGTCGGCACCAGCAGGGCGTCGACGTGCATCGCCTCGAACAGGGCGGCACTCGTCGGCTTGTTCTGCCGTGCCGCCAGGAACAGGTGCGGGTTCATCCGGCGGGCGTTGGCCAGCATGGACAGGTTCGTGGTGTCGTCATCGGTGCCGGCCACCAGCCCGACGGCACCCACCAGATCGGCCCGCGCCAGCACACTCTCCTCCGACGCGTCGCCGACGATGACGCCCTGGTCGGCCCCTTGCGGGGCCGAGCTGTCGATGATCGTGACGTCGAGCCCGGCCGCCCTCAGGTCGGCGGTCAGCTCGTGACCGAAGCGGCCGTAGCCGCACATCACCCAACGTCCGTGCGACGGCAGCTTGCCCCGCTCCGGCAGCACCGCACCGGGCCCCGCCTCGAGCCAGGTCAGCAGCTGGTAGGAGGCGGGAGCATTCAGCGCCAGGCGCAGGTGATCGCCGAACCGATCGAACGGGTTCACCACCGACGGCGTGCCGAAGGCGCGCATCCGCTCGGCGATCGCGGGCGAGATGGTGCGCGCCACGACGGGTAGCTCCGGGCGCAGCAGCGCGGCCGCCATGGTGATCGACAGGTTCGTGTGGTCGTCGTTGGTGAGCGCGAGCACGCCCGCGCAGTTCGGATGACCGAGTCCGGCGATCCGGAGGTGGTGCGGGTTGGCGGCGTCGGCGGCCAG
>DATDAP010000052.1:0-2645 GCA_036525335.1 Microlunatus sp. | reverse complement strand
CTCGACGGACCGGTGCGTGGCAACGGCAAGATCATCCCGGAGCTCGAGGCCTACTTCCGTGGCGCCGGCTGGAACGTCATCAAGGTCGTCTGGGGACGCGAGTGGGACCCGCTACTCGGCGCCGACCGCGACCGTGCTCTCGTCGACCTGCTCAACTCGACCCCGGACGGTGACTTCCAGACCTACAAGTCGGAGTCGGGAGCGTTCGTGCGCGAGCACTTCTTCGCCCGCGACCCTCGCACCCTCGCGATGGTCGAGGGCATGACCGACGCCGAGGTCTGGGGTCTCAAGCGCGGCGGGCACGACAGCCGGAAGGTGTATGCGGCCTACGACGCGGCCCTGCGGCACCGGGGTCAGCCGACCGTCGTGCTGGCCCAGACCATCAAGGGATGGACGCTCGGCTCGCACTTCGAGAGTCGCAACTCCACCCATCAGATGAAGAAGCTGACCCTCGAAGACCTGCGTGCCTTCCGCGACCGCCTGGAGATGCCGCTGCGTGACGCCCACCTCGACGCGGACCTTCCTCCCTACGTCGCCCTGCCCCCGGGATCCCGTGAGCTGGAGTACCTGCACGAGCGCCGCCGGCTCCTGGGCGGAAATCTGCCTCGCAGAACCGTGTCGCCCGCGCGCGCGAGGCTGCTGAAGCTTCCCGGCGATGCTGCGTACGAAGTCGCCGCACGCGGGACCGGCCGCCAGCCCGTGGCCACCACCATGGCGTTCGTCCGTCTCCTCAAGAGCCTCATGAAGGACCCCGAGATGGGACACCGGTTCGTCCCCATCATCCCAGACGAGGCCCGCACTTTCGGAATGGATGCTTTCTTCCCCACCAAGAAGATCTACTCACCGCACGGCCAGCACTACCTCTCGGTGGACCGAGATCTAATGCTCAGCTACCAGGAAGACACCCGCGGGGTGCTGCTCCACGAAGGGATCACCGAAGCCGGCTGCGCCGCCTCCTGGACCGCGGCCGGAACCTCATACGCGACCCACGGCGAGCCGATGATCCCGATCTACATCTTCTACTCCATGTTCGGGTTCCAACGCACCGGCGACCAGCTGTGGGCCGCTGCGGACCAGTTGACCCGAGGGTTCCTGCTCGGCGCCACGGCAGGCCGCACCACGCTCAACGGCGAGGGACTACAGCACCAGGACGGCCACTCACTTCTCCTGGCCTCGACCAACCCCGCCTGCGTCGCCTACGACCCGGCGTTTAGCTTCGAGCTCGGCCACATCGTCCGAGACGCCCTGCGCCGGATGTACGGCGAACCCGATCCTGGAGTGGATCCCAACGCCTTCTACTACCTCACCCTCTACAACGAGCCCGTCGTCCAGCCCGCCGAGCCGGACAACGTCGACGTCGAAGGAATCCTCGCCGGAATGCACCTGTACTCGCCGGCGGCAACCGATCGCGGACCCGGCGCGCAGATCCTCGCCTCGGGGATCTCTGTGCCCTGGGCGCTCGAGGCACAAAAGATGCTGCGCTACTGGGGGATCAATGCCGACGTCTGGTCGGTCACCTCCTGGACACAGCTGCGTCGCGAGGCTCTCGCCACCGACGAATGGAACCACCGGCACCCCGATGAACCGCAACGAACCCCGTACGTCACCGCCCGCCTCGCCGGACAGCGCGGGCCGGTGGTCGCGGTTTCGGACTGGATGCGGGCGGTCCCCGACCAGATCGCGCCGTTTGTCCCGGGGGACTGGTCCTCGCTGGGCACTGATGGCTTCGGCCTCTCCGATACCCGTGCCGCGCTCCGCCGCCACTTCGGTGTGGACGCACCGTCCATCGCGCTGCGAGTAGTCGAGCGCCTGGCGCGCCAACGACTCATTGACCCCGTGATGGCCAAGGCAGTTGCGAGGCACTACAGCCGTGAGTTCGGAATCCCCTCGTGACGAACAGGTGCAGGCATGAGTCCGTCGTTGGCGCTCGCGACCGCCGTGACGTTCGTGTGGCTAGGCATGGTCACCGCGATCTCGTTCCTCGAAGCACCGCTCAAGTTCCGGGCACCCGGTGTCACGCTCCAAATCGGGCTCGGCATCGGACGACTGGTGTTCCGCGCACTCAACATCGCCGAACTGACCCTGGGCTGTCGTCTTGACGTCCGCAGTCCTTGCAGCGATGCCGACCGCACGCATCATCATCAGCGCCACGTTGCCCGTGACAATCCTTGTCGTCCAGATCGTGCTGGTCCGGCCCCGTCTGGCCAGGCGATCCGATCGGGTCCTCGCCGGCAAGGACGCGCCGCGCTCCAACGCGCACTGCTGGTACGTCGGCCTTGAAGTCGTCAAGGTCCTCGCCCTTCTCATCATCGGGGCTTTCCTGCTGACGACCTGACCCACCCCATCACCACGGCCCCGCAGATGGGCGATGAGCGAACCGGCCGCACCAAGATCTCAGTCGACAAGCGGGAGGCACGATGCAGAAGGAGTCACTGACCGCGTTGGTCCGCCAGCACCTGGGCGTCGCGTTGGCAGCCTCCAGCGGTCGCAGCGCCCACACCGTCTACGGAGGCCACGAACACGTCCTTCGGCAGACCCTGATCGCGCTGCGGGCCGGCACAAGCCTGGACGAGCACGAGAACCCCGGTGAGGCCACCGTCCAGGTTCTCCACGGGCGCGTCACGCTCGTAGCGGGCGAGACTCGC
>DATDAP010000051.1:0-8366 GCA_036525335.1 Microlunatus sp. | reverse complement strand
ACCAGGATCGGTCGGTCGATCCGGACGCTCGAGCCGTCCGGGGAACGCAGGATGCCGAGCACCGGCCGCGGCACCAGCTGCGTGGTCTGCGGCGGAACCGGCGCACCGCACAGCCCACAGCGATCGGCGTACGGAGGATTCGGGTGACCGGACAGGCAGATCGCGGCCGAGACCAGCGTGACACCGACGTGTTCGGCCCGCGTCTCGGCCTCCTGCTCGGCCGTCACCGGGTGACCGGGCGGGACGGCCATCAGGGCGGTGTCGCCGGTCTCCATCTCGAAGCGATCCTGGTCGAACTCATCGGTGGCAGTGGGCGGGGACGTGCGCCGCGTCAGTCCGCCACCGCCCAGAGGGGAGTCCAGGTCGTCGTCGGCGGCGACGACTGAAGGCACCGAAGGTACCGAGGGAGTCGCCGCGGGTGCCAGGCTCGAGGACGGCGACAAGCCCGAGATGGGGGACAGCGCCGAGGGGGCAGTCAGGGTCGGGACAGCCAGAGGCGCCCGACGCACCGGTGGCCAGAGGGCTCCGGCCGCGATCGGGTCGGCCTCAGACGATTCCAACGGAGTCGCGTCACCGGCCTGCGCGGCGGCGTCACGAGCCGGCCAGTCGGCGATCTCGTCGGGCGGGATGGTCTGCTCGAACGAGATCGCCTGCGGCGAGATCACGACGGCGGTGGCACCCGCCTCGATCCTGATCGCCCCGGCCCGGACCGCGCCGACCACCAGCGGGAGCCCCCGGGTGCCGACGGGTCCGGCTCCGAGGTCGATCTCGAGCTGGTCCCGGTCGGCCAGGCCCACCTCGCGCCAGGTCAGGATCCCGGCACCATCGGCGACGACCTCAGCAGTGCCGGGATCGAGCAGACGAACGTTGCCCCGCACCAGGGACCGCATCCCCTGGGGGGACCAGAAGAGGGCGACGAGGTCGGGACTCTGATCCGGTCCGACGGCGGCGAGCACGGTGACCAGGTCCCCCATGGACGCACTGCCCAGGACCTTCTCCCACAACAGGGTGAGGTCGATCGAGGTCGTCGGATCCAGAACCACCAGACTCGATGGGCCCATCAACACCGGCCAGCGTCCGGGCACGTGGCTGGCACGCCAGCCGGCGACGTTGCTGCTCATCGGATCCTCATCTCCTGCTGTGGTGTCCCAGCCGGTGACGATACCGCTCCCCGCTCGGTGGCTCAGATCAACCGCCGTCGGAGGACTCAGGCCAAGGGAGTCGGCAGGCTCACGCCAGGGCAGCCTGCTCCTCCGTCTCCATCTGCTCGTTGAACACCCGCTTCGAGCTCTGCCACCCGTCCTCATTCAGACCGGTGCGCCAGTACCCGGAGATCGACACCAGCCGGCGATCGTGACGATGATCCACGAACAGGAAGCGACGCAGGTCCTTGACCAGCTCGGCGTTGCCGTGCACGAACACCTGGGCGCCGGCATCGGGCACCCAGGTCTGCCGAACGGCTGCGGCCAGCGGTGCGCCGTACGGTGCTGAGCCACGATGCACCCAGGTCAGCCGGGTGCGGCTGGTCTCGCGCAGCGGAATCCGGTGATCGGCATCGGCGACCTCGACGAACACCTCGGCGGCCGCGTCGTCGGGCAGCATGTCGAGGGCGGCCGCGATCGCCGGCAGGGCTGCTTCGTCCCCGACCAGGAGGTGGGTCACCGCCGCGGGATCGGGGGCGTAGCCGCCGCCGGGTCCGTGGAAGCCGATGGACTCCCCCGGTTCGACGGTCGCGGCCCACGGACCGGCGAGCCCGGCGTCGCCGTGCACCACGAAGTCGATGGCCAGCTCCCCGGTGGCGCGATCGAAGGAGCGAATCGTGTACGTCCGCGTGACCGGCCACTCCTCCGCCGGGCGCTCGGCCCGGATGTGCTCCGGGTCGAACGGCCAGCGGTAGTCCGCCCCTGCCGGAGCGAAGAGCAGCTTCACGTAGTGATCGGTGTAGGTCAGCTCGGACAGCCCCTGCACGTCGTCGCCGACGAGGAAGAGGCGCACCATGCCCGGCGTCAGCCACTCCTTGCGGAGAACGGTCGCGGAGCGGGTCGGTCGGGACGGACGAGGACGATCAGCCATACAGGAAGGGTACCCTTACTTCCTGTGCGTGGGCTTTGACCGGCCGGCTCACGGACGGTCGGCCGGTGGTTGCCATGGGGTCAGCCAGTCGGTGGCCGGCCAGCCCTCGACCCCGGCCATCAGCTCGTACATGGTGGCCCCGTCGATGTGCTCGCGGACGATGTCGGCGTGGCCGGCGTGCCGCGCCAGCTCCTCGATCACGTGCAGCAGGATCCAGCGAGCGGAGTAGCCGTCGGTGTTCTGCGGATACCAGGGCGCCTCGGGCAGCTGGACCGCGACGTCCAGGCTGGGCAGCCCACGTACGACCTCCTCGGTGCGAGCCGCCACCGCCGCCTGCAGGGCGAGCAGCGAGGCGAGGCTCTCGTCGTCGGTGACGACGAAGTCCGAGCCGTACTCCTCCTCCGTCTTCTCAGACGATTCGCCGGCCAGGATGTCGATCCAGCCTCGCTCGGTGATCGAGGCGTGCTTGAGCAACCCACCCACGGTGAGCGCGCTGGCGGGGGTGGCCCGCTGCCGCAACTGCTCCTCGGTCAGCCCGTACGCGGCGAAGCGCAGGCCGTCGCGCTGCTGGATCAGGTACAGCAGGATCCCGTCGGTCTCGTTGTCGAACGGTGGCGGGTTGCCGGGCATGGGTGGCTCCTCGGATCGTCGGGACGCTGGAGTCCACTCTGGCGCATGGCACTGACAGAACTCAGCCGCGTGGGACGTACTCCGGCCCGAGGTGCTCGGCGACGAACGCGGCGACCTCGGCCGGGGACGGACGGGCCGCCAGCGCGCGCTGCGCCTGGAGCGCCAGCTCATTCGGAGCGTCGAGCTCGAGCGCGATGCCGTCGGGATCGCGGAAGTTCAGGTGAGAGCCCATCTCCATGTCGCGGATGGGTGTGTAGCTGACGCCGTACTGCTCGAAGCGGCGCTCCCAGGCCTCCAGCTCCGCCCGCGAGGAGGCTCTGAGACCGAGGTGGTCGAGCCCGGTGGTCAGCTCGCTGAACCGCTCCCCCCGGGCACCCTCGTGTCGGATCAACCCGATGGTGAAGCCAGTACCGGGATGCATGCAGATCCGGCCGTAGCCGACGTCCAGCACCGGGACGAAGTCGAGCACGGAGGTGTAGAAGCGCTGACTCACGGCCAGGTCGGTGACGGTGAAGGCGACGTGGGAGACACCCGCGAACGTGACCATAGCTACCGGGCCGCTTGATCCTGGTCGACCCGGCTCGGGCGACGGTCAGGGCCCAAGCGGCTCGGACCGAAGCGCCACCAGGGCGCGAATCCCCACGTCGGCCAGGCGGAGCCTCGCCACCTCCCTAGGATCGTGACTGATGTCCTCATCGAGACCTCCCGCAGATGATGTGCCGTCCCTCGACCTTGGCAGCCGGCACGGGTCGTTCGCGTGGGGAGAATCCCCCACTAGCCCGGGCGGATCTCCCGATGGGTTGGGAGAGATGGTGGGCCGCAGCCCGGAGCTCGGCCGGTTGGATGCCCAGCTCGAGGCCGCCCGCGGAGGATCGACGACGTCGGTCGTGTTCGAGGGCGAGCCGGGGATGGGAAAGACCACGTTGCTGCTGGCAGCCGCTCGTCGAGCGACGAGTTTCCGCTGCCTGTGGGCGCGCGGAGTTGAGTCCGAAGCGGTGCTCGCGCACGCGGGACTGCTGCAGGCACTCGGTCCGCTGCGCGCGGTCCTCGCCGAGATCCCGGCCACCCAGGCCGCGGCCCTGTCGGTCGCGTTCGGCTGGGAACCGCCAGGGGCCGCGACCGACCGCTTCCTGGTCGCCGCGGCCGTGCTGTCGCTGCTCGCCGCCGAGGCCCGACGAACCCCGGTTCTGGTGCTGGTCGACGATCTGCAGTGGCTCGACCGCGAATCGGCGTCGGCGCTGGCGTTCGCGGCCCGCCGACTCCGCGATGACCCGGTGTGCTTCGTCTGGGCCGGGCGATCGGGCCAGATCCCGGCGGAGTTCGGGCAGGGACTGCCGGTCACATCGCTCTCCCCCTTCACCTCGACGGAGGCCCGTGTCCTGCTCCGTGATCGCGTCGCGGGCCGGGTGGCCGATCTCCTGGTGGACGACACGGGTGGCAATCCGCTGGCCATGCTCGAGATCGCGGAGCGACTCTCGGACGCGCAGCGGGTCGGTGCGGCCCCGCTGCCCGAGGCACCGGCCGTCGGAGACGGTCTCCTGCAGCTGTACGGGCAACACCTGACCGAGCTGTCGGCGCCGGCCCGCCGGGCGGCGCTGCTGACCGCGCTCAATCGATCGGGAGGCTCGGTCACGGTGGCCGCCGCCCTGACCGGCGAGGGGATCGATGTGGCGGCTGCGCTGGACGAGGCCACCGATCACGGAGTCCTGGTCAGCTCGGCCGGGGAGATCGCGTTCCGTCATCCCCTGCTGCGGACCGCATCGCTGAACCAGGCTTCCGCGGTCGAACAGCGAGCGGCCCACCGCGCACTGGCTTCGGTCTTGGCGGCCGACCCCGACTCGGTCGCGGGCACCTGGCACCGGGCCGAAGCCGTGGTCGGTCCGGACCAGCTGCTGGCGCTCGACCTGGTGCGAGCCGCGAGCCACGCCCGACACCGTCGGGGGTATGCGGCAGCGTCGATCGCGATGGAGCGGGCCGCCGTGCTCGGCAACGACCCCGTACGGATCGCGGACTGGCTGGCGTCCGCCGCGGCTGACGCGTTCGCGGCCGGCGACACGGATCGAACCCGGTCACTGGCGGCTCGGGTGCTGCGCGCGACGAGCGACGACCGGGCCAAGGGTCGCGCGCAGTTCACCCTCGGCATGCTGGAGGAGTACGCGGGCTCGGTGCCGGCGTCGGTCGAGCTGCTCGCGTCCGCGGCCGCGCGGCTGAATGGTGCGGAGCGCACGGAGGCCCTCGCCGAGCTGGCCCTGGCCCGCTTCCGGCTCAACGACATCGCGGGGTTGATCGGCTGCGCGACGGCGATCGGTGCGGTCGCCGACACCGTCGATCCACGCCAGCGGATGCTGGCGGACTTCACCCAGGGGTTCGCCGCCGTGGTCGGCGGCGATCCGCGCACCGGGGGTGTGCTGCTGAGACGCACCGTCGAGCAGATCGCCGGTCCCACGCTGCGCGACGATCCGCGATCGCTCGTCCACCTGGCGCTGGCCGGGGGCTTCCTCGGCGATCCGGAGCTGGTCATGGCACTGGGCCTCCACCAGCTGAACCAAGCCAGGGCCCGGGGTGGTCTGGGTGTCCTGGTGCCGGCGTTGACCCTGGCCGCCAGCGCGCGGGCCTGGCTCGGCGACCACGCCGGCGCGTTCGCAGACGCGGGAGAGGCCGTCGAGCTCGGGGAACAGCTCGGCTACGCCGCTGACGTGGCCGTCGCGCTGGAGATGCTGGCGTGGCAGTCCGCCGCCCGAGGTCGTCACGACGAGGCCCGGGCCGCTCTCGAGCGGGCGACCGTGCTCACCGACCGGGCCGGCACCACCGCCTTCGCGGCTCATCAGGCGATCACGGCCGCGTTCTGCGCTCTCTGTCGCGCCGACCCGTCGACGGCCGTGGTCATCCTCGAGGCCCGGCTCGCCGCCGACGGCGGCGTCGGCACCATGGGTGAACCGCTCGGGGTCGCCCCCGACCTGATCGAGGCCTATCTCGCCCTGGGCCGTCGGGAGGCGGCGACCGACCTGGCCGGAAGATTCGCCGCCGCCACCCCGACCTCGGCCGCGCCGTGGCTGCGGGCGCTGGTGGCGCGCTGTCGTGGGTTGACCGCCCCGGACCAGCAGACGGCCGATCTGGCGTTCCAGGCTGCGTTCGCTGCCCACGCCGAAGCACCCGACGTCTTCGAAGCCGCGCGCACGCGTCTCCTCTATGGGGTCCGGCTGCGGCGGGAGGGCCAGCGCGTCCGGGCGCGCGTCCAGCTCGACACCGCCCTCGACGCGTTCACCGCGATGGATCTGACCGCCTGGGTGCACCGGGCCGCCGCGGAGCTCTCCGCCACCGGGGCGAAGCCGCGTGGCCGGCGCGCGCAGACCGATGAGCCGCTGACCGCCCAGGAGACCCGGATCGCGCTGTACGCGGCACGCGGCATGGCCACCAAGGACATCGCGGCCGCCCTGTTCCTCAGTCCGAGGACGGTGGAGCACCACCTGGGCAGCGTCTACCGCAAGCGAGGGGTACGCACCCGCGCCGAGCTCGCGGCCTCGTTCCGGACGCCCGAGACCCTGCCGGAACGGGCCGGGCCAGGGTCCTAGACGACCGCGGCACGGACGCTCAGCACGTCGGGGAGGTGCCGGGCGATCTCGGACCAGGAGTCTCCGTCATCGGTGCTGCCCCAGACCGAGCCGTCGCGGGCGCCGAAGTAGAGGCCGGTCTGCTCGGCGTCGTCGGCCGACATCGCGTCGCGCATGACCGCGGCGTAGAACTCGTCGGGCAGGCCACTGCTCGACGCCGTCCAGGTCCGTCCGGCGTCGGTGGAGCGCCAGACCCGCGCCTCGCCGTCGGGCGGGATCCGGGCCCCGTCGGCGATCAAGGGAAACACGAAGACGGTCTCCGGGTCGTGCGGGTGCACCACGATCGGGAAACCGAAGTCGGCCGGCAGCCCGTCGGCGATCGAGGTCCAGGTGGATCCGCCGTCGTCGGAACGGTAGACGCCATGGTGGTTCTGGGCGTACATCAGCTCGGGCCGGTCGGGGTGGCAGGCCACCTTGTGCACGCACTGGCCGAACTCGGGCCACGGGTCGGGGAAGAAATAGGCCTTGATGCCGGTGTTGTACGGACTCCACGACTGTCCGCCGTCCTCGGTGCGGTAGACGCCGCCGGTGGACATCGCCACCGTGACCCGGTCACGGTCGGTCGGGTCCGGCACGATCGTGTGGATCGCCTGGCCGCCGAACCCGGCGCCCCAGTCGGGTCGGTGCGGGTGGTCCCACAGAGAGCGGACGAGCTCGAACGACTCGCCCCGGTCCTCGGAGCGGAACAGTGCGGACGGCTGGGTGCCGGCCCACACCACGTCCGGGTCGGCCGCGCTGGGCTGGATCTGCCAGACCCGCTCCACGCTGGCCCCCAGATCGGTCGGGAAGCGCACCGCCGCGCCCTGGGTCTCGGTCCAGGTCCGACCGAGATCGTCCGACCGGTAGATCCCGGGGCCCCAGTGCTCGCTGTGCCCGCTGACGAAGACCCGCGGACTCGCCTGCCGGGTGTCGATGCAGGTCGCGTAGATGCCTTCCATCAGGAACTCCGGCTTGCCGAACTCCCATCGGGCCCGGCGCTCGTCGCTGCGGCCGATCCACAGACCCTTCTTCGTCCCGACCAGCAGCACTGCCTCCGACATCGCGACCTCCGCGGGTTGGTTATTCCTGTTAGGAATATCTTGGGTACGCTGCCTCTGTGGGTCAAGACCTCTCGACCACCTCGTACGCGCTGCTGGGTCTGCTGGTCTTCTCCGGCCCCGACGCCCCGGGGATGACCGGCTACGAGCTGAAGCAGCGGGCCGACCGGACCCTGCGCTTCTACTGGGTGTCCCCGGCCATGAGCCAGGTCTACAGCGAGCTGGCCCGGCTGGCCGACGCAGGTCTGGTGACGGCCGCCTTCGACGGCCCCACCGGGCGCCGCGATCGGCGCTACCGGATCAGCCCCACGGGACTGGAACGACTGCGGAGCTGGCAGTCGGAGTCGACTCCGGAGTTCCCGATCCTCAAGCACCCGGTGGCGCTGCGGCTGCTGATGGGCGGGCTCTCCTCGCCCGAGCAGCTGCGCCAGATGCTGGATGACTATCGCGACTCCCTGGTGGAGCGCCGGGCCGAGCTGACGGCCGTACGGGAGTCGCTGGGTGACAGGCCGGAGGTCGCGTACCCGGCCATGGTGGCCGACTGGGGTCTGGCCTACTACGACAGTGAGGATGAGATCGTCGGCCGGCTGACCGAGCGTCTGGCCGACGCGAGAGGCCACCGACCGAGCTCGCCATCAGCGTCCGACAGCTGAGCCCCGCTGCCCCCGTTCACCAGCTGTTCGCCCGCGAGGTCGATACTGACTCCGTGATCATCCGGGAGAACTTCCGTGAGTACCTCGACCACCTGCTCCGTGACGGCTTCACCGTCAGTCACGACGACCACGGTTCCGACCCGGACCTGATCGATCCCGGCGGCGATCCGGTCGAGACCTGGCGCGAGGACTACCCGTACGACGAACGGATGGATCGCGACGTCTACGAGGAGGAGAAGTACGCGCTGCAGATCGAGCTGCTGAAGCTGCAGTACTGGCTGCAGGACACCGGCGGCAAGATCGTGGTGCTGTTCGAGGGCCGGGACGCCGCCGGCAAGGGCGGCACGATCAAGCGGTTCATG
>DATDAP010000050.1:0-4460 GCA_036525335.1 Microlunatus sp. | reverse complement strand
GAGATCGCGTTGGGCCGAGAGCACGGCGATCCACAGCCGCCGCTCGGCGATGATCTTGTTCTCCGGGCTCCACACCGTCCGCATCGCCTCGGAGGCGTACCGGTCGGCCAGGACGTTGGGGACACTCACTGCTGCACTGCTCTCATCTCGTCGTCGGCCGCTGACCTCGCGATATCCGTACGGTAGAAGGAACCCGGCAGCTCCAGGTGCGCGATCGTCGCGTACGCGGCGTGCCGAGCTGTGGTCAGCTCCGCCCCCGTGCCGACCACCGCGAGCACCCGACCGCCGGTGCTGATCACCCGGCCCTGAGAGTCCAATCCTGTGCCGGCGTGGATGATCATCGCGCCGTCCGACGTGCCGTTGTCGAGACCCCCGATCACGCCGCCGGTCACGGGACTCGCCGGATAGTTCTCCGCGGCCAGGACGACCGCGACGGCCGAGCCGTCGGCCCAGTCCAACGGCGGCTGGTCGGCCAGGGCGCCGGTCGCCGCCGCGTACAGCAGACCACCGAGCGGTGTCCTCAATCGCGCCAGCAGCGGCTGGGTCTCCGGGTCGCCGAAGCGGGCGTTGAACTCGATCACCCGCACCCCCTGACGGGTGAGGGCGAGACCGGCGTAGAGCAGACCGCTGAAGGGAGTGCCCCGGCGGGCCAGCTCGTCGACCGTCGGTTGCAGCACGGTGCGGAGCACCTCGTCGACCAGACCCTCCGGGGCCCAGGGCAGCGGAGTGTAGGCGCCCATACCGCCGGTGTTGGGACCGGCATCGTCGTCGAACGCCCGCTTGAAGTCCTGGGCGGGCTGCAGCGGCAGGACAGTGGTGCCGTCGGTCACGGCGAACAGACTCACCTCGGGTCCGTCCAGGAACTCCTCGATGACCACCCGCCCGCAGGCGGCGGCGTGGTCGACCGCGACCTGCCGATCGGTGGTCACGACCACCCCCTTGCCTGCGGCCAGTCCGTCGTCCTTGACCACGTACGGTGACCCGAGGTCGTCCAGCGCCGCGGCGACCTCGGCCGCGGTGAGACAGAGCCGGGCGGCGGCCGTCGGGACTCCGGCAGCGGCCAT
The DNA here is from genome assembly GCA_036525335.1 of Microlunatus sp. Classification (GTDB taxonomy): domain Bacteria; phylum Actinomycetota; class Actinomycetes; order Propionibacteriales; family Propionibacteriaceae; genus Microlunatus. Next base: position 3,396 of record DATDAP010000050.1, on the reverse strand, counting down.
CACCTCCTTGGCGAACGCCTTGCTGCCCTCGAGCTGCGCGGCCTCCTTGGAGGGCCCGAAGCAGGCGATGCCGGCGTCGCGCACGGCGTCGGCCACCCCGGCCACCAGCGGCGCCTCCGGCCCCACCACCACCAGATCCGCCCCGAGCTCGGAGGCGAGTGCGGCAACCGCCACCGGATCGTGAGCGTCCACCGGATGGTTGGTCCCCACCTCTCCCGTCCCGGGGTTGCCGGGGGCGGAGTGCACCGCGGCGACGCCGGGGTCCCGCGCCAGGGCCAGCGCCAGCGCGTGCTCCCGGCCGCCGGACCCGATGACGAGGACACTGAGCCGCGAGGCTCCGGACGGCTGGCTGGGGTCAGGCAGAGGCACGCGCGAAGCCTACCGATCAGTGCCGGGATCACCGAAGCGGAGACCGCACCGGATCAGCTCGGGATGATCGCTCCGATGATCGGCCGGGCGATCTCGTTGGCGACCATCTGACCGTCCGGTGAGGACTGCAGGGTGGTCAGCACGATCAGCGTGGTCCTGGTCTTGGGGTCATGCGCCATGAACGAGGTGAAACCGGGCAGCGAGCCGTCGTGCCCGAGCATGGGCCCGAAGCTGGCCAGCGCCAACCCGTAACCGGCGCCCGCACTGCCGACCGCCTTGACACTGTCCAGTCGGCGCTGCTGCAGCTCCTCGCTGAGCAGTCCGCCGCCGATCAGCGCGTCGACGTACGTGGTCAGATCCGCCGCGGTGGAGATGCCGGCGCCCGCCGCCCAGCCCCAGGACGGATTCGCGTCGGTGTAGTCGCCCGGCTCCAGCTCTCCGCTCCGAGCGCGCTGCTGATCGGCCTCGGAGAGGACGGCCGTGGTCAGGGTCGAGACGTTGGTGCCGTACATGTAACCGCGCGGGTGAGGGTCCGGGATCGCTGCGGAGTCCCGGGCCGGCAGCAGGGTGTTGGCGAGCGACAGCTGGTCCAGGATCCTGACCCGGAACGACTCCTCCAGCGGTCGCCGATCGTGGTGCTCGACGAGCATCCCGGCCAGCACCGTGTTGGTGTTGGAGTAGTGGAAGTCCCTGCCCGGCGGGAAGTCCACGTCCTCGGCCAGGCCGCGGGCCACCAGCTCGTCCGGCCGCCAGGCACGTCCGGGATCAGAGTCGAGGATCGCGTTGAACGAACGGAGCTCGGTGTAGCTGTGCAGACCGCTGCTCATGTCGAGCAGCTGGGCGACGGTGACGCCGCGCAGCTTGTCGTCGGTGAGCTGCGAGAGGTGCTGCTGGACGTGATCCTCGAGGGCCACCGTGCCCTCATCCACCAGCTGGAGCACACACGTCCCGGTCATGGTCTTGGTGTTGGACCCGATCCGGAAGTGATCATCGACGGTGACCGGCGCGGAGTCCGACGCCAGGGAACGTCGACCGAAGCCCTGCCGCCACTCCTCCTGGGGCGTGCGGACGGCGACGACGACGCCGGGGACCATCAGCGTCTCCAGCAGCGGTTCCACGATCGCGGTGATCTTGGCTCCGAGCTCGGAGTCGCGGGTGGCCGCCGAGGTCGGCTCCGACGACGGGGTGGCCTCCCGGTCCGTCCCGGAGCCCGGCGAGCACGCCGACACGCTCGCGGCCCCGACCAGAGCGACACCGCCCAGGAGCACGGCCCGCCGCGCGAGGATCATCGGGTCTCGTGGTGACCCCGCCGGGTCGGATTGCTTCACGCGTCCAAGAATCGAGGCTGGGACGAGGTGGCCGCAAGGGCGTGGTGGAAGGTTGAGACGCCGGCTCTCGGCTCAGCTGTCGGGCTCCCCCAGTCCGAGCCTCCACAGCTCGACCGGCCCTTCCGTCTCCAGGGACCATCGATGGTCGGCCGGACGATAGGCGCGGGTCGTGTAGGTGGTCTCAGGCCCGAAATACTCGACCATGCTCCCGTCGACCAGGAGACGCCCGCCGAGCCCGCTCGCAAGGACCTCGGTCCGTTCCCCCTGTGGGGCGATCAGGACCAGCCGCAGGGGGGACCTGGACACCGCTTCGAACGCGACCGCGTCGACGAGCGCGCCGGCCTCCAGCCCCAGCCGCTCCCGCCGCAGTCCGACGAGTTCCCGGGCGGGGTGCAGGGTGACGGTGTCACCCTCGAGTCGGACCTCCCGCGGCAAGGTCAACGCCCCCGACCAGCCGGCTCGTCCGACGTCCTCGGAGGTGCGCTCGGCGCCCTCCCCCGCCCAAGCCCAGAGCAGGACGCGGTCGGGTTCGACCAGGATCTGCGGAGCGTAGAAGCTCGGACCCGTGTCCAGGGTCCCTCCGGACCGGGCCACGAACCGAAGCCCGGCACCCGCGTGCACCAGGTCCCCCTCCAGGTAGCGCACTCCGCTCAGCACGTGGTCGCGCCACAGCGAGAGGATGAGCACCCAGCGATCCCCGAGCTGGAATAGATTCGGGCACTCCCAGATGTTCGCTCCGGCGACCGCCGCGGCGGTCGGATCGTCCTCGGTCAGCAGCGGACCGAGCGGGACCCACTCGGCGAGGTCGTCGCAGCCGTACAGCAGCAGCTGCGGCCGCCCCGTCTGATGACCCGCCCCCTGCACCGCATAGCGGTGGCCGTCGTAGGTGAAGACGAATGGATCGCGGACGTCCGAGATGGCGTCGTCGTCCGGGGTGTCGACCGTCCACGCCGGCGCCGGCGTCCACGCGCGCAAGGCGCGGTCGCTGTACGCCAGAACGACGCCCGCGTCCTGCGACGAGGACCGGGCACCGGTGTAGACGGCCGTGGGAGTCCCGTCGTCGACGACAACGCACCCCGACCAGCAGCCTCCTGAGTCGGGGCCGTCGGGACGCGGAGCCAGCGCGATGGGCTCATCGCTCCAGCACAGCAGGTCGGTCGAGCTGACGTGCGCCCAGTGGACGTCCTCGTGCACCGGGCCCGCCGGGTTGTGCTGGTAGAAGACGTGATACCTGCCGTCGATCCGGCAGATCCCGTTGGGATCGTTCAGCCAGCCGTGCCGTGGGTGGATGTGCAGGGACGGACGATGCCGGTCCTCGGCGGGCGGCGGAGGCAGATCGGTCGTGGACGCGGTCACCGGCCGCTCAGCCCTTCACGCCGGAGGAGGCGATGGAGTTGATGAAGGACCGTTGGAACGCGATGAAGAGGATCAGGATCGGTACGGTGATCATGGACGCGTACGCCATGATCTGGCCCCAGGAGACGTTGAGCTGCTTGAAGTAGTCGATGCCGACCATCACCGGCCGGAGCTCTTCGGTCTGCACCACCATCAGCGGCCACAGGTACTGGTTCCAGGCGGGCAGGAAGGTCAAGATCGCGACCGTGGCGACCGCGGGACCGGAGAGGGGCATGATGATGCTGCGATAGATCCGGAACCAGCCCGCCCCGTCCACGGTGGCGGCCTCGTCCAGGCTCTTCGG
>DATDAP010000049.1:0-29996 GCA_036525335.1 Microlunatus sp. | reverse complement strand
GATCATGACCAATCTCACGACCCGTCCGGAAGCAGCCATCCGCACCGATCCGGCCCCGACCGGCTTCGGCCGCCGACTGCTCTGGCTCGGACCCACCGGTGTCGTCGTCGCCGTCGGACTGAGCGTGCTGGAGTGGGTGGTGGTGCGCGGACCCGGCAACGAGGCCTCGGTAGCGGCAACGCTCGTCGCCCTGACGATGACCGCCCCGGTCGTCCTCGCCCGGCGCTGGCCGCTGCTGGCGGCCGCGATGGTCGCGGTGGCCGCGGTCGTCAACGCGCTCCTGTTCCCCGACCTGATCCGCTGCAGCGGCGCCGTCCCCGCCGCCCTCTACATCGCGTTCGCCGTCGGAGCCCGGACCCGGGAGACGGGTCGTGGCTGGGGTGGCGCCCTCATCGGTCTGGCGGTGACGATCGGGGGGCTGCTGGCGCAGTGGAGGGGTGACGCCGCGCTCAACGTCGACGCGTCCTTCCTGTCGTTCGGCATCGGTCTCGCGCTGGCCTGCTGGGGCGCCGGCATCGGCTGGTCCCTGATCGCTCCTCGGGTCAGCGCCGGCCGCCGGTCGGGCGAGATCAGCGCATGAATCGGGGACGGGGTGGTCGGCGCCGGTGCTGGCGCCGACCACCATCCGCGGCAGACAATGCACCACAGGCGACAGCACGGCGAGGGGTGGGCATGGCCGTCCAGGTAGGTCCGACACGCGTCGGGACGCCGCCGACCCGGGCGGCACGGTCTCTGCCGGCGGCACCCGGCTGGTTGCGCCGGATCGGGATCGGGAACTTGCTGGCCACGATGGTCGTCACGGTGGGGGCGCTCGTCCTGGTCACGGAACAGCCGACCCGCGGCGGCGCCTGGGCGTACGTGATCGTGGTGCTCGCCGTCCTCCCGCTGTTGGCGATGCGTCGGCACCCGGTGGCCTCGCCGGTCGCCGTCGCGGCCTTGACGCTGATCGCCCAGCTGACCGTAGGCCCGATGATCACCTGCGGTGTGGTGCTGCCGGTCATCTTCGTGATGACCTTCCAGCTGGGTTCCCGGCTGCTCACGACGATCCAACTGACGGTCGGGGGGCTCGGGGTGATCGCCACCGCGCTGATCGAGCTGCTGCTCGATCCGGCGCTCGGAACCGTCGACGCGGCCATCTTCATCTTCGGGTTGGCCACGGCCTTCTTCATCGGTGGACTGCTGATCCGGTCGCGGGTCCGGATGACGGAGGCCCTCCGCCGGCGGACGATGGAGCTCACCGAGCAGCGCGATCGGACGGCCGCCCTGGCCGTCGAAGCCGACCGCGAGCGGGTCGGCGTCGACCTGGAGGTGGTGATCCGTTCGCGGGTGGCGGGGATCGGGGTCGCAGCCCGGTACGCCCGAGGGCAGGTCGGCGATCCCCACGGAGCAGCCCTGATCCGAACAGCCCTGGCCGAGATCGAGGAACAGGGTCGTCAGACCCTGACCGACATGCGGGCGGTGGTGGGCACCCTGCGGGATGCGCCCACCGATCCCCCGCCCGGTATCGATGACCTGACCGCCCTGCTGCGCCGGGCGACCGGAGCGGACGCTCGGCTGCGGCTCGAGGGCGACGTGCGGTCCCTGAGCCCGAATGTCGAGCTCTCCACCTACCGGATCGTCGAGCAGCTGCTCGCCACCCTCACCGACGACCCGCGGGCGCGGGTCGCGGTCGGGCTGCGCTTCGCCCCGGAGGCCCTCCGGATCGAGATCGCCGGCCCGGCCCGGCCCGAGGACACCCCGGACGTGACCGCGCACGTGTCTGCGGCGCTGACCGCGGCCCGTACACGGGCGGAGGTGGTCGGTGGACGCCTCGAGTCCGCGACCGCACAAGGACGCCGCAGGGTCGAGGTCGTGCTGCCGGTGCCGGTCAGCGCCGGGTGACCCGATGACCGTCCCGACCCCGACACAGCACCTCGAGCGACCGGCGCCGACCGTCGCTCGGGCCACCCCCACCTCCGCGAGTGACGACCCCGGCCGGTCGCCCTGGACCGCGACCTGGCTGGTGGCCGCGGTCGCCGTCGTGATTCCGGAGGTCGCGATCTGGGTGGTCGACGGGGCGCCCGAGACCGGGGCGGACTGGGTGGCTCGCTGCTCACCACTGACGATCGGCCTCGCCGTGGTGCTGACGCGGGTCCGGGTCGAGCTGGCGGCCGCGATCCTGATCGTGGCCATGGTCACCGTCTTCCGATCGGCCGATGTGATCCTCGCCAGCCCGGGAGTGTGGCCGACGGTCGCGGCCATCGCCCTGTTCGCGGGTGTCTGCTGGGTGACCTGCTCGTTGGGTTTGATGCTCCCGCTCCGCTGGTCCGCCGCGTGGATGGCCGGACTCGCGGTGGCCACCGTGTGGGCCCTGAGCTTCGACGTCCCGGTCACGATGCTCGGTGTCGGCTGGTGGCTGGTTGGCGTGACGTTCCGTCATCACGAGCAGATCTCCGCTCGGCTGCGTCACCGGGCCGACGAGCTCGCCGCCGAGCAGGAGCGCTTCGCCGCGGAGGCCGTACGCCTGGAACGGGCCCGGATCGCGCGAGAGCTGCACGATGTGGTCGCCCACTGCATGACCGTGATCGTCATCCAGGCCCGAGCGGGTCAGCAGCTCACCGATCTGAACCCCGACGGCGCGGCCGAGGCGCTGGACGCCATCCTGGCCACTGCCCAGGAGGCGGAGAACGATCTCGACACGCTGGTCGGGGTGATGGATCCACACCGGGCCAGCCCGTTGACCCGCGAGATCCTCGAGGTGATCGTCCGCCGGGCCACCACCGGCGGAACACGCGTCGAGCTGTCCGTCCTCGGCGATCCGGACGCGCTCGAGCCGGAGCGGGCGGCCGTCGCCCACCGGGTCGTTCAGGAGTCGTTGACGAACGCGCTGCGCCACGCGCCCGGCGCCGACGTCACCCTCACCCTGGACTGTCGGAGCGCGGTCACCGTGACGATCGAGAACGGGCCGGCCGTGACGGACGGGGCGGCCGGTGTGGGCTCGGGTCGTGGGCTGATCGGCATCGCCGAACGTGCCGCCGACGTCGGAGGCACGGCTCGCTGGGGCCCAACGCCGCCGGGAGGTTGGTGGCTCGTCGTCGTGCTGCCGTGAGGACGTCGCGAGGTGAGCTCAGCCCGCTAGTCGGGCGCTGGCCCTGGGCGTCCCACCGTTGGCTGCTCTCGTGGCGGTCTTCTTGACCGGTGCCCGCTCGCTCACCGTCTTGACCGGAGTCTTCTTGACGTCCGTCTTCTTGGCCACCACCTTCTTGACCGGGGTCCGCTTCGCATCGGTCTTCACCGTGGCGGCGGCCTTCTTGGCCGTGGTCGCGGTCGGCCTGGTCGTGGTCGCGACCTTCTTCGCCGCCTTCTTGGTCGCACCCTTCCGACCGAGCGGCGGCGGCATTTCCACCAGACTGGGCTGCTGGGCTCCGACCGGAACCTCGCGCCCCTCCAGGATGGGTCGCAGGAACTCGCCGGTGTACGACCGCGGATTGACCGCGATCTGCTCCGGTGTGCCCTCGTCGATCACGGTGCCGCCCCGGGAACCGCCCTCCGGACCCATGTCGATCAGCCAGTCGGCGGTCTTGATCACGTCCAGGTTGTGCTCGATCACCACCACCGTGTTGCCGTTGTCGACCAGCCGACCCAGCACGCCGAGCAGCTTGCGGATGTCCTCGAAGTGCAGGCCGGTGGTGGGCTCGTCCAGCACGTACAGGGTGCGGCCGGTGGACCGCTTCTGCAGCTCGCTGGCGAGCTTGACCCGCTGGGCCTCACCGCCCGACAGGGTCGGCGCCGGCTGCCCGAGCCGGACGTACCCGAGCCCGACCTCGTTCAACGTCTTCAGGTGCCGCGCGATCGCCGGCAGGGCCGCGAAGAAGTCCACCCCCTCCTCGATCGACATGTCGAGGACCTCGGAGATGGTCTTGCCCTTGTAGTGGACCTCGAGGGTCTCCCGGTTGTAGCGCGCCCCGTGGCAGACCTCGCAGGGCACGTACACGTCGGGCAGGAAGTTCATCTCGATCTTGATGGTGCCGTCGCCGGTGCAGTTCTCGCACCGGCCCCCCTTCACGTTGAAGGAGAACCGTCCCTGCTGGTAGCCGCGGACCTTCGCCTCCGGGGTCTCGGCGAACAGCTTGCGGACGTGGTCGAACACCCCCGTGTACGTCGCCGGGTTGGATCGCGGTGTCCGCCCGATCGGTGACTGGTCGACGTGGATGACCTTGTCGATCTCGTCCGCGCCGGTGATCGAGCGGTGCCGCCCGGGCACCTCGCGGGCGTTGTAGATCCGCTTGGCCAGCGCGGTGTAGAGGATCGAGTTCACCAGGGTCGACTTGCCCGAGCCGGACACACCGGTGACCGCGATGAGCTGACCCAGCGGGAAGCTGACGGTGACGTCCTGCAGGTTGTGCTCGGTCGCGTGGTGCACGGTGATCTCACGTCCGACCGGGCGCGGCCGTCGCTGGCTCGGCAGCGCGATCTGCCGCCGTCCCGACAGGTACGCCCCGGTCAGCGACTCCTCGCACGCCAGCAGCTCGGAGACCGGACCGGAGACGACCACGTTGCCTCCGTGCTCACCGGCCCCCGGACCGATGTCGACCGCCCAGTCGGCCACCCGGATGGTGTCCTCGTCGTGCTCGACCACGATCAGGGTGTTGCCCAGGTTGCGCAGCCGGATCAGGGTCTCGATCAGCCGGCGGTTGTCCCGCTGGTGCAGACCGATGCTCGGCTCGTCCAGCACGTACAGCACACCGACCAGGCCGGAACCGATCTGGGTGGCCAGTCTGATCCGCTGGGCCTCGCCGCCCGACAGGCTGGCGGTCGGTCGACTCAAGGACAGATAGTCGAGACCGACGTCGAGCAGGAACCTCAGCCGCTCGTTGATCTCCTTGAGCACCCGTTCGGCGATCTGCTTCTCCCGGTCGGAGAGCTCCAGCCCGGAGAGGAACGTCGCCGCCTCGTCGATGGAGAGTCCGGCGACCTCGGCGATGTTCTTGTCACCGACGGTGACGGCCAGCGAGGTGGGTTTCAGCCGGGCCCCGTGGCACGCTGTGCAGGGCACCTCGCGCATGTAACCCGCGAACCGCTCCCGCGAGGTGTCGGTCTCGGCCTCGGCGTGCCGCCGCTCGATGTAGGGGACGATGCCCTCGTACTTGGCGTTGTAGCTGCGCTCACGCCCGTAACGGTTGCGGTAGCGGACGTGCACCTGCCCGGGCACGCCGAACAGCAGGATCTTCTTGGCCTCCGACGGCAGCGAGTGCCACGGCACGGAGGTGCTGAAGCGCGTCTCCTCGGCGAGCGAGGAGATCAGCCGCTGGAAGTAGTCGGCGACGTGCGCCGACGACCAGGGCGCGATCGCCCCCTCGTCGAGGCTCTTCTCGTCGTCGGGCACGACGAGCTCGGGGTCGACCTCCATCCGGGTGCCCAGACCCGAGCACTCGGGGCAGGCCCCCCAAGGACCGTTGAAGGAGAACTGGCGCGGCTCGAGCTCGTCTATCGAGATGTCGTGGTCGTTGGGGCAGGCCAGCTTCTCGGAGTAACGCCGCTCGCGCTGGGGGTCGTCGGCAGGCAGGTCGACGAAGTCGATGGTCACGATGCCCTGAGTCAGGCCGAGCGCGGTCTCCACCGAGTCGGTCAGTCGACGCTTGACCGACGGCTTGGCCGCCAGCCTGTCCACCACCACGTCGATGGAGTGCTTGTACTTCTTGTCCAGGATCGGCGGGCTGGTGAGCATCACGATCTCGCCGTCGACGCGGGCCCGGGCGAAGCCCTCGCCCGCCAGCTGCCGGAAGAGCTCTGCGTACTCCCCCTTCCGCTCCCGGATCACCGGAGCCAGGACCTGGAACCGGGTGCCCTCCTGCAGCGTCAGCAGCCGGTCCACGATCTGCTGCGGCGACTGCCGGCTGATCGGCTCGCCGCAGATCGGGCAGTGGGGCCGCCCGGCCCGCGCGTACAGCAGGCGGAGGTAGTCGTAGACCTCGGTGATGGTGCCCACGGTCGACCGCGGGTTCCGGCTGGTCGACTTCTGGTCGATCGAGACCGCCGGAGACAGACCCTCGATGAAGTCGACATCCGGTTTGTCCATCTGCCCCAGGAACTGCCGTGCGTACGCGGACAGCGACTCCACGTAGCGGCGTTGGCCCTCGGCGAAGATGGTGTCGAACGCGAGACTCGACTTCCCGGAACCGGAGAGGCCGGTGAAGACGATGAGCGCATCCCGCGGCAGCTCCAGCGAGATGTTGCGCAGGTTGTGCTCGCGCGCACCGCGCACGACGATCTGGTCAGTCACGCGGTCGATCGTATGTGCGCCTTCCGACAGTGTTGTCTTCGCTCGCTGTTCGGCTGCGCGCTGGCTGTCCCTGACTTCCCTCCTCGGGAGCAGACAAAGAGCGCGTCTGCTCCCTCGTCGGTCCAGACAGGGACGGCGCTCCGCCTCACGGCCGCTCGCGAAGCAGCTCGCTCGCTTGCGCTCGCTCGGGACGGGCGCTCCGTTCACGGCCGCTCGCCGGGAGCTCGCTCGCTTGCGCTCTCTCGGGTCCGCTGCGCGGCCGGATAGGTTGGCCCTCATGAGTGAGGCCTCGGACAAGCTGGCGGCGGTACGAGCGCTGGTGACGGCCTCGACGCAGCGGCTGCTGGGCGACACGATCGGCGTGGACGAGGACGCCTGGCGGTCCCCGAGTCGGCTGCCCCGCTGGAGCCGCGGGCACGTCGCCACCCATCTGGCCCGGCAGGCCGACGCACTGGGCCGCCTCGTCGACTGGGCCCGAACCGGTGTCCGTCAGGACATGTACGCCTCGCCGCAGGTCCGCGAGGACGAGATCGAGGATGGGGCCGACCGCAGCGGGCTCCAGCTCCAGGTCGATCTGGACACCAGCGCGGGACGGCTGGCCGAGGGCTTTGCGAGCCTCGACGACGTGACCGACAGCCCGCTGGAGGGTGCCTGGGACGTCGAGGTGGAGCTCCGCGGCGGCCAGCGAGCGGTCGCCCGGCTCCTCCCCTTGGCCCGTCTCACCGAAGTCGTGCTGCACCACGTCGACCTCGATGTCGGCTTCGAGGTGGCCGACATCGACGACGAGACCGCCGAGTGGCTGCTGGAGTGGTCGGCCTACCGGCTCGGCGCCCGGGACGAGTTCCCACGTCTGGAGCTGGTCAGCGGCACCGGCTTCCACACCACGCTGGGGAGTTCCGGCGACGTACGCCACATCGCCGGTTCCTCGGCCGCACTGCTCGGCTGGCTCACCGGCCGGGCCGCTCCCGACACCATCCAGGGCAGCGACGGCCTGGTGCTCCCCGGTTTGTGACCCTCAGTTCCCACCCGTCACCCGAGAAAGGCCATGCATGCGCGAAGAGATCACGGCTTCGGGAGGAGCGGCCCGATGACCGGCCTCCATCACGTCGAGCCCGGTGGACCGGCCCTCACACTGCCGCTGTCGGGCGATGTGACCCTGAGCAAGATCAGCGTCGGACCGATGGACAACAACGCCTACCTGCTGACCGCCGAGGACGGCGGCGCGGTGTTGATCGACGCCGCCGAGGACGACACCCGACTGCTCGAGCTGATCGGCGACCGCGAGGTCGCGGTCATCCTCACCACCCACCGACACGGTGACCACTGGCAGGCCCTGCAGGCCGTCGCCGAGGCGACCGACGCGGAGCTCATCTGTGGACGCCCGGATGTCGACGCCATCGCGACCGGCGCCTGGGTGGAGGGTCTGGTCGGCGCGTGGGACGGCGATGAGGTGACGATCGGCGATGGAGAGCTCGAAGTCATCGGACTGGTCGGACACACCCCCGGATCCATCGCCCTCGCCTTCACCGGGACCGACGGTGTCGTGCACCTGTTCTCCGGCGACAGCCTGTTTCCGGGTGGACCCGGCAAGACGAACAGCCCGGCCGACTTCGCCTCGCTGATGAGCGATCTGGAGACCAAGGTGTTCGCGCGGTTCGACGACCGTACGGTCGTGCACCCCGGCCACGGTGACGGCACGACCTTGGGCGCAGAGCGACCACACCTCGCCGAATGGCGCGCTCGCGGTTGGTGAGCGTCGCGCCGATGACTTCGGCCGCCGGGTTCGGTCCCCATGGGAGTACCCAACTCGAACCGAAGGAGTCGCCATGTCCGACGACGAGGAGATCCGTGCACTGATCCTGCGCTGGGCGGAAGCCGTGCACGGAGGTGACCTGCCGGCCGTGCTGGCCGATCACGCCGACGACGTCGTGATGTTCGACGTGCCGCCGCCCGACCAGGGGGTGCGCGGGATCGCGGCCTATCGGACCACCTGGCCACCCTTCTTCGCCTGGCAGGCGTCCGGCGCCACGTTCGACGTCGTCGATCTCGACGTGACGGCCGGGGCAGACGTGGCGTACGCCTTCGCCCTGCTCCGGTGCGGGACTCCGGAAGAGCACGCGCAGCACCCGGATCGACGGCTGCGGGTCACCTTCGGGCTGAGGCGCCGGGACGACCGGTGGCAGATCCGACACGAGCACCACTCGTTCCCGATCTGGTCGAGCGACGACTGACGAGCCGGCTCGGACGGCAGGGCGCGTGACTCAGCAGGGCGCGCGACTCAATGGGGCAGCCGCTCCCGCAGCTCGACCGGCAGCAGCCGACCGGACCGGATGAAGCGTGCGGCCACGACGACGGTGATCGTCTGGGTGGCGAGCAGCCCGACCAGCACCAGCAACTGAGCGGCACCGGCCTGGACCGGCGTACCGCCGCCCAGCAGCACGCCGACGAAGGCTCCGGGGAGGGTGACCAGGCCAACGGTCCTGGTCTGGTCCAGACCGGGCACGAGCGCTTCCGGGAGGTGCCGGCGGATCACCTCGTCGATCGCCTCCGGACGGGTCAACCCGATCGCGAGCCCGGCCTCGACGGTGCCGTACTCGTCGTGCAGGCTGGAGAAGACGCGGCGCCCGGTCAAGGAGCTGGCGGTCATCCCGCCACCGATGATGATCCCGGCCACCGGCACCAGGGCCGCGCCGGTGAAAGGCACCGCGCCGGAGGCGAAGATCACCGCCAGGGTGGGCAGCACTCCGGCCGTGATCGCGATCCCGACCCAGGGCCAGGCCCCCGGCGCCTCGATCCGGCGGGCCGAGGTGAAGGTCGCGACCCCGAGCATGAAGGCGCCGAAGAGGATCGACCAGGTAACGTGCCCGAGCACCGCGGTGATCACCAGGGCGACCGCGGCCAGCTGCAGCGTCGCCCGCACCGCCGCCGTCGCCAGCTGACGCTCCCGGCGCAGGCCGCCCAGCCATGACACCGTGATGGCCAGGGTGAGCAGCACGACCAGGGCGACGGCCAGGGCCGGTCCGGGTTGTCCGGGCACGGTCAGGGAGTGATCTGCTCGAGGACCTGGTCGCCCAGTGCCTTGGGATGGTGCCGGCCCCGCACGGCGAACTCCCGCGCTCGGTGGCTGGACAGGGCCAGCAACACCAAGGTGCCGGTGGCGATCGTCGGCAGCTGAGCGAGTCCGATCACCTCGACACCGGTGACGCCGGAGATGAACGCGCTGGTCGTGGCGAACACAGAGTAGAGCATCAGCGTGATCCTGGCCCAGTTCCGGCCCACGAAGGTGGCCACCCCGAGCAGGATGTCGACCAGTCCGAACAACCCGACCACCGCCGCGACCGTGACGATCACCGCGAGCTCCGACACCCCCTGCAGGTCCCCGTCCAGCGCGACCTCCGCCTGATCCCGCATCAACACGATGATCAGCCCCGTCAGCAGGGTGCCGAACCCACGGACGACAGCGGTCCCGGCGCCGAACACGGTCTGCGCCGGGCGCTTGTCCCGGCTGTCGCTCTCGTCGTCCTCGGCGAGGGACTCGGCGGCCACCGCCGTCAGGTCGAGGATCGGCAGGTCGCCATCGGTCTCGATCAGATCGCCGCCGCCGTTGCGGGAGTGGTAGCCGGTGGAGAAGTCCTTGATCACCCGGACGGTGCTGGTCGGTGTCGCCTCGATCACCGTACGGACCACGAAGTCCCGCTCGATGTCGGTGTTGGCCTCGATCTTGTGGGTGATCTGGAAGGTGAAGAGGGAGAAGCCGACGGCGCGGTCGTAGGTGCCGGCCGCCAACCAGTCGGCCGCGTACCCGCCCGGCAGCATCCAGCCCTCCGGACATCGCCAGAAGCGCACGTGGTGGCGCTGGGACGTGCTGCCCCCGACCTCCTGCTGGTAGGCGAAGTCCTGCTGTCGGTCGAACAGCAACAACGGACTCACCGGTGCCTGCGGATAGCTGCGCCTGGTCACGGTGGCGGTGATCATGGCCCGGCCGGACCTCGCGTCCAGGTCGTCGGCCCGGATCCAGCCCGCGGCCTCCATCGCCGCGTGCAGCTGACCCTCGTGCCCGAGCAGCGCGAGGTTGACCGGGTCGCCCAGCAACCCGTCTCCGGTCCGGGTCCGTCCGATGAAGTACCCGGGAACGTAGATGTAGGTGAGGATCCGGTGCAGGCGTGGCAGCAGCAGATAGGTGAACAGTATCCAGAACGCCACCAGCAGCAGCAGGGGCCAGCCTGGCCGGATGCCTTCTCGGATGAGCAGGTAGGCGAGCCAGAGCGACGCCAACCCGGCGAATGCGAAGAAAGCCGAGTCGATCTTGTCCATCAGACCGGGTCTTCGCCGCACCGAGCGCCGCGATTCAGCCATGCCCTCAGTCTGGCCGATCGATCACCGGGGGTACACGCGGCCCGCGCGGACCACGGCTAGGACTGGGCCAGAACCTCGCGTACGGCCGTGGCGAAGCCCGCTGGATCCTCCATGAAACCGGCGTGATGGCTCGGGAACACGACCGCCGTCTGCCGAGCTGGTCGGCCAGCGCCTCGGCCGAGCGCCGGGCGACCTCGGCGCCCGAGGCCGCACCCACCGCAACCTGAACGCGCACCGGACCATCTCGCAGCGTGGCGGCTTCGGGTGCGTAGCGGGTGAAGGGCTTGAGCATCCGCAGGAAGAACAGGCCATCGTCCGCCTGCTGCTTCGCCGCCGACTCGGGCGGTGCGGCGTCGCTGTCCTGATCATCGGCGGCGCCGGGGGGGCGGCCAGACGGCCGGTGGTACGCCGTGGGCCGGCACCGGGCCGTCGTGGCATGACCAGCGAAGCGAAGGCACCCCCGCCCCGGAGCCGGCGGACCGGTAGGTGTCCTCGATGGCGTCCACCGCGGCACGGATGGGGGCGGCATCCGGGAGCAGGTCGGCGACCGGCGGCTCGTGGGCGATCAGCGTGGTGATCTCGTCCGGATGCCTGCTGGCGAAGGCGAGTCCCGCGACGGCGCCTCCGCTCGTCCCCCTCACAGCGGCGGGCCCGAGTCCCGGCTCGTCCACGAGGGCGGCCAGGTCGTCGGCCTCGGTCTCCGGGGTGATGGGCAGGGACGGGTCCTCGACGGAGCTCTGCCCCACCCCGTGAGGATCGTAGGTGACCACCGTGTGATCAGCCGCCAGGTCATCGGCCAGCGGCCCGAAGGGCCCGCTGGTCATCGGCTGACCCACCACGAGCAGCAGCGGCCCGGAGCCGCGGACCTCGTAGCAGAGCCGCCCGCCGTTCGCCTCGAGGTGGTGCTGGGTCGGTGCCGTGCTCATCGCTGCCTCCGGAGGTCGTGTGGGTCCCTGCCCTGGCGTAGACCGAGAGGGCGCGCCAACTGATCGGGTGGTCGTCGACCAGGTCAGTCCATGCCGCGCTGGAGACCGAGGGTCGCCAGCAGATCCTCGTGCAGCTCCATCCACACCGTGTGACAGGAATCCTCACGGACCCTGGTGACCCAGCTCGGGTCACCGTTCTGGACGCGGGCCAGCGCCCCGACGAAACGGGCGTGGTAGCCGGCGAACCGGCTCAGACCGGAGGTCAGTCGCGGCTCCAGGTCGGCCAGCTCCTCGCCGATCCGGGTCAGGTCGTCGATCAGCCGCGCGTCCCAGTCGGCATCGTCATGCTGGTTCGGAGCGAGCGGGTCCGACGCACTGGGTCGCAGCTGCCAGTCCGTGCTGGCCCGCAGCAGCCGGGCGTTGCTGGGCAGGAAGTCCCGATGCACGGCGGACACATCGGCCCGGCAGCCGGAGGCGGTCAGCTCGGCTGCCAGCTGCTGCTCGTTCCGGCGCCTGCCGGTGGCGGTGAGCGTCCAGCCGCCGGTCCCCGCGAAGTCCACCCGGCTCACCCACCCGTACGCCTGAAGATCGAGAAGCAGCTCGGACGCGATGGGTCGATCGAGCCCGTAACGGGCGGCGACCTGGTGATCATCGGCCATCCCGGCGAGCCGTACGGCGTGCAGCACGAGCAGGTCGGTCGCCGATCCGGTGGTCACTCGGCCGAGTGTAGGAGTCGACTCAGGTCGCCGGATGGATCTGGACCTCGTCACCGTCGGGATCGGTCACCACGATCCGGGGGTCGGCCGTAGCCGCCGTACAGATCGTCCTGGTGGTCCTCGTTCAGGCCGATCACCCGCCCATCCCGCGCCACCACGAGCCCTTCTTGCCGTAGGTCTCGTCCCACACCCGCACCCGGTATCCGAGACCCGACAGCTCAGTGGCCGCAGCCTCCAGATCGGTCGTGACGAGATTCAACGCGGCGTATCCCGGCACAGCGCCGGGAGTCGTGGTCCGGGCGTCGTGCACACCGAGAGTTCCGGACCGTCCGGCGAAGGTCGCGAAGGTGTCGTCCTCGTGACTGAGGGCCTGGTGCAGCCCGAGTCGGGCGTAGAAGTCGATCATGGCGGCAGGGTCGGATGTGAAGCGGAGCGGCCAGATCGTGTAGGTGCGAGTCATCGGGAATCCTCCTGAGCAGGTGTTCGGTGAGTGCGGTCTCCACGACCGCGGACAGGCTGCGGCCCTCGTCGATCGCCCGGTGCTTGAACACCTTCACCACGTCGGGCGGAAGGTAGACGTTGAACTGGATCTTCGGGGGCGGCTTCTCGACGCCAAGGGCCACCGCACTCCGATCACGGCGGGGTCGATGACCTCGGCCGGAGACAATGAGGGCATGGTGAACGGCGGCGAGGACATCGTCACCTTCCGGCTGTGGCCGCCGATCGCGGTCGGCGCTCCGCTGCTCGTCGGCTGGCTGACCACGGTCATCCGGGGGGACCCGGTCGGCCTCGGCGGGTGGCGCGTGATCCTCGGCTGGGCGCTGTTGCTGTTCTTCCTGGTGTGGAACGGCTGGTCGCTCTGGCTGTTCCGCCGGCACCAGACCGGGCTGCTGCCGGGTCAGGCGACGAGTGCGATCATCGAGGAGGGCCCGTACCGCCTCTCCCGCAACCCGTTGTACGTCGGACTGCTCGCGCTCTATCTCAGCCTGGCGTTGCTGGCCTCCACGTTCTGGGGACTCGTCCTGTTCCCGTCCGCGGTGCTCCTCCCCTACTGGGGCGCGATCCGGCCCGAAGAGCGGTTCCTGCACCAGCGGTTCGGGGCGCCGTACGACGACTACGCGCGGCGGGTGCGCCGCTGGCTGTGACCAGACCACTGTGACGCTGGTCGGAGCGCGCCTCCACTGTCAGGGTAGGGCCATGCAGACGGTGTACGAAGCTGCCGGCGGGGCCGCTGGTCTGACCAGGCTGGCGGACGCCTGGCATGCTCGGGTGCTGGACGACGAGATCGTGGCGCACGCGTTCAGTCACGGCTTTCATCCCGATCACACGGCCCGCCTCGCGGCGTACTGGATCGAAGCCCTCGGCGGCCCGCCGACCTACTCCGAGAGGTACGGCGACGAGACCGGCGTGGTCCAGATGCACAGCGGGAACGGTCCGCACGAGGAGATGGATCGACGTGCGATCGCCTGCTTCGAGCTCGCCCTGTCTGACGTGGGCATCGCCGCGGGTGGGCGGTTGCACCGGGTGCTGTACGACTACTTCAGCTGGGCTACCCACACCTCGATGTCGCGCTACCACGATTCGCGGGACGACGTGCCCGAGGGACTGACGATTCCGCACTGGTCCTGGGACGGACTCGTCGGCTGAGTCAGCGCCCGAACGCCCACTCGACCATCAGGGGGAACTCAGCGGCCCAGAAGGGATCACCGTGGTCGCCGACCCGCTCGGTCAGGACGACGTCGGCACCGGCCCCGCGCAGCGCCTCCGCCCACCGGGTCGCGTTCTCGAGGAAGAACGGCTCGAGCGTTCCGGCCACCAGATAGGCCCGGGGCAGTGGATTCGGCATCGCGGCCGGCGGTCGGTAGCCGCCGCCCGGCGAGGCGGAGAAGACCGCACCGAAGAGATCCGGATGCCGAAGCCCCATGGCCAAGGAGAACTCTCCACTTGCCGACACACCGCACACCGCGGTGCGTTCGGGGGGTGGCGCGACACCGAACCGCGACTCCACCCAGTGGCGTACGTCGTCGACGAAGAACGCCTCGTGGGCCGAGAACCGAGCCGCGTCGAACGCCGGCGAGTACTCGGCGATGCGCTCCATCTCGTCGGTGGCCTCCGTCCGGTACGCGCCGACGATCATGGTCGGCGGCAGGTCCGCCGCCTCGAGGTGTCCGCCCCACTGGGAGATCAGCTGGCCGTCACCGGCGAAGACGACCGCCTCGGGCCGATCGGCAGGCACATAGACGGCGACCTGTCGGCCACCGTCGTAGTCGAAGGTCGTGGTGACGAGATCACCGGCGATCGGGTCGGGTCCCATCTGTGCTCAGAACAGAAGCGGCAGGCTGGCCAGCCGCGAGGCCGCCACTCCGAGCGTGGCCAGCGACGCGGCGAGCAGCAGCATGCGGGCTGCCCGGTAGCGGAAGGTCGAGACCACTCCGGAGAAGAACAGGGCCACCGCCAGCAGGATCGTCACCGACACGTACGCGGACGCCGTCGTCCCCGCCTCCTGACTCTGTCGGGCGATCTCGGCCGACGCCGCCACGCTCTTCTCGTAGGGGGCCAGCTGGGTCGCCAGGTACTCGGGATCCTGACCGAGCGGCACGGGCGCCCGGCCGGCCCGCACCTCCGCCTCCCAGCGGTTCAGCGTCGGCAGGAAGTCCGGCCGGATGACGCTCTGCCGGTAGAAACCGCGTAGCCGGGTGTTGCCGTCGGACACGGCCTGGGCGTACTGCGCGACGGTCATGCTGTCGTACGCGATGGTCTGCGTGGCCAGTCCGAACAGCCGTGCGTTCTCGACACTCTGCTGGGCGGCCTGGCGGCCGAGATCCGAGCTCTCACCGCCCCACTGGGTGGCCTCATAGGCACACCAGGCCGTCCCCAGGGTGGAGAGTCCCAGCAGCAGGACGGCGATCAGCTCGATGAGCTTGTCGGCCCCGGGCAGCTGGACGGGCCCGTCCGTGGACTGCTCGGTCGACGAGGTGGCACTCATCCGCGCGACTCGTTTCCACGGCGCTGCTCGTCATCGACGAGCCCCGGGGTCGCACCGGGTCCGCCGTCCGCCCCAGGCGCTGCACCGGGCACCCGCGGGCCACCCTGCAGCCCGACGTTCAGGATCTCTCGGCGGGCGATCAGCTCCCGCCACAGGTCGGTCTCTCGATAGCGCCACGGATCGGCGTCGACGGCGACCAGCTCGGCGTCGTGCGTCGCCTGTGCGAGCCGGACCGCGGCCATCGCCTGCTCGTAGTCGAGCTCGTGCGGTGCACGACTGACGGCCTGGATCACCTCACCCGTGCGCCCGAGGTCGATCCCGCCGAGCACGAAGGACACGAGCTCGAGCCCGTCCTCGGCCAGTGCGATGGCGAGCTGGTCGGTCACCGCTGACTGGGTGGTCTCGCGGGGCTCTCCGAGGACGTCGGCAACACCGGTGCCCGTCCGTCCGAGGGCGGTGGAGATCACCAGGGCGCTCTCGTCCCGCACGATGCCGAAGATCCCTTCCGGACCGAAGCGCTCGTGGACCAGCCGCAGGTCGTCGGGGCGTAGCCGGAATCGCACGGTGTAGCCCACCGTGGCCTGCACCCGATCCCCCAGAACGATCGGCACTGGCGCGCCCACGCAGTCGAGGTCCGGTCGATCGGCGGGACCGGGCTCGCCGCCGGCGCGAAAGCTGAGCTCGACGGAGGGGTAGGTGACGACCATCCGACGACGCAACGCGAAGACGAAGTGCAGGCCGGGCGGCAGCGTGATGTCGGTCGGCTTCCCGCGAACCAGCAGCAGGGCGTTCCGGCCCGCCGGCACCCGGATGAAGGAGGCACTCAACACCACCCACACCACCAGGGCGAGCGCGGGAATGAGCAGGATCGCCAGGATGATCCAGCCGATAGTCGTCATGGCCACACCCTCTCGTCCACCTGCCCGACGCGCCAGCCCGGCGCGTCGATTTCACCCAAACGGTATGACCCCGCCCCACCCCGGGCGGAACCCACCCAGCAGAATGCCGTCCAGCACGAGAAAGCGACCGATCCCGGCGGATCCGTCGACTGCCAGGAGGAGCGAGTGTGAGTGCCACCGAGTTCACCGCCAGAGCCAGGCGCCATGAGCGGGTGGTCGGCTACTGGATGACCCTGGACAGTCCGGTCCTGGCCGAGCGTCTGGCCGGGGTGGGCTACGACTACATCGTCCTGGACGCTCAGCACGGCGAGCTGGATGGGCGCGCGCAGGCAGCAGCACTGATCGCCGTGGACGCCGCCGCCGGCGCCGCCGCCCTCGTCCGGGTGGAGGCCAATCACGCCACACCGATCGGCCGGGCCCTGGACTCCGGCGCCGCCGGGGTGATCGTCCCGTTGATCAACTCGGCCGAGGAGGCGGCCGCCGCCGTCGCGTCGACCCGCTATCCGCCGGCCGGGATCCGGTCCTTCGGACCGCTGCGGTCCGACCTGCGGATCGGTCCGGATCCGACGGAGGTCAACGCCACGGTCCTGGTGCTGGCCATGATCGAGACGGCGGCCGGGCTCGCCTCCGTCGACCAGATCGCGACCACTCCCGGACTGGACGGGATCTACGTCGGACCGTCCGATCTGTCGCTCGGGGTGGGGGCCGCGTTCCCCGGCGACCCGGCGGCGGCCGACGATCTCGACGCCGCCGTGCGGCGGACTCGGGTGGCATGTGAGGCCGCCGGCATCATCGCCGGCATCCACACGCCCAGCGGCGACGTGGCCGCCCAGCGCCTCGCCGAAGGATTCACCTTCGTCACGGTCGCCCACGACGTCGGGCACCTCGTCGCGGCGGCGCAGTCACACCTCGACGTGGCCCGCCGCTGAGTCGGTGCGCTCCGCGGCCGTCCGCCCGGGCGTCTCGTCAGATCCTCGCCGTACCCTGCCCCCATGGCGACCAGACCTCGCTTCCCCACCGATCACGAACCGATGATCGAAGTGCGCCCCGCGAGCGGACGGTTCGAGGACTTCGCCACCGTGGTGGGCACCCGGCGTCCCGACGCCGGCGGCTGTTGGTGCATGGCCTATCGGGACAGCCGGGTGAGCAACGCCGAGCGTCCCGGCTTCATGCGTGCCCAGTGCGACACCGAACCAGGGCCCGGGGTGCTGGTGTACGTCGACGACGAGGTGGCCGGCTGGTGCTCGGTCGCCCCCCGGAACAGCTATCGCCGACTGCTCAACTCACGCACCATCCCCATCGTGGACGACGCCGTCGCCTGGCCCGCGGTCTGCTTCGTGGTCCGGGCCGGCTTCCGCAAGCGCGGGCTGATGCACCAGCTGCTGAGGGGGGCCGTCGAGCACGCCAGGGCGCACGGCGCCGAGGTGGTGGAGGGCTATCCGGTGGAGACCGGCTGCAGCCGAGTGGACGTGATCTCCGGGTATGTCGGCTCGGTCGAGCTGTTCGAGGCGGCCGGCTTCGTACGGGCGGCCGAGACCACGGGCAGGAGCGGTGGCCGACCGCGTTGGGTGATGCGCCTGGACCTGCTTTGAGGGGTCGCTCTGGCGGGTGTCAGTGGTTCCAGCCACGATGGGCCGATGACCGATTCGACTGATCTCCGCCTCGGCATCACCTACGTTCCGTACCTGCATCCCGAGCACCTTCGCGATCTCGCTCAGACGGCGCAGGAGTGCGGGCTCGACGACCTGTGGGTCTGGGAGGACTGCTTCAAGCAGAGCGGGGTGGCTGCCGCAGCAGCGGCGCTGGCCTGGACCGACTCGGTCCGGGTGGGCATCGGGCTGCTGCCGGTGCCGCTGCGCAACGTGGCCCTCACCGCCATGGAGATCGCCACCCTGAGTCGGCTGTTCCCCGGCCGGCTGCTGCCGGGCATCGGTCACGGGGTGCAGCCGTGGATGGCGCAGGTGGGCGGTCGGGTGGCGTCGCCGTTGACGCTGCTGCGGGAGTACGCCACAGCGCTGCGAGGTCTGCTGGCCGGGGACGAGGTCAGTGTCGACGGTCGCTACGTGCACCTGGACGCGGTGACGCTGGACTGGCCGCCAGGTGAGCGGCCGGTCCTTGCCATGGGCGGTGACGGTCCGAAGTCGGTCGCCCTCGCCGGCGAGCTGGCCGACGTCTATCTCCTGAGTGCCGCCCGCACCGAGGCCGAGATCGCGACGGCGTACGAGATCGTGACCACGAGCCGGCAGCGGCACCACCCGGGCTCCGCGGCCCCGCCCATGGTCAGTGCGCCGATCACCGCGACCGGCCCGGGCGCGCGAGAGCGCGTGGACGCCGAGATCCCGTTCTGGGGCAAGGAACCCGATCCGGGCATCGGCTCCGCCGGAGACGCCGAGCAGGTGGCCGCCGACTTCCGGCGCCTGGCCGGCCTGGGGGTGACCACCATCGCGGTCCAGCCCACCCGGGACGAGCCCGACCTGCTCGGCCTGGTCGAGTTCCTCGGTCGTGAGGTGAGACCCCTGCTCGTCGCCGACTGATCCGCTCGTCGCCGACGGCTTTGCTCGTCGCCAGAGGTCCGACGTCAGCTGACGTCGACGGTGACGGTGTGCCAGCCGGTGGCCCCGTCGGGGGCTGGGGCGGCCAGATCGGCGGTCTGCAGCTCGCCGTCGCTGTTGGTGGCACGGACGGCGACCTCGTGGCTGCCAGGGGCCGCGTCCCACCGGTAGCGCCACTGGCGCCAGGTGTCCGGGCCGGTCACCTCGGCGAGCTCGGCCTCCCGCCAGTCGCCGTCGACACCGACCTCGACCTTGGCGATGCCGGTGTGCTGGTCCCAGGCCACGCCGGCCACCACCACCGAACCGGCCGCTACCGACCGCTTGCGGGGGACGTCGATGCGCGACCCCGTCTTGATCGGACCGAGGGCGGACCAGCCGAGCGGGGTCCAGTAGCCCTGGTCCTCGGCGAACGTGGTGATCTTGAGCACGCGGACCCACTTGGTGGCCGACACGTAGCCGTACAGGCCGGGGACGACCATCCGGACGGGATAGCCGTGCTCGATCGGCAGCGCCTCCCCGTTCATCCCCACCGCCAGCAGGGCCAGTCGGTCGGGGTCGGTGAGCGCCGCCAACGGGGTGCCCGCGGTCCAGCCGTCTTCGCTGGTCGACAGCACCATGTCGGCCCCCGCCTGTGGACCGGCCTCGGCCAGCAGCTGGCGGATCGGGTAACCCAACCAGACGGCGTTGCCGATCAGGTCGCCGCCGACCTCGTTGGACACGCAGGTGAGCGTCGCGACGTGCTCGACCAGCGGTCTGGCGACCAGGTCGGCGAAGCTGATGGTGACCTCACGGTCGACCATCCCGGTGATCGTCAGCGACCAGTCGTCGGCGCTGAGGATCGGCACCTGCAGGGCGGTGTCGATCCGGTAGAAGTCGTCGTTCGGGGTCACGTACGACGACAGCCCGTCTTCGGCCAGGTCGGCGCCGGAGGGCACCGGATCGCGGGTGACGGGGGCGGGGAGCTTGAACCTCGAGCGGGCATCCTCCACCGCTCCTGCCGTGGCCACCAGGAAGCGACCGGCCACGGCCCCGACCGCCGCGGCCGCCGCAGCAACGCCGGTCCAGATCAGGAACGTGCGCCTGGCCAGGATCGCGGTGTCCGGTTCCTGGCCGGCGGCAGCGGTCGACCAGCGATCGAGCCGGTTCACGAACGCCCGCAGCAGCAGGTACCCGGCGAACAGACCGAGCACGGTGGGAAAGATCGCGCGAATCGACGACTGACCGCCGGTCAACACGGCGATCAACCCCACCGCCGCGACCGCGGCGAACACCAGCCCGCCGCCGTACGGCCGTCGGTGCTCCAGCCGACCCGCCAGTCCGCACAGGGCCAGCACACCGAGCACGATGATCACCAGCAGCACCGGCTTGTCGGCCGTACCGAGGGTTTCCTTGCCCCAGTTGACCAGTCCCGACGGGAGCAGGTTGATGATCATGGAACCGACGGCCGGCACCGGAGCACCGGCCGGAGCGATCGCGTACGCGACCAGGTCGGCCACCGCGATCCCGGCGACTCCTCCCACGACCCCGCACAGCTCGGCCCACCGCCCGCCGGGGGCGGATCGCGTGCCGGGGCCGGTGCTGGGTGAGGACTCGGCGCGGGGCGCCGTCTGTGTCATGCGCCCATCCTGCGTCGCGTCAGCGGGTTCCACAACGTACGCGGTCGGGCGTCGGACACGGGAGCGTCCGAGCGGGCCTTCTCGGCACCGACAGGCGATGAGTTGCGACGGTGGGCGGAGTCCTACCGAGAGACCACGATGCAGAGCGCGGACGACCCGACCCCGACGCCCGAAGTGAAGGAGCAGCGACATGGCAGACCCTCGACCGCTGGACGTCAGGTTCACGGCACGACTCGGCAAGGCTCGCCCGGGTGACACCTGGACCTGTGTCCAGCTGCCGGATTCGGCACAGATCTTCGGAACCCGTGGCCTGGTCAAGGTCTCCGGGACCATCGACGGGCAACCCTTCACGGGAGCGTTCATGGCCCTGGGGGACGGCACCCACAAGCTGCCCGTGGCGGCACCGATCCGCAAGGCCATCCAGAAGTCCGACGGCGACGACGTCGACGTCCACCTCACCCAGCGACTGAACTGAACCGACTCGGCTGCGCCTCGGGCAGCGCTGATCCGTTGAGATGGAAGGCTGGGCCGATGCCCCTGGCTCGACGGTTCAATCCCCCACCGAACTGGCCCACCGCCCCATCGGGCTGGGTCCCGCCGCCCACCTGGCAGCCCGACCCGCGCTGGGGGCCGCCACCGCCGGGCTGGCCGGTGTGGGTCACCTACCGCGCGAACCCCCGCGCCTTCGCGTGGTCCTTCGCCTTCGCGGGCGGCTTCTACCTGCTGATCTTGGTCGTCGCGCTGATCGGCACCGGCGGGGACCTGAACCCGGAGACCGCGGGCTTCGTGCTCTTCCCGTTCCTGATGGCGGGTCTGATCGCCGGCCTGATCGCCTGGAGCCGACCGGTCCGGTGGGGGATCTGGCTGTACCCGCTGATCGTGTTCGGCATCGCGTTGGTCTTCAGCGTGATCAGCAACGCTGGGCGCGCGTCCGGCGGCTGAACGGCCCGCTGCGTACAGTCAGTCTCGGACGAGAGCGGCCCGGCTCAGGAAGATCGTCTTCTCCCCCTGATTGCGGGTGAGCTCGGCGGCGTGCCGGTACGCGACTGCCGCCTCCGCCAGTTCCCCCGCCCGCTCGAGCAGATCTGCCCGCACGGAGAAGAGCTGCGGGTAGTTCGTCAGGTCGCCCCGGCCGGTGAGGCTGTCGATGATCGCCAGTCCGTGGCCGGGACCGTAGGCGCGGCCCACGGCCACGGCGCGGTTGAGCTCGACGATCGGTGACGGCGCGACCTGGGCGAGCACGGTGTAGAGCGCCGTGATCCGGGTCCAGTCCGTCTCACCGTCGGTCACCGCGCGGGCGTGGCAGGCAGCGATGGAGGCCTGCAGAGCGTACGGGCGCAGGGCCCCACCCAACGCGACCGCCCGGTCGAGGGCGGCGAGCCCCTGCCGGATCAGCAGCCGATCCCAGCGACGACGGTCCTGATCGGCGAGCAGCACCGGTCGCCCGGCAGCATCGATCCGGGCCGGCAGCCGCGACGCGTGCAGCTGCATCAGCGCGGACAACCCGTGCAGCTCGGACTCCCCCGGCAGCAGCGACGTCAGGATGCGGCCGAGCCGGATGGCTTCGGCGCACAGATCGGGTCGGGTCCAGTCGGCGCCGGACGTGGCGGCGTACCCCTCGTTGAAGATCAGGTAGACGACCTCGCTGACCGCGGAGATCCGCGCCGACAGGTGATCGGCGGGAGGGAGCTCCAGCTCGGCCGAGGCTTCGCGGAGGGTCCGCTTGGCCCGGGAGATCCGCTGCGCGACGGTCGACTCGTGCACCAGGAACGCCCGGGCGATCTCCGCACTGGACAAGCCCCCGAACAGTCGCAGGGTCAGGGCGACCTGGGAGTCCCGGCTGAGAGCCGGGTGACAGGTGAGGAAGATCAGCTGCAGCAGGTCGTCGCTGACCGGATGGGCGAGGACCTCCTCGCTGGGCTCGGGCGTCGCCCGTCGCTCGTCCTCCCGGCCGGCCCGCTCGATGACCGCTGTGGTGCGACGGCGCCGGCGGACGACGTCGATGGCCCGGTGCTTGGCGGTGGCCCTCAGCCAAGGCGCCGGATCTCGCGGCATGCCGTCTCTCCTCCACTGCTCGAGCGCGATGACCGAGACGTCCTGGACGACGTCCTCCGCGGTGGCGAGGTCACCGACCATCCGCGTCACCATGGCGACGAGGGCCGGGAACTCCATCCGCCAGACCGTTTCCAGTCGACGGTGGACGCCGTCGACGTCGGTGTCCATCCGGGCTCAGGACTCAGCACCCGGCGGCGGCGCGAACAAGGGCAGCACCTGGGCCTCGCCTTCGTAGCCGGCCCACAGGTCACGGTGCAGGCGGAGGAACCGTTCCGTCCACTCGACCGTCTCGGCGCGCGTTCGGGTCTCGTAGACCGCGTAGCTGACGATCTCCTTGGACTCCGCGAACGGTCCGTCGGACACGTGGACCTCGCCCTGGCGGAGAGCGACGAGCGCGGCTTCGCTGGACGGCAGCAGACCGGACTGCTCGAGCAGCACACCGGCCGCTGTCGCTTCCGCGCCGAGCTGGAGGATCGCCTCGAAGAGATCCGGTGGGGGCGGGGTCTCGGGCGTGGTGGTGGGGCTGAGCAGGACGAGGTAACGCATGATGATCTCCTTCTGGGGATGCGATGTGAGCGTACGAGGTGGGTCGGTGGCGTCAGCGGGAGGCTCGCAGCAGGTGCAGAGCGAAGGTGCTGAACCAGGTCCAGATGATCAGGACGGCGAGCACGAAGATCGAGATGGTGGCGCGACTGCCGGCTCCGGAGGCGATGCCGACGAACGCACCCAGGAACGCGATCCCGGCGCCGGCGGTCCAGACCGCCCAGGCACGGCTGGTGGCTAGTAGTCGCCGGGCCAGGAGCAGGCAGGCCCCGGTCAAGCACAGGAATCCGACGGCGCCCGCCGTCAGGTGGACCATGCCGTGCCCGCTGATGGTGGTGGTGGCCGGCGTACCGACCGGGAAGCCCGCGACCGGATCGGCCCGGAAGACTCCGGCCGCGATCAGGCCGAGGCCGTAGCCGGCGATCAACCTCGGTGCCCAGCGGCTGGCCGGCCCGTCCGTCAGTGTCTCCCGGAGTCCGACGGCGAAGGCGATCACGAGGACGCCGGTGAGGATCAGGTTGGTGACCTGGATCCAGCCGAGCTCACCGTTGGCGAGGACGCTCCAGGAGTGTCGGGTCAGGTCGAACCCGGGTCGGGTGACGGCCTGGGCGAGGGAGAGGCCGACGTACAGCGGTCCGGCGACGGCTCCGGCCCAGAGGAGGACCGAAGGACCCGAGAGTCGGGTCGCGGTCCCGGTCGGACGGAGGGCGGAGGTGGTGGTCGGCATGGTCGGCTCCTGGGTGCTGCGGCGCTCCTGATGAGTGCCGTCACTCAGGTCTCGAACGAGCCGCAGCGTTCTCGACAGGGTCGGCCGAGAGATCTTCAGATCTTCTCGACGCGCCTTGCGACGTGTTCGACCTCCTGCTCGCCGCGGTCGTCACCGTCCCGTTCGCGGTCACCACGGGCGAGTACGGTGGCGAGGCGAAGATCCTGTACGTCCGAATCGATGGGACCGCACCAGCCGTCGACACAGACGTCTGCGCTCGGATCACCGAACGTGATGAGAGGCCCGGCCACCGGTTGCCCGATCACGCGACGTTCTCCTCGGACTCGGCGCGGACCTGCTCCAGCACCTGCCGGAACGTCGCCGTCTCCTGGGCGCCCGAGACGCCGTACTTCTGGTCGAACACGAAGAACGGGACACCGTTGATGCCGTACGCCGCCGCCTGCGCGACATCCGCCTTCACGTCGGCCAGATACCGGTGGTCCGTGAGCGCGGCCACGGCCTCCGGGCGGTCGAGGCCGACCTCGGCGGCCAGGTCGGCCAGGTCGTCGACCCGGCCGACGTGGTGACCCTCGAGGAAGTAGGCGGCCAGTAGTCGCTCCTTCAGCTCGGCCTGTCGACCGCGGGCCTTGGCCAGGTGCAGCAGCTCGTGGGCCAGCACCGTGTTGGTCTGGTGGATGGTCTCGTAGTGGTAGTCGAGACCCACCGCCGCGGCGATGCCGACCACGCGGTCGATCATGGTCTGCGCCTGGTTCGGCGCGATGCCCTTGCGCTCACTCAGGTAGTCCAGCGGCGAGCCGTCGAAGTCGACGGGCGTATCGGGGGCCAGCTCGAATGAGTGGTACTCCACCTCCACCGGCACATCGACCTCGGCGAGGGCCGCCTCGAACTTGCGCTTGCCGATGTAGCACCAGGGGCACTGGATGTCGGACCAGATGTCGACCTTGATCGGATCACTCACGTCGGTGGAGAACGCCCGCGACCCCGGCCGTCATTCCCGGTCAGGCGGATCCGGTCACCGGTGATCAGCCGGCATCGACGACCTCTGCCTCGTCCGGCACCCAGCCCCCGGTCCCCGACGGGCGGCGGAAGGTGATCGGCAGACCGACCGCCGTCTCCCATTCGACCGAGTCGGTGACCTGGACGTGCAGGTGCGGCTCGGTGCTGTTGCCCGAGTTGCCGCACGCCCCGACGGCCTCGCCCGTCGTCAGTCGGTCGCCGGGCGCCACCCGTACGGTGCCGCGTCTCAGGTGGGCCAGCAGGACGTAGGGCCCCGTCGGTCCGATCGCGAGCACGACGTGGTTGCCCGCGACGGCCGGCGCACCGGCACGCACCCGGGCGACCTGACCGACCGCGTACGGGATCTGGGCCGGCGTGGACCGGCGGGCGACGTGATCGGCTTCCCCGTCGTGGGTCAGCACCACGGTCCCGGACACCGGCGCCAGGATGGGCATCCCGAAGCCACGGAAGATCTCCGGCGGCTCGACCGAGAGCACCGAGCGCCAGGACGGCGGCGCCGACCGGCCGCGACCGTCGACGGCAACGAAGTCGATCGCGTACGTCACCCCGAACCGATGCGTGCCGTGACTCGGCACCCGTCGGGCAGGGCTGTTGCGGGCCTGCCAGCGCCCCCGGAACGGCAGGTCGAGCAGCACCGGACCACCGGAGTCCGGATCGGCGACGGGCGGCATCGCACCACCGTACGCCGGCCCCGCGTCACACCCCCGACGACAGCGTGAGCGGGGATGTAGAGATCGCCTGGTCGACTCCGACCTTGGGGTGACAGGCTCATCCAGAGCCCCGAGCACGAGGAGTCACCCGTGAAGTACGTGATCTTGATCCACAGCAACCCCCAGCCCTGGGGTCACCCCACCCAACAGTTCACCGAGGAGGGACGGGCCCTGTCTGCGGATCAGCACGCCGAGATGGACCGTGGTTTCGAGGCCCTGATGGAGGAGATCTCCGCGTCCGGTGAGTTCGTCACAGCCGAGGCGCTCGCCGACCCGGCGTCGTCCACCGTCTTCGGCTGGAGCCCGGAGGGGCACGTGGCCACCGACGGCCCGTACGCCGAGACCAAGGAACAGCTGGCCGGCTTCTTCCTGATCGACTGCACCACCCGGGAGCGGGCCGAGGAGATCGCGGCCCACTTCGCCCAGCCCGGCGGGACCGTCGAGCTGCGGCCGGCGATGTGGGCGGGCGGGGACGACCAGTGAGCTCACCTCGATGAGCGCTGACCAGCTGCCCGAGGACCTGTGGCGTGCCCACGCGCCCCAGGTCCTCGCGGCCCTGGTCCGTCGGTACGGCGACTTCGACGCCGCCGAGGACGCGCTGCAGGAGGCCCTGCTGGCGGCGTACCAGCAGTGGCCGACGCAGGGCGTTCCCGATCGGCCGGACGGCTGGTTGATCACGGTAGCCTCACGCCGGCTGATCGACGGGGTGCGGACCGAACGGGCCCGGACCGACCGCGAGCGGCACGACCTGCTACGGACACCGCCGGACCAGATCCCCTCGCCCGACACCGCCTCGGTCGAGAACGTCACCGTGGTCGACGACTCGGTCGCGCTGCTGTTGCTGTGCTGTCATCCCCAGCTGTCCCGGCCCAGCCAGGTCGCCCTCACCCTGCGCGCCGTCGGCGGTCTGACCACCGCCCAGATCGCGCGGGCGTTCCTGGTCCCCGAAGCCACGTTGGCGCAGCGGATCAGCCGGGCCAAGTCCCGGTTGCGCCGGCTCGACGCCCCGTTCGCCGCGCTCGGCGTCGGCGAGCTGCCGGACCGGGTGGCCGCGGTCACCCAGGTGCTGTACGTGGTGTTCACGGAGGGTCATCTGAGCACCGCGGGCCGGGACCTGTACGACGTCTCGCTGAGCGAGGAGGCCATCCGGTTGACGCGGTGGCTGCACGCCCGGCTGCCGGAGTCGGCGGAGATCAGCGGGCTGCTGGCGCTGATGTTGCTGACCGACGCGCGGCGGGCGTCCCGACTCGACGCCGACGGCTCGCTCATCCCCCTCGACCGGCAGGACCGCACCCGCTGGGACCACGGCCGTCTCCGCGAGGGCATCGCGCTGATCGAGGGGACCCTGCCGGTCGGGCCGGTCGGTCCGTACCAGCTGCAGGCGGCCATCGCCGCGGTGCACGCCGAGGCCGCGCGGGCCGAGGACACCGACTGGGCCCAGATCGAGGTGCTCTACTCGATGCTGGCCGAACAGGCGCCCGGACCCGTGGTGACGCTGAACCATGCCGTCGCCGTGGCGATGGTGCACGGCCCCGATGCCGGACTGAGGATGATCGCCCCGTTGGCTTCAGCCCCTGAGCTGCAGCGCAGCCACCGACTGCCGGCGGTGCGGGCGCACCTGCTCGCCCTCGCGGGACGTCCGGCCGAGGCTCGGGTCGCGTACGCGGAGGCCGCTCGGCTGGCGACCAGCATCCCCGAGCAGCGCTACCTCAACGAGCGGGCCGCGGCGACATCGTCCTGAGGCGCCGGTTCCCACCGACCAGTCGCGTCCGTCACGCGGGCTCCTGGTAGACGCCGAGCACGTTGCCACCGGGGTCGCGGAACAGCGCGATGGTCTCCGTGCTGTGCCCGAGCGGGGCCTCGATCGTTCCGCCGGCCGCGACGATCCGCGCCACGGTCACCTCGGCGTCGTCGACCATCACGTACGTGGTGATGCCGGACCGGTCCTGCGGTCGGCGGCCGGTGACGAAGGCGCCGCTCACCTCGCCCCCGTCGTCGAACGCGAGGGCGCCGTCCCCGCGCTCGCGGATCACCCAGCCGAACACGCCCGCGTAGAAATCGGCCGAGACCCGCGGTTCGTCGGCCGGGATCTCCAGGTAGCAGACCCGTGGTGTCGGCATGATGTCCCTTCCCGGTCCGTTCCCTCAGTCGGGACGTCCGCGGGCCGTACCCGCGTGAAGAGCATCGACCCTACGCCGGGCGGTCAGGACCGACCACCCGAAGCCTCCGAGATCAGGCGACGGGCCGCGTCGGCGTCGAGCCGGTCGCTCGCGTCCAGCACGTGCGCGATGGTCGCTGCCCGCGCGTCGGCCCGTTCGAGCAGTGACCGTGCCCTCGACAGGTCACCGTCGGCCGCGGCCGACCGAGCCAGACCGTCGAGGGCGCAGACCACACTCTCGACGTCAGACAGCCGCTCCGCCTCGGCCAGCACGTCGGTCAGCTCACCTCGATCACCGCGGGCGGCCGCCAGCAGGCAACGGTTCATCAGAGCCAGGTCACCACCGCCGGCCGTTGCGTACCAACGGTCGTTCTCCTCCCACAGGGCGACCGCGGCGGCCGTGTCACCCGTCGATCGACGGAGGCGCCCCAGGTTGAGCTGGGCCGTGGCCGCCAGCCGACCGTCGCCACTGACCCTCGCCGCCTCCAGAGCCTGCTCGTACGACGCGGCGGCTCGGGCATCGCCGGCCCGCTGCTGCACCCTGGCCAGGGTGGCCCGATGCAAGGCGGCCTGCCCGAGAAAGCCCAGGGCGACGGAGGTGTCCGCCGCCCGTTCCAGGGTGCGGGCCGCGTCGGCGAACCGGTGCTCGGCTTGGGCGACCGCACCGAGCATGGCCTGCGCGTGCACCAGCCCCCAGGCGTCGCCGATCGGTTCGAGGATCGCCAACGCCTCCGTGGCCTCACGGCTGGCCGTGACGATGTCGCCGACCATCAGCGATCCGTAGCCACCGAGCAGCAGGGCCGCCGCCGTCGACCACTCGAGCCGCTGCGCTCGGTAGGTGACCAGACTGGCGGCCGCGGCACTCCGAGCCAGCGCGGGACGACCCTCCTGGATGGCCACGAACGCCTGATGCCGATCGACGTCGGCCACCAGCACGTCGTCGGCCAGGTCGACGGCCAGCTCGCGGGCCAGATCCAGATCCCGCTGGGCGAGCAGCACGTTCCCGGCCGACGACTCCAGCCAGCCCGCCAGCAGCCGGCCGGTCACGAGGTCGCGGCTCGGAAGGTCCTCGCCAACGGCTTTGCGGACCCGAGCCGCTCCCGCCGTCCCGTCCCCCAGCACCACCCAGGTCCAGCCGAAGTGGATGGCGATCGTGGCACCCAGGCCCGGGGCCCGCTCCGCACACCAGCGCAAGGCGGCGTCGACGTTGCCGCGTTCGGCTCGAGCGATCGCCAGGCACTCGGGTTGCCGATGACTGCGGACGTGTTCCTCGCACCACCTCGCCAGTCGAGCGACCCAGTCGGCGTGCGCGGCGAACGCGGCCGGCGCTCGGCCGGTCTCGCGCAACCGATCCGCGGCGTACAGCCGGATGCTGTCGAGCAGCCGGTAGCGCAGCTCACCCGCCCCTGCCTCCTCGACCAGCACCAGTGATCGATCCACCAGACGCCCGATCGTGTCGACGACAGCCCCCGCCGGCACGTCGAGCGCGTCGAGCACCCGCTCGACACCGCCGAGAGACGCGCTGCCGACGAAGCAGGACAACGCCCAGAGCGCCCGCTGGTCGTCGGGGAACAGCAGGTCGTAGCTCCAGGCGATCGCGCCCGCCAGTGCGCGGCGCCGCTCTGGCCGGGAGCTGCTCGGATCGCGGAGCAGGCCGAACCGGTCGTCGAGACGCCGGGCGATGTCGCGGATCGACAGCGACCGGGTGCGCGCGGCGGCCAGCTCGATCGCGAGCGGGAGCCCATCGAGGGAGTGGCAGATCTCCTCGGTCGCCACCCTCGCATCGGGGTCCAGCACGAGCCCGGCTCGCCGCTGCCGGGCACGTTGTTCGAAGAGCACCACGGACTCCCGTTGCCCCAGCGGCGCCAGCGCGTACGGGTGCTCGTCGGCCAGGCCCAGGGGCGCCTGACTCGTGGCCAGCACGACGAGCCGGGGCGCCGCCGCGAGCAGCGCCTCGACCAGGTCGCCCACCTGGCCGACCAAGTGCTCGCAGTTGTCCAGGACGAGGACTGAGTCGGCACCCGCGAGCCGGTCGAGGAGGGCCGACGCGCCACCGACCACGCGCAGCGTCTCCGCCACGACGTCGGCCAGGTCGGCCGAGGGGTCGACACCGTCGAGCCGGACCAGCCACACGCCGCCCGGGGGCGGATCCAGCCGGTGCGCGACCTCGAGCGCGAGCCTGGTCTTCCCCACGCCGCCCGGTCCCTGGATCGTCACCAGCCGGCCGCCGGCGAGAACCGACAGGACCTGCGCCAGGTCGTCGTCGCGGCCGATAGCGGAGCCGGACAGCGGAGGCAGGTTGCCCGGCAGGGTCGCACCCCGGACGCCACCGCTCACCAACCCGGGACTCTGCTGCAGGATCTGTCGCTCCAACGTGCGCAGCCGCGGGCCTGGCTCGACGCCGAGCTCGTTGTCGAGGAGTCGACGCACCCGCTGGTAGGCGGCCAGCGCGTCGCCCTGCCGCCCGGCCCGG
>DATDAP010000048.1:0-2558 GCA_036525335.1 Microlunatus sp. | reverse complement strand
GTTCCAGATGGCCTGCAGGTCTCCTGTGTCGCTGTTGGGACCTGCGTCGCTGGTGGGCCCTGATCTGTCGCTAGTGGGCCCTGATCTGTCGCTAGTGGGCATCGTGTCCTCGTCCATGTGCTCGGTCGGTCAGGTAGCGGGATGGGATGTCGAACCGGCGCTCAGCGTCCCACGGGCGCTGCCAACCGGCGAGGTCCAGGACCCCGTCCAGCAGGTGCGCGGTGAGACCCCAGATCAGGTGGCCGGCGACGTCGAAGCCCGGACCGGCATACCCGGACGGATGGCGGACGAGCCCCCGGTTCGCCGGATCGGTCAGCGTGGCCACGGGGACGATGATGACGGAGGCCACCTCGCGCGGATCGGCGGCACCGACCGGGCTGCGCCGACGCCACCAGCCGATCACGGTGGTCACGTCGAAGCCGCTGACCGCCACGTGCGCGGCGGGGAGCGCGCCGATCGGTTCGATCCCGCCGACGTCCACCCCGGTCTCCTCGTGGGCCTCGCGGATCGCGGTGGCGATCAGGTCGGCGTCCCCGGGGTCGCTGGCACCGCCGGGGAAGGCGATCTGACCGGCATGGGTCCGCAGCGTCGCCGACCGCTCGACGAACAGGATCTCCGGACCCTGATCCCCAGCACCGATCAGCACGAGCACGGCCGCGGCCCGGGCGCCGGCTCCCGGCCGGAGCTCGACCGCCCGCCGCAGCCGCTCGTCATCGAGCAGAGCGGTGTCGAGCGGGCGCAACCAATCGGGTAGCTCGGTGGCGGCGGGTCGGTCGGCGGCGGACGGTGGGCTGACGGGGGACCGTGCGCTGACGGGGGACGGAGGGCTGGCCGGGGACCGGGGCTCCGAGGTCATCCGCGCGGCTCGCGGACGAGTTTCGCGGCCTTGATCGGGTCGGTCTCGCCCTCGCCGAAGGACGGACACCAGCGCGCGACCGGACAGGCCCCGCACGCGGGGTTGCGCGCGTGGCAGCGGCGCCGGCCGTGCCAGATCACGTGGTGGCACAGCAGCGTCCAGTCCCTGCGAGGGAAGAGCGCCCCCACCTCAGCCTCGACCTGTTCGGGCTCGAGGGACGTCGTCCAACCGAACCGCCGGGCCAGCCTGCCGAAGTGGGTGTCGACCGTGATGCCGGGAACGCCGAAGGCGTTGCCCAGCACCACGTTCGCGGTCTTGCGGCCGACGCCGGGCAGAGTGACGAGCTGGGCGAGCCGGCCCGGAACCACCCCGCCGAAGTCCTCGACCAACGCGGCGCCGAGCTTCAGCAGGGTGTCGGTCTTGGCCCGGAAGAAGCCCACCGGCTTCAGCAGTTCCTCGAGCTCCAGCCGATCGGCCGCCGCGTACGCCGCCGGGGTCGGATAGCGCGCGAACAGGATCGGGGTGATGGTGTTGACCCGCTTGTCGGTGGTCTGCGCGGACAGGATGGTGGCGACCAGCAGCTCCAACGGCGTGGTGAAGTCGAGCTCGCAGTGCGCGTCGGGATAGGTCTCGTGCAAGGTCCGGTTGATCGTCCGCGCCCGCCGGACCAAGGCGGTTCGTGAGACGTCCATCGCGTTGGGCAGCAGGTGCGCCGCCGGTGCCGCTTCGACGATGGGACGCGCAGCTCGGGCCATGTCGCCAGCGTAGAGCGCGGGGGGTGACACCCTCCTGTCGCGGCCGACAGGACTCGGCCACGTGGGCCCTGCGTGTGATCCGTGACACAGACGGTAGGTTCGGCGGTAGCCTTACGCCGACAATCGCTGACAGCAGGAGGACGTGTGGATCCGGAGGTCTTGAAGAAGGCTCCGCTCTTTGCCGGACTCGAGGACGAAGCCGCCTCGGCCCTTGCTGCCGCCATGGGCACCATCAAGCTCAACCGGGGCGAGGTGCTCTTCCACGAGGGCGACAAGGAAGACCGGCTGTACGTGGTGGTGAGCGGCAAGATCAAGCTGGGCCGGAGCGGCTCGGCCGGTCGGGAGAACCTGCTGGCCATCCTCGGACCGGGGCAGATGTTCGGCGAGCTGTCGCTGTTCGACCCGGGTCCGCGATCGTCCACGGCCACGGCCGTGACGGCGTGCGAGATCCGGACCCTGGAGCACGACGAGCTGATGGGGTGGCTGGGCGGTCGACCGGAGGTCGCCCTCGGACTCCTGGGCCAGCTCGCCGCTCGGTTGCGTCGAGCCAACGACGTGGTCGCCGACCTGGTCTTCTCCGACGTGCCCGGCCGCGTCGCGAAGGCGCTGCTCGACCTCGCCGACCGCTTCGGACGCACCGCCGACGACGGCGTCCACGTCCACCACGACCTCACGCAGGAGGAGCTCGCCCAGCTGGTCGGTGCCTCCCGCGAGACCGTCAACAAGGCCCTCGCCGACTTCGCCAGCCGAGGCTGGCTCCGCCTCGAGCCCCGCTCCGTGGTGATCATGGAGGTCGACCGCCTCCAGCGCCGCGCGCGCTGAGATAGGCGAGCTGGGCGCGGACCGAGAGCTCGGCGGCGGGCCACAGGACCTCGTCGACGTCGACGTACACGATCTCGACGATGCGGCGCGGCAGCTGTTCGTGGTCCAGAGGTACGCCCTCCCGT
>DATDAP010000047.1:0-2151 GCA_036525335.1 Microlunatus sp. | reverse complement strand
TTCGTGCACGTCGGTGCCGTCGACCGCCAGAACCCGGTAGGTCGCGTCGGACCAGAGCGGCATCGGCGCGTTGTCGGTGTTCACCACCCGGATCCGTACGGTGTCACCCGGTGCGGCCGGCACGGCCAGCTCGCCGACCCGACCGTTGATGGTGCGGACCGCTCCGTACGTGTGCGCCATGGCCAGGACGTCCTGTTGACCGTTCGGCCGCGACCCCGGCAGCACGACCAGCCCGCCGAAGAGCCCGCCACGCACCTGCGGGTCGGCCACCTGGTGCGAGTGGTACCAGAAGCTGCCCGCCCGCTCCGCGACGAACCGGTAGGTGAACTCACCGCCGACCGGCACCGCGTCCTGGGTGACTCCCGCGACGCCGTCCATGGCGTTGGGCACGTCCACCCCGTGCCAGTGCAACGTCACGCCCTCGGCTACCGACTGGTTGCGGAGGTGCACCTCGACCAGCTGACCCTCGACGGCGGTGAGCGTCGGACCCGGTGTGGTGCCGTTCAGCGTGAAGCCAGCGAGCTGCTGCCCCCCGACTTCCAGCGGCGCGGCCGCGGCGGTGAGGTCGACGCGCACGTCGGCGGGACGGCTGGGTTCAGCCACCAGGTCGGTGATCGGGCGTAGCCCGGGACCCGCGTGCGGTCCGGCACCGTCGTGTCCGGCATGACCCGCGACCGACGGGTCCGGCTGCGGCCCCCCGCCGTGGTCCAGGTAGCCCATGTCCATCATCGAGTAGGAGTCGGGAACCCGGCTGACCTGCCAGAACCACGCCAGCGGGGCGATGACCGCCACCGTGGCCAGCACCGGGACCCACACCCGCAGCACACGTCGGCTGCGGGTCGTCATCGACGCTGCTCGCTCAGGCGCTGGCCACCGGAGTGGCGATCTGATCGGTCGCCTCCGTCGCCGCGACACCCTTCTGGGCGCGCATACCGGCCATGATCGCGGCGCCGAACAGCACCAGGGCGACGATGCCGTGCAGGATCCCGAGCTGCGGGATGCCGTGGGCGAAGATGCCGAGACCGACCTGCACGGCGGTGGTGACGAAGACGATCACGGCCCACGTCACCGCTCCGGCGGTCTTCGCGAAGAACGAGCTGATCAGCAGCAAGAGAGCGACCACCGGGATCACCAGGGTGCCGAACACGCCGTGGATCATGAACCCGACGACACCGGGAAAGCTGATGTCACTCTCGGGTCCCGAGTTCGCCGCATCGATGGTCCCGCCACCCTCGATGTAGGCGAAGAGCCCGAACACCGCAAAGGCGACTGCTGCCGCCTGCACCACCACCAGGCCGGCGACCGCGAACGCCAGCACCTTGTAGACCATCCTCATACCCCGAGCCCCCTCGTGTGAGCGCCGCCACCCCGACGGCGTGCCTGTCTTCACTATGAACCAACAGCGCGCGATCGGCCACCGAAAACGCCGATTTGTCGGCCATCCGGCGGCGCGGATCAGGCCGCCCGCAGCAACCGTGGTCGGCGCGACGTCGCTGCCGCCTGCGCTGCGAGCAACGACCACGGGTCGACGATCGCCGCCACCTCGCTGCTCGGCCGCACCGACCAGTGCAGGTCCGGACACCGGACCACCACCTGAGAGATCGACCCGTCGCCCGAAGCGACGACCCCGGACCAGGTGACTTCCCCAGGCCCTCCGCACTGCGGACAGCTGACATGCATGGCGAACCGCCTCCCCCGCTATCTCCACCTTCCCCGACGGACTCAGGAGTCGTTCGTGCCGGCACAGATACCTGCGGGAGACATTCCCTCCCTCGTCGCGTGATCCGGGTACGCCGGACCCAGCGGCCCGATATCGTTGGCAGTACGACGTACCTATGCGATCTTTGTCTTTCCTGCGTACCACCTGATGGACGCAAGAAGGGACCGCCATCACCGTCGCCAGCACCTCGACCGTCGAGAACAGCCGACCACAGCCGTACCGGTGGTGGTTCGGCCTGGTCCTGGCCGGGATCTTCGTCCTCGCTGTCGCCGTCCGGCTCGCCGGCACGCTGCGCGGGGCCGGGCTGTTCGGGTTGGGTAACTATGACGACGGCGTGCACTTCGCCGCCGCTCTCGGCCTGGTCAACGGGCTGCTGCCGTACCGGGACTTCCTGCTGCTGCACCCGCCCGGGGTGGTGCTGGCGATGGCTC
>DATDAP010000046.1:0-14414 GCA_036525335.1 Microlunatus sp. | reverse complement strand
GTGCGCTGGCAGGAGGGCGAGAACGACCTGCTGGACAAGCTCCCCAAGGACTGAACCGTCGGACGGACGGTCAGGCGGGGGTGTAGTCCAGGTGCACGACCCCGTTCGCGTACACATGGCTGTCCGTCAGCTGGAGCGTGGTGGAGTCGACCCCGTCGGCCCAGAGTCGTTGACCGGCGCCCACCGCGATCGGGTAGATGAACAGGTGCAGGTGGTCGACCAGGCCGTCGGCGAGCATCGCCCTGACCAGGGTGCCGCTGCCGGAGACGTAGATGACGCCGTCGGTGTCGTCCTTGAGTCGCTGGATCGCCGCCGCGTCGTAGGCACCGAGCCGAACCGACGGGCCCCAGTCAACGGCAGGCTCCTGGGCGCCGACCACGTACTTGGTGGTGTCGTTGAAGAACGGCGCACCCGGGTCGTCCTCGATGGTCCGGGTCGACCAGGCCGGCGCGAACATCTCGTACGTCGTCCGTCCGAGGAGGATGGCGGTGGCGCCGCCGGTGACGGCCGCGAGGGTCTCACCCATGGCGGGATCAAAGCCGAACTCGGCCGTCCAGGCGGGGTTCTCGTAGACGCCGTCGAGGGCGATGAACTCGTGCACGGCGATGGTGCCCATCTCTGACCTCCTGGTTGCTGCTCATCGACTGCGGCGTCGCCAACCTGGACCGGCGCCAGCGGATATTGTCGCCTATGCCCTCTTCCGAATCCGCCGACCTGCTCCAGCGACTCGCCGCCATCGACACCACCTCGCTCAAGGACGCCGGCCCCGGCTTGCGGGTGCTGCCCGCGGCCCTGCGTCCGATCCGCGCGGGCGTACGGCTCATCGGTCGGGCGCTGACGGTCGATGCGCGGGAGGACCTGATGCCGGTGCTGGCCGGGTTGGCCCAGTCCGGGCCGGGCGACGTGCTGGTCATCGCCGGCCATCC
The DNA here is from genome assembly GCA_036525335.1 of Microlunatus sp. Taxonomy (GTDB): domain Bacteria; phylum Actinomycetota; class Actinomycetes; order Propionibacteriales; family Propionibacteriaceae; genus Microlunatus. Next base: position 13,488 of record DATDAP010000046.1, on the reverse strand, counting down.
CGATCACGCGGTGGCCGGTGAGCTGTTCGCCACCGAGGCCCTCCGGCGAGGAGTGGTGGGCATCGTCATCGACGGGCGGTGCCGGGACAGCCGGGTCCTCGCCGGCCTGGACCTGCCGGTGTTCGCCCGTGGGGTGGCGCCGTCCGCCTGCCCGGCCCGGGCGGTGCCGGTGATCCAGGTGCCGCTCGTGATCGGCGACGTGGTCGTCCGGCCGGGTGACCTGGTCCTCGGCGACGACGACGGCATCGTGGTGGCCACCGAAGCCGAGGTGCTCGCCGCGATCGACAGGGCCGAGACGATCCAGCAGCGCGAGGGCGCGCTGCGGGCGGCGATCGAAGGTGGTGAGTCCCTGTTCGACCACCTCAACTACGACGAGCACGTGGCCTCGCTCCGCGACGGCCGGGACAGCAAGCTGACCTTCTCATGACCGCTGCGACGCACCAGGCGACCCGGGCGGTCATCGGGTACGCGAACCGGATGAGTCGGGTGCAGCCGTCGGCCATCCGCGAGCTGCTGCGGCTCGGTACCGATCCGGACATCGTCTCCTTCGGCGGCGGCTATCCGGACCCGGCGCTGTTCCCGGTGGAGGAGCTGCATCAGGTGTACGCGGACCTGCTCACCCCCGCCCACGCGGCGGCGCTGCAGTACACGGCCTCGAACGGCCTACCGCAGCTGCGGGCCCAGGTCGCCGAGCGCCTGACCCGGGACGGCATGCCGGCGACCGCGGACGACGTGTTGATCATCCAGGGTGGTCAGCAGGGGCTGGACCTGGCCGCGAAGCTGGTGATCAACGCCGGCGACGTGATCATCACCGAGAACCCCACCTTCCTGGGAGCCTTGATCGCTTTCGCCCCCACCGAGCCGCGCTATGCGCCGGTGCGCTCCGACGCCGACGGCATGGACACCGATCATCTCGCCGACGTGCTGGCCGCCCACCCGGACGCGAAGATGATCTACACCGTGCCCGACTTCGCCAACCCGAGCGGTACGACGTTGAGCCTGCCGCGCCGACGCCGGTTGATCGAGCTGGCGAACGCGTACGGCCTGCTGGTGCTGGAGGACACGCCGTACCGGCCGTTGCGGTACGAGGGGGAATCCCTGCCCACGTTGAAAAGTCTGGACACGGAGGGTCGGGTGCTGCACCTGGGAAGCTTCTCCAAGATCCTGGCGCCGGGTATGCGGTTGGGCTGGGCCACGGCGAGCCCCGAGATCCTGGAGCGGATCGCGCTGCTCAAGCTGGCGGCGGACACCCAGAACAGCACGCTCAACATGGCGGCCACCTCCGCCTACCTCGCCCGGTACGACATCGACGCCCACATCGCCGACGCGATCCCGGTCTACCGGCACAAACGCGATCTGATGTTGGCCACCATGGCGGAGACCTTCCCGGACAGCGTCGAGTTCACCCGGCCCGACGGCGGTCTGTTCATCTGGCTGACCTTCCCGGAAGGCTTCGACGCCGGTGCCTTCATGGCCGAGATCCTGCTGCCGGAGGCGAAGGTCGCGTACGTGCCGGGGGCGACGTTCTTCCCGGTCCACGAGCAGCCCCACCACGCCCGGGTCAGCTTCTCCGGCGTACCGGACGAGCGGTTGGTGCACGGCATCACCGCGCTGGGGCAGCTACTGACCCGAGAGCTCGGCTGACCATGCTGGTGATCTTCGGGATCCGTGTGTCCGAGGATGTGCTCGGCGTCCTCCGCTACGTGTGTGAGACGTGCGGAAACGAGGCCGCCCACCGGGTGCTGCGCCGTCGCCGCCGGTTCACTCTGTTCTTCGTTCCGTTGTTCTCGGTCGGCACGAGCTACGCCGATGTCTGCACCTGGTGCGCCCGCACCCGCGAGCTGTCCCAGGACCAGGCGGAGCAGGCGACCCGCGAGCTGCGCTGAGTCAGTCGGTCAACGCCGTCGAAGACCAGCCGCGTATGCGTCGAGGACGGTGATGATGCCGGTGTGCTGCCACACGCGGTCCCGTTTGAGACCAGTCCGCTCGGTCAGCACCCGCGCGTCAGTCAGCTGGGCGAGGGCTCGCTGCGCGGTCTGCGGGCTCATACCGAACCGGTCGCCCAGGTATCGGGCGTTGACCACCGGCTGGGCGACCAGGTGGGGCAGCACCTGCCAGGCGATGGCTTGCGGCCGGAGCTTGGTGGCACGTAGCGCCTCGGCCCCCTCCTCAACCTGGATGGCGAGGTCGTCGACCAGCTGCGACCCGGACTGGGCGGCGAACCGGGACGCGGCGGAGAACCCCTCGATGATGGGCCGGGCGTCACCGGCCCGGTAGGCCCCCAGCGCATCGGTGTAGCCCCTGGTGTCGATGAGCAGGCCGGCGGATATGGGCGCGGTGGTGGAGCGCACCAGGCCCTTCGCCCGGATCATCGCATGCACCAGAGCCCGGCCCGTGCGGCCGTTGCCATCGGAGAACGGGTGGATGGTCTCGAACTGGGCATGGGCGACCGCGGCCTGCGCCACCACCTGGACGTCTTGCCGCTGCACGAACCGGACGAGGTCCCCGATGGCGGCCGGCACCAGCTCGGCCTGCGGGCCGACGTGCGCGGCACCACGTGGAGTGATGCTGCTCGTGCCCACCCATACCAGGCGATCGCGGTACCGGCCGGCGTGGTCGGACCAGCCGGGCTGGTTGGCCAGCAGCTCGCGGTGCATGGCCAGGATCGCCTCCTCGTCGAGGTGATCGGCCAGCCGTAGCGCCGCCTCCATGGTGCGGACGTTGGCGTTGACGGTATCGGCGTTGCCGGAGGTGGCCTGCCCGATCTCGGCTAGGGCAAGCTGGCGGGCCCCCGCTGTCAGGTTCTCGATCTGTGACGACGACGCAGACTCGGTTCGCAGCAGGATCGCGCTCATCGGGCCGAGGGTGGGGCTGCCCACGCCCAGCCGGGCGCGGGCGTGGTGGTCGAACCGGGCCAGCTCGAAGCCGGCCTCCTCCGCGTCGGCGGCCAGGTCGGCGGGTAGCTGCACCGGCAGCTCGGCGATGCTCGCGGGCACGGTGGAGGCGTACGGCCCAGAGGCGGCCGCCATGGCGGCCCGGGACGCGGTCCCGTCGTTGTCGGCGACCCAGTAGTCCTCGATGTGGCCGACTGGCGGTACCGTAGCCATGACAGCCATGCTAATCACACTTTGATGGAAAAGTGTGATTAGCGATGGGTGATTGTTCTCACTTCTTGCCATGTGCGGCCCCTCGGGCCGCCGCGACGCCGTCAGGCTGAGCCCCGCCAGCCGTTCCGATTCGCCGGCGGACGTGCGGTCAGGTGCCGCAGAACGTCCGGTACGGACCGAAGTCCGCCGGCGCCGGCTCCGCATAGCGCGCCAGTCCCGGTCGCGCGGTGAACGGATCCCTCAGGACCTCCACCAGTCGGGCCAGCGGCACCAGGTCCTCGAAGGTGGCCGCGTCGAGCGCGTCCTCGACCAGGTGGTTGCGAGGCACGTAGATCGGGTTGACCCGATCCATCGCGTAGGCGTTCGGGCCGAAGGCGAACCACCGCTCGAGCCATCCGTCCAGCGTCGCGCGGTCGGCGACTTGACCGTGCACGCGGTCTCGTTCACCCCGTGCGGCCCACGCGAGATCACGGAAGAACGATGTGTAGTCGACGCGCTCGGCCTGCATCAGCCGGACCAGATCGTCGAGCAGCGCCCCGGCGCCCGTCTCGTCCACGCCCTCCAGAAGCGACGCGTCCAGCCCCAGCTTGGTCCACATCCCCTGCGTCCACGCCGCGCTGTAGCGCGCTCGGAAGACGGCCAGTGCTCTTTCGGCCAACGCGACGGCGTGGGCCTGGTCGTCGGCGAAGAGGGGCAGCAAAGCCTCGGCCAACCGAGCCAGATTCCACTCCGCGACCACTGGTTGCTGGCCGTAGGCGTACCGGCCACCGTGGTCGATGGAGCTGAAGACCGCCGTCGGGTCGATGGCGTCCAGGAACGCACACGGCCCGTAGTCAATCGTCTCGGCGGAGATCGTCATGTTGTCGGTGTTCATCACGCCGTGCACGAAACCGACCAGCATCCACTGCGCCAGCAGCGACGCCTGCGCGTCCACCACTCCGGCGAACAGAGCCAGGTAAGGGTCGTCGGCGTCACGAGCGGTGGGGTGGTGACGGTCGATCGCGACGTCGGCCAACCGGCGAAGCAGATCGACGTCGTCGCGGGCGCGGGCGTACTGGAAGGTGCCGACCCGCAGGTGGCTGCTGGCCACCCGCGCCAGCACCGCGCCCGGCAGCAGCGTCTCGCGCTGCACGCCCCGTCCGGTGGCCACCACGGCTAGCGACCGTGTGGTGGGAATGCCTAGGGCATGCATGGCCGTGCTGACCACGTACTCGCGGAGCATCGGCCCGACCGCGGCCAGACCGTCGCCGCCGCGGGAGAACGGCGTCGGCCCCGAACCCTTCAGATGCAGATCATGCAGCCGTCCGCTGGGATCGCGCAGCTCACCCAGCAGCAGTGCCCGACCATCTCCCAACCGTGGGTTGTAGCCGCCGAACTGGTGTCCGGCGTACGCCTGAGCGACCGGGGTGGCTCCGGGCGGTGGTTGGTTGCCGGTCAGCAGACTCAGGCCGTCGGGGCTCCGGAACCAGGCGGGATCGATGCCCAGCTCGGCCGCTAGCTCCTCGTCGAGGACCAGCAGCAGCGGTTCCGCCACCTTCTCCGCCCGCCACGGGACGGCCAGCTCGCTCAGCTCGGAGGCGAACTGACTGCCCAGCGTGATCTCGGGGGTGGTGACACTCACCGACCGAGCGTACGTGGGTTGTCGCTAGCGAGAGAGGGAAATCTCGTCACCGACAGCGGTGGCCAGCTTCCCCGTCGACGCGGGCCGCCGGCGGACGACCGCGATGAGGACGGCCAGCAGCACGATCGCCACCATCACCGCGTTGTGCGCGTACTTCGCCTGCGCGGAGACCTCACCGATCATCGGGTCGTAGGTGAAAGCCAGGGCGGCGGTCAGCAACAAGGGTGTGGCACCGACGATCGCGACGTGCGTGGGACTCCAGCGTCGGGTTCGGGACGCGCGGGCCACCAGAATGCCGGCGATCACCAGCACCACAACCGATCCCGCGAAGCCCGGCCACGTCTGCGGCATCATGTTGTAGGCCCCACCGAGCACCAGGGCGACGAGCGCAGTGAGCCTCAGACCGGGTCCCGAAGCGTCTCGCTCCGGCCGACCTCGCCGACCGAGCAGCACCGCAGCCACGATCAGGGCCAGCACGACGAGCCCGGTACCGACCAGCTGCCCGAGCCCGGCGTGCCACTCCTCGGTCTGCAGGTGCCAGAACAGCACCAAGGCCGAACCGACGGCGTACGCGAGCGCGGTGATCACCAGGCCGGGCAGCCGCAGCCAGGGCTCGGTGGCCCGTCGCGGTCGCCAGGCCTCGACCAACGCGATCGGTCCGCAGATGCTCAGCATGACGTGTCCGCCGACGAAGCCGATCAGGTTGACGGCACTCATCCCCAGGGGTGCGATCAGCGTGTCGTTGAACATGGCGTCCCAGCCCTCCAGTCCGCGGTAGTCGGGACTGAACAGCGACTGGTCGATCAGCCCGGCCTCGACGAAGCCGAAGGCGGCCGCCAGCAGCAGGATCCCCGTCCAGCCGAGCCGGGCCCGACGGGCGATCTCGCGGATCAGCAGCGCTGAGCAGCCGTACAGCGGGATGAAGATCACCAAGTTGCCGATCAGGGTGGCCGGGTGACCGGTGGAGTCGTCGTACGCCGACAGGTATTCCGCGCAGATGGGTGCGAGCACCAGAAGGGACAGCACCAACCACCAGGTGCGTTGCCGATGAGACTTGGTCATACCCATAATGGAACAACATAGTTCCGAAATAGGCAAGATCTGCCCGCTATGCTCTCTCCGTGGCAGATCCCCGACCGACCAAGGCCGACCGCACCCGTCGGGACCTCGTGGGCGCTGCCATCGAGGTGTGGGCGGTCGACAACGCCGCGTCGCTCGGCGAGGTGGCCGAGCGTGCCGGGGTCGGTCGCACCACGCTGAACCGGTACTTCTCCGACCGCAGCCAGCTGGTCGGTGCCGTCGACGCGGAGTGCGCGGCACGCTATGTCGCGGCGGTCGCCCGCTCCCGACCGGCCGAGGGCTCCGGCCGAGCTGCCCTGTTGCGGATGTGCACGGAGCTGATCCAGCTGGGTTCGGTGCTCGGGCTGGTGTTCGCCGACAACTCGCTGGTCGATCCGGACACGTGGTTCTCCGACGACGACGATCCACTGGGCGTGGTGATCGCGCGCGGCTACGCCGACGGCTCACTCTCCACGGACCTCCCCGGAGACTGGATCGGCACCTTCGTGTGGACGTCGCTGTTCGCGGCCCACCTGGTGGTCAACTCAGGTGCTCACACCTGGCACGAGACCGCCGGTCTGCTGACCCGCACCCTGACCTCGGGCCTCGCCGGACCGGCCCGCCCCTGACGACTTTTGTGCCGGCAGCATCACTCACTGTGGACGGCGGCACAAAAGTCCGGTGCGGGTTCGGGTCAGGGGAGCTCGACGATGCGCGCCGACTCCAGCCGGCCGTCGGAGATGATGAGCTCGGCCAGCGTCCGGTACGGCTGGCGGCGCTTGTCGGTGGGTGAGCCGGGGTTCAGGATCCGCAGCCGGTCGTCGGCGACGTCGAGCGGGATGTGGGAGTGACCGAAGATCACCAGCTCGGCGGTCGGGAAACGGCGGTGCAGCCGGGCCAGCCGTCCGTCCTTGGGGCCGGCGTCGTGGATCATGCCGACCCGCAGACCCTCGAGATCGAGTTCCAGCATCTCCGGCGCACCCCAGGCGGCCACCTCAGGTCCGTCGTTGTTGCCCAGCACCACTCGCACCGGCGCGAAGGCGGACAGCTCGTCCAACACCTCGGGCGTACAGACATCGCCGGCGTGCAGGATCAGATCGACGCCCTCCACCCGCTCCGCGACCGCGGGCGGGCAGCGCTTCCAGAACCGAGGGGCATGGGTGTCGGAGACCACGACGACGCGCACGCCCTGAGCCTGCCACGGCACCTGCGAGGCCCCCGGGCGGGCGGGCTACTGTGACCAGATGACGCCCGACGACGAGCCCACGCCGACCGACGAGACCGCGGAGGAGGAGGTGGCGAGCGAGAAGACCGTGGCCGAAAAGGTCGAGTCTCCCGCGGACGAAAGCGCCGAGAGCGACGAAGGCGTCGAGGCAGAGGGCACCCTGCTCGAACAGTCTCAGGCAACGATCGACGACGCCCACGAGGCCGTCAAGAGGGTGGCCGCCACCGACGCGATCGGCGACGACACCGTCGGGGTCTCGACGACCGAGGACCCGGTCACCGACAGCTGAGCCCGACCGCAGAAGTTCCCTGATCTCCCGGGAGCTCTGGACCGTACAGTCGGAGCTGGGGCAGACCGTTGTCTTCATCACTGCTTCCGAGGACCGGGGAGCGGATGACATCGCCGAGATCCTGGATCCGGTACTCAGCAAGGTCTTCGCGCCGCTCATGCAGTGACGGCCTCCCACGCCCGGTCGGGCAGGATGAGTCCATGAGCTTCGCGTCCCTGTACGCCCACGGCTTCGCCCGCGTCGCGGCCTGCACCACCGATGTCTTCGTGGCCGACCCGGCCCGCAACGCCGCCAGCGTGATCGACGTCAGCCGCCGGCTGTCGGCCGAGGGGGTCTCGGTGGCGGTGCTGCCCGAGCTCACCCTGAGCGGGTACGCCGTCGAGGATCTGCTCGGTCAGGACGCGCTGCTGGACGCCGTTCTCGTCGGTCTCGCCGACATCGTCGAGGCCAGCACGGACTTGCTCCCGGTGATCATCGTCGGCGCTCCGCTCCGGCACCGGGCCCGCCTGTTCAACGCGGCCGTGGTGATCCACCGGGGCCGGGTCCTCGGCGTCGTCCCGAAGGTCCACCTGCCCACCTACCGGGAGTTCTACGAACGACGGCAGTTCGCCTCCGGTCACGGGATCACCGGGTTGGAGATCACCATCGCCGGCCAGCGGGTCCCGTTCGGCACCGACCTGCTGTTTGCGGCGGCCGATGTCCGCGGGCTCACCGTCGGGGTGGAGATCTGCGAGGACATGTTCGTACCGGTGCCGCCGTCCAGCGGTCTCGCGCTGGCCGGAGCGACCGTGTTGGTCAACCTCTCCGGCAGCCCGATCACCATCGGTCGGTCCGACACCCGCAGCGCCCTCTGCCGTACACAGTCGATTCGCTGTCTGTCCGCCTACCTGTACGCCGCCGCCGGCCAGGGTGAGTCGACCACGGACCTGTCCTGGGACGGGCAGACGAGCATCTTCGAGAACGGCGTGGAACTGGCCCACGGCGCTCGCTTCGAGGAGGATCCGCAGCTGACCATCGCCGACGTCGATCTCGACCTGCTGCGCCAGGAGCGGTCGCGGCAGGGCACCTTCGAGGACAACCGCCGGGTGGCGATCCCCGACGCGGCGTACCGGACGGTGGAGTTCACCCTCGGGCCCCCTGATGATGATCTTGGTCTGCGGCGGGTCGTCGAGCGTTTCCCTTTCGTGCCGGCCGATCCCGACCGTCTCGCGCAGGACTGCTACGAGGCTTACAACATCCAGGTCGACGGCCTCGCCCAGCGACTGCGGGCCATCCGCACCGAGAAGGTCGTGATCGGTGTCTCCGGCGGTCTCGACTCCAGCCACGCGCTGATCGTCGCCGCCCGGGCCATGGACCTGCTCGGTCTGCCGCGCACCAACATCCTCGGTTACACGATGCCCGGCTTCGCCACGGGCGACGCGACCAAGTCCAACGCCTGGAAGCTGATGACGTCGCTCGGCATCAGCGCGCACGAGCTGGACATCCGGCCGACGGCGACGCAGATGCTGAAGGATCTCGATCACCCCTTCGGTCGGGGCGAGGAGGTCTACGACGTCACCTTCGAGAACGTCCAAGCGGGCTTGCGCACCGACTACCTGTTCCGGCTGGCGAATCACCGGTCAGCGATCGTGCTCGGTACCGGTGATCTGTCGGAGCTGGCGCTCGGCTGGTGCACGTACGGCGTCGGTGATCAGATGTCGCACTACAACGTCAACGGTGGGGTGCCCAAGACGCTGATCCAGCACCTGATCCGCTGGACGAGCGGGTTGGACGCCTTCAGCGGTGAGACCGAGCAGGTGCTGTTGTCGATCTTGAACACCGAGATCTCACCCGAGCTGATCCCGGTCAAGCCCGGTGAGGTGCCGCAGAGCACGGAGAAGTCGGTGGGGCCGTACGAGCTGCAGGACTTCAACCTCTTCTACACGCTGCGGTTCGGCTTCCGTCCGTCCAAGATCGCGTTCCTGGCCCATCACGCCTGGCGGGACGTCGACGGGGGCAGCTGGCCACCGGCCTTTCCACCGGAGCGACGTCGCGCGTATGACGTCCCGGCCATCCGGGAGTGGCTGGTCGTTTTCGTCAAGCGCTTCTTCGGGTTCGCCCAGTTCAAGCGGTCGGCGATGCCCAACGGGCCCAAGGTGTCGCACGGTGGTTCGCTCAGCCCGCGCGGGGACTGGCGTGCACCATCGGACGGCGACGCGGCGGTGTGGCTGGCCGACATCGAGCAGAACATTCCGGTAGAGGAGGAGCAGCAGCGATGAGGATCGTGATCACCGGCGGAGCCGGATTCCTGGGGTCCCGATTGGCGGAAAGTCTTCTGCAGAAGGGATCGCTGACCGGGACGGACGGCGACCAGGCGCCGATCGACGAGATCGTGCTGTTCGACCAGCCTGACAGCGTGGCTCGGCTCGCTCCGGTGCCGACTGGTGCCGAGGCGGTGGGTGGCGACATCTCGGACCCGGCCGTGGCTACGGACATGCTCGGCGACGGCCCGGTCGCGGTGTTCCACCTGGCCTCGGTGGTGAGCGGGATGGGGGAGCGCGACTTCGATCTCGCACTGCGGGTCAACCTGGACGGTGCCCGGCAACTGCTGGAGGCCTGCCGCGCCCACCCCCACCCCGTACGGTTGACGACGACCAGCTCACTGGCCGTCTTCGGACCGGCCAGCGGCGACCCCGTGCACGACGACTCGCTGGTGCAGCCGGCGACGACGTACGGGATGACCAAGGCGATGCTCGAGCTGATGATCAACGACTACAGCCGCAAGGGCTTTCTGGACGGCAGAGCGGCGCGGCTCCCAACGGTGATCATCCGACCCGGCGTACCCAATGCCGCTGCGTCGTCCGCGGCCAGCGCGATCTTCCGGGAGCCGTTGGCGGGAACGGATTACCGGCTGCCGTTGCCGACCGAGACCGTCATGGCGGTGGCCAGCGTGGAATCGGTGATCGACAACCTGATCGCCCTGCACGAGCTGCCGGCAGAGTCACTCGCGGGCCGCCGGACGGTGACGTTCCCGGGTGTCTCGGCCAGCTTCGCGGAGATGCTCGAGGTCCTCCGCGCCTCGGCGCCGGCCGACCGCCTGGGGTCGGTGACGATCGATCCCGACCCGGCGGTGGAGGCGATCGTGGCCACCTGGCCGACCCGGGTGGATGGCGGCCGTGGCGTCTCGCTCGGGTTGCGGCCCGCGGATGATCTTGTGACGACGCTGGTGGCGTACCGCGCCCGGTACGTTTGAGTCACGTCATTCGACAATTTGTCGAGGTTCGGCGAAATCTTGAGGATGTCCTGAGCAAAGGCTGATCCGGATACCGGCAGGTCTTGGGGATGTCGCATGAACATGGCTCTGCCAGCACAGCCGCAGCGGAGATGGCGTACCTCGCAGAACCACCGCCGGCGCAGATCACAGGAGCCAGTTTCATGAGCAACACCCACCCGACCGGTCCCCAGGGCCAGCACCCGTTCGGCCCGCAGGGCCAGTCGAGCTATCCCCAGCAGGGTCAGCCCGTCTACCCGAACCAAGGTGAGCCCCAGCTCGGTCCGCAGGGTCAGGTGCCGTACGGGTGGACCGGCCAGCCCCTCAGCCCGGAGCAGGCCGCGGCTCAGGCGCGGGCAGCGAAGGCGTACGCCAAAGCCCAGCGCCCGTGGTTCAAGAAGAAGCGTTTCGTGGTCCCGATCGGCGCCGCAGCCCTGATGACCGTGATCGGCATCGGCGGCGGTGGCTCGGAGAGCACGGCAACCCCGCAGCCCGGCACCTCGGCCTCCGCCGACAAGCCCACCGAAGCCAAGGCCACCGAAGCCAAGGCCACCGAAGCCAAGGCCGAGGACACGGCGAAAGCAGAAGACGCGGCGAAAGCAGAGAAGGCTCCCGCAGAGAAGGCCGAGGTCGCCGCGATCGGTGACAGCGTGAAGTCAGGTGACTTCAAGGTCACCATCACCAAGGTGCGTGACGGTGGCAAGAAGGTCGGCAACGAGTACGTCAACGAGAAGGCTCAGGGTCACTTCGTGCTGGTAGACGTCAAGGTCAAGAACAACGGCGACCGGGCGGACTACTTCTCCAGCGGTGACGTCAAGCTGACTGATGACAAGGGCCGCGAGTTCTCCGTTGACGAGATGGCGTCGATCTACGTCTCGGACAGCAACCCGCTGCTGGAAGAGATCAACCCGGGCAACACGTCGAAGGGGACCTTCGCCTTCGACCTGCCCAAGGGCGTGGATGCCGAGCAGGCACAGATCAGCGCCGGCGGCCTGTTCGATGGTCCCGTGACGGTCGAGCTCAGCTGAGCTCCCGCTCCACGGAGCACACCCATGACGGGTCGGGTGGGTGGTGGCGTCAAGGCCGCCACCCGCTCGACCTCAACTCGTATGCCGCCGGTAGTGCAGCAACAGCTCGCCAGACGGTGAGCCCTCGGAGCTGATCAGCTCCCACCGCCGGAGGTCGTCGGCCTCGAACAGTCGCCGGCCGGACCCCACGGTGGCCGGGGCGATCACCAGTCGCAGCTCGTCGACCAGCCCGGCTCGCAGCAGCGACTGGGCCAACCGGATACTGCCGTGGATGCCGATGGTGCCACCGTCGGTGTTCTTCAGCTCGGCGACGACGCTCTCGAGGTCATCCGTGACCAGCGTCCGCGGCCCCCAGTCACCCTGCGGCTCGCTCGAGGTGACCACGTACTTCTGGACGCCGTTGATGAACGCCGCGAATGGCTCGACGTCCGACGTCGGCCAGTACCCCGCCCACTCGTCGTACATCTGGTGGCCGAGCAGGACCGCATCCTGCTCGCCGATCACGTCGGCCAGGTTGGCGTCGAGGCGATCGTCCCAGTCGAAGACGAACTGGTCGGGCGACTCGGCGACGCCGTCAAGGGAGAGCAGGGTGTACAGCACGACGGGGCGCATCGCGGTCCTTTCGGTCGGGTCATCCTGGTGGACCGTGGAAATTCTCGGAACTCATCGGACGTCGCACCGCCGGATGTCGCCGGGGAGTCACGGACGGCTGGCAGGGTACGCGTGCGCCGCGACCGGATGCCGCCGCCGAACCAGGAACGGTCATCCGGTACGCAGGACGTCATGCCGGATCACTGGATCAGATCGCGTACCCCGTCCCGCAGCTCGATCTCGGCGCTCCAGTTGAGAACCCGGCGGGCCGCGGCGGAGTCGGCGGTCACGTGACGGACGTCCCCGAGCCGGAAGTCGCCGGTGATCACCGGCGGCGGCCCGCCGACCGCATCGGTCAGGGCGGCGGCGACCTCGCCGATGGTGGTCACCCGACCGGAGCCGATGTTCAGCGCCGTCAGACCGGGGGACAGGGGAGCCCGGAGAGCGGCGGCCACCGCACGGGCGACGTCGTCGACGTGGACGAAGTCGCGCCGCTGCCGGCCGTCCTCGAAGACCCTCGCCGCCTCGCCGGCCGTCAATCGTGAGGCGAAGAGGGCGGCCACCCCGGCGTACGGGGTGTTGCGCGGCAGCCCCGGTCCGTACACGTTGTGGAATCTCAGCGCCACCGCGACTCCGCCGGTCTCCCGCGCCCAGGTCGCTGCGAGGTGCTCGCCGTGCACTTTGGTCGCCGCGTACGCATTGCGGGGATCCAACAGCGCGTCCTCGCGGATCAGCTCCGGCACGAGGTCGGCGCGGCAGTGCGGGCAGTGCACCTCGAAGTCCCCGCGGGCCAGGTCCTCGGCCTCGCGGGCCGGCGGGCGGACCGAGCCGTGCCGGCGGCAGCCGTACGCACCCTCGCCGTAGACCACCATGGACGAGGCGAAGACCAGGCGACGGATGCCCGCCTCTGCACCGGCCCGCAGCACCACGGCGGTGCCGAGGTCGTTGTGACGGGCGTAGTCGTCGATGTCGGCGATCCCGACGCCGAGGCCCACCTTCGCCGCGAGGTGCACCACCGCGTCGCAGCCGTCGGCCGCGGCGCGGACGCGGGTCAGGTCGGTGATGTCGTCCGCCGGCTCGAGGACGCGGTCGTAGACCACCACCTCGTCCCCGGCGGCCCGGAGTCGGGCGCTCACGACACGACCGATGAACCCCGCCGCGCCGGTCACCAGCACTCTCACGTGGTCGCCTCGGGCGCGCTCACCGGGTCGCCGCGGGGCAAGGGGTCCGGCACCGGGAGCTCGACGGCGAACCGGCAGCCACCGTCGATGTTGGCCACGTCGATCCGGCCGGCGTGGGACTCCACGACCCCCCGGGC
>DATDAP010000045.1:0-7846 GCA_036525335.1 Microlunatus sp. | reverse complement strand
TGGTGGTCATCGCCCCGCCCTTGAGCTCGGCCGTGGTCTGGGCCTTCACGCTGACGCTCATGCCCTCGACGCTCACCGCCCCGTTCGACTTCATCTGCACCGCGCCGGTGCCGCCGTCCATCTGCACACCGTTGGTGGCGTTCACCTTGAGCGACTTGGCTTTCATGGTGAGATCGGAGTCCTTGGCGTCCAGGGTGATCCCCTTGGATCCCTCGATCAGCACCGTTCCGTCGGCCTGCACGGTGATCGTGGTGTTCGTCTTGTCGATGAAGATCGAGAGCTTGTCGTCCTTGGTGGCGAGCCGAACCCCCTCCTTGCTGCCGTCCTGGTCGAGGAGGTCGATCCGGTGACCGATCCGGGAGACCAGCGACCGGCGGTTGATCGCCCCCGAACCGCTGTCGATCAGATCGTTCGGGCCGGTGGGCAACGTGTCCACGCCGTTGTACAGACCACCGAGCACCACCGGACGGTCGAAGTCCTGCAGCTCGAAGCCGATCAGCACCTCGTCGTCGACCTCGGGCAGCGCGATCCAGCCCCGTTCCTTACCGGCTCCCTGGCACACGACGCGGGCCCAGTCACTGACGTAGTCGTCGGAGAGCCAAGGGAACTTGATCTTGACCCGGCCCCGCTTCTCGGGATCGTTGACGTCGGTGACCACGGCGATCACCACACCCGATGGGGTCTGGCGCGATCTGGCGCCACCGGACGCCAGACCGAGCAGACTGCGATCCTGCTTGCCGGTCACCGCGATCGCCGTGGTGTAGCCGGTCGTCGGGTCGAACCGGTGCCGGGCGGTGGTGATCGTGTAGAGGCCTTCGAAGGGTGCCCCGAGGCCCTCGAGCGAGACCTTGCCGCCCGCCTTGAGATCGGGGTTGCCGCGGGCGACCCCCTCGAACTCGGCGAACGCCGAGGCCTTCTCGTCCGCCAACGCCTTGGCGGCCTGGTCGACCTCGTTCTGCGTGCGGTAGGGCACGTCGGTCGAGACGTACGTCGGATTGCCGAAGGCCTCGGCCATGTCGGTCGGCTTCACGGTTGGGAGGTCTATGGTCGACGCCTTCGCGGGCGCCGAGCCGACCAGCGCCTTCTTCTCCGCGATGTCCCAGCCGCGCACGTCCACCTGACCGACCTGCTGAGCGGAGGTGAGCACCGAGCGGAAGCGAATCAGCTCGGCGCCGAACTTCAGCGCGGTGGGGGAGCCGGTGGCGGCCGCGGCGACGAATGAGAAGGCGCCGTTGCGGACCGTCAGATCCGAGCCGGTGTCTCGCGCCAACTGGGTCAAGATCTCCCAGTCGGTCTGCCCGGCCTGGCTGACCACGGGGAAGACGGTGCTGGTGCTGTCCACCTGTCCCACCTTGAGGCTTGCCCGCTTCGCCACCTGGGTGGCGATGTCCGAGGCAGTCATCTGGATGTAGCTGACGGTCCGCCGGTCCCGGAACAGGCGATGCGCGGGATCGTAGCCGCGGATGACGGTGAAGGTCCCGCTGGTGTCGAACTCCAGCTCGAGCGCGGTGATCTCCGCCTCGATCAGGGACTTCGAGCTCGAGGCTGCCGCCATGTTGACCTTGATCGTGATCTTTCCGCCGACCTTGGCGTTGCTCTTGGCCAGCACGATCCGCTCGGGATCGCGAAACCGCAGGGAGAACATGTCGGGGAGTCGCTGGCTGTCCTCCACGAGCGCGGAGACCAGCAGCGGCTCGAGATCGGCCGGCATCGGTGATCCGTCGATCTCCACCAGGCACATGCTGCCTGTCATCCGGTCACCCCCATCTCCTCCAGGGAGGGCAGCAGGATGGTCCGCCCGGTGGGCAGTCGCAGCGGGTCGTCGACGCCGTTGTATGCGGCCAGCGGGCGCCAGTGTGCCGGGTCGCCGTACTCCGCGTACGCGATGGAGGCGAGGTTGTCACCGATGATCGTTCGGTGGACCCGACGGATGCTGTCGCTGCCCGACGTCGGGTTCTGCCGGGGCGGCGAGCCGGGCATCTCCTCCATCGACACGCTGCAGGTGGCCCGGATGGGCGTTCCGTCAGAGCGGAAGAGCGTGTACTTGGCGCTGACGGAGGTGATCACCGCCGGGAACGTCGAGATGCCGCCCCACTGCAGCACCACGAGCGGTGGGGTGGGCTTCTTCTGCCCGGCAGTCTTCTCGGTGGGTACGCAGCAGCCGAACAGCTTCTCCACGATCTCCAGCACCGAGCCGTTCTTGGCGCCGGTGGCGTCGAAGAACATCTCGACGGTCAGCTTGCAGGGGTCGGCTCCGGTGAACTCCACCGGTGGTGCGCTCTTGGAGGCCTTGTTCGGCTGCCAGTTCCACTTGGCCGACTTCGCGATCGTGACTTCCTTCGGATTGAACTGGAAGCCGATGGTGTCTTTGATCGCGCCGGGCTTGTAGCCATCGGTCGTCGCAGCGGGGGTGTAGACCGTCAGCTTCGCCTTGTCCATGGTCGGCCGCCCGACGACAGCCTTGCCGCCGGACCCGGCGTCGCCGGGGACCCCGACCGGGCCGGAGCTGCCGGCGAAAGCGACGGCGACGGTCACAGCGAAGCCCCTTCGGGAAGGAACCCGTGGTGGGCCAGTTCCAGTGTCTCCATGGCGACCTTGGGTGAGTCCAGGTTGAGGCTGGGCCCCGACCAACGCACCGGCATCACTCCGTCGAGATTCCAGCTCGCCACGACCTGGCGATCCCCGGTCATCGCGGTGATGCAGGCGGTCTTGCGAGTCACTTCGGTGGCGAACCCGATCAGCCACTGCGTGATCTTGTAGCTGTCCTTGCCGACGGCTCGGGACAGCTTCACGTTGGTGTACTTGATCCGGCTGGGCAGCTGCCAGATGAAGCTGTTGTTGCCGCCCTCTTCGCGCTGCTCCATCACCACCTCGGCGCCGAGGCCTTCGCAGCTGCTGAAGTAGCCGAGGTTCTCCCCGTCCACGGTGACGGTGAAGCACACGCTGACGGCAGGGTCGGTGGTCGAGTCCTTCGGGTCGGTGATGCCTTTGGCGGCGGCCATGGTGTGCTCCTCGTTCGAGATCAGGGTCGGAGATCGGTCAGTAGGCCGGAGCGTTCCCGGTCCTGCCACAGCTCAGCGCGGAGGCGGGCGGACAACGGTTCGTAGAGGCGGCGAGCCATCTCCTCGAGCTCGGCGCCGCTCGGCGGGCGGGCCGGGCTCGCCGGTGGCGGCGGCGCCGCCGATCCCGCCGGGGCCGACTCGGAAGGGCCGGAGTCAAGGGACGTGAGCTGGACCTCCGTCTCGGGGCTGCGCTGGACGGTGGCGTCCCCGGCCGAGGACTGCGCGGCGGCCATCGCGAACATCTCGGCCAGTCCGACGCTCCGGCCCGAGACGGCCATGGACGGCGGGTCGGCGGACGGAGGTGGCGTGACGGGCGTGCTCGGTGTCGACGAGTCGAACCGCCGTTGGATCATCGGCGGCGGGTCGGAGCTGGGCACGGCCGGCGAGCTCGCTCCCGGGTACCCGACAAGGGCGGCCGGAGGCTCGCCGATGCGTGGGTAGGTCGCCGTGTCGGCGGCTGGATGACTCGCACCGATGGCGGTGCGCTGCACCGTCGTACCGGCTGCGGTGCGCTGCACGACGGCCGGGGGATCGCCGGAGCGGGATGACCCCGAGGTGCCGACGCCGGCGGACACGGACCAGCCACCACCTCCGAGGGACGTCGCGGGCGGTCTCGGAGACCAGGCGGCGGACGAGGGGGCTGCGGACACCGCCGTCGCGGCGACGTCGGGTTCGCCGGCGTCGATCTCCACCTCGCCCGCGCCGCCCGGCTGATCGAAGCTGAGCCGACTCTCGCTGGGGCTGGCCACGTCCTCGTAGCGAAGCCGCTGCACCGCGGGTGCCGTCGTGGTCGACGCGCTGCTGACCGTCCTCGCCGGTGAGGGGACGGGTGACCTGCCAGCGATCAGGCTGCGTTGGCCCATGCCGTGCGGGGGCGTGGGCTGACCCGTGGGGATGGCGCGTTGCAGGCGCGCCTGCGGCGTGGGCAACTGACCGGTCTCATCCGGCGGGAGGCGTCGGGCCACGACGAGCACGGAGGCCTGACCGGCCCCGGTGGGGTGGTCAGGCGGCTCTGGGACACCCCCGCCGAGCGCCGGACCGGATGGGGGGCTCTGCAGTGCCGAGATCGCGGCTGTGAAGCCACTGAGCGGTGCCTGGGGTGAGGAAGAGGAGGGATCCGGGTCGGTCCGCGACAGGGCCTTGACCGGTGCACCCGGTCGGCCCGCCTCGGCGTCGACGGCTCGGCGTTGCACCGACCGAGCGATCAGAGGTGGGTAGCGGGGGTCGTCGAGGACTCGCGGTGCGGAACCAGCCGGCTCCGTCGCGAGGTCAGGAACTGCCCCCGACCCGGACGCCCCCGACGTCGGTACCGACGACGGCGACGATGCCGGCGCCGCTCTGGGTCGCGGGTCCGTTGTCGTCGGGTCCGCGAACTGGCGTTGCATCATCGGTTCGGACCCCCGAGAAGGATTCGTACCGCTGGGCATCGCCAGTGGCGCGATGTCGCCGGCCGGTGTATCGGTCGACGGCGGCCCAGGCAGTTCGAGCGGCGACGACTCCGCGATGAGTGGGTGGCTCGCCAGCAGCCCGGTCTGCGTGACCTCGGTGGCCGGCGGCTCTCCCGTGGCCGGTTCGGGGTCGGGTCCTGTTGCTGGGCGATCGTCCCGGGGCGGTTGGTGGAGATGCTGGTCTGCCGGGTCTGCCGGGTCTGCCGGGTCTGCCGGGTCTGCCGGGTCTGCCGGGTCGAGCGCTGACCGCGCCACCACCAGGGCTGCTACCGGCGCCGGGATCGGTGCGCTCAGCGCTGCCTCGGGCTCGGCCGCGGCCACGGCTTCCCGCGGGGGGGAGGGTGCGGGCCCGGCCGCCGCGGCTTGGGCCGGGGGTGGTACAGCCTCGGTCGCGGGTGCCGTGGAAACCGGCCGGAGCGTGGCCGTCGGGGTGACGTCGCCGACCTGTCGGGTCGAGGGAGTCGGACCGCGGCTCGATGACGCAGCCGCGGCAGATCGTTGGACCGGAACGGTCAACGGGGTCATCGAGGGACCCGTTGCCGACGTCGGAACCACCGTGTCCGGGGCCGGGGCCGACGTCGGGACCGCTGTGTCTGGGGCTGAGGACGGCGCTCTGGCCGGATCGATCGCAGGCTCGCCAGTGCCGAGGGTCGCCGCCTGACTCGCCCCGGTCGCCGCTGTGCTGGAGCTGGCGGGCTCCTGTCGACTCGACGGCCCGGGCCGGGGGGAATCCGTCAGGCGAGCAACGACCAGGGGTGCCGGGGGAGCGGTCTCGCCGGCCGCCCCCTCGCTGCGCCCCGGGAGCGTTTCGTCGGTACCGTCGGCGTTGGCGCCGACGCTGCCGACGTCGATCGTGTCGGGAGCGATGGTGGCGGGCCCGGTGCTGTCGGTCGCGACGGCATCGTGGCGCTGCATGACCGGTGGATCAGGCACGACCGGTGGGTCAGGCCGGAGCGTGGCGATCCGGCGCTGCACGGCGGGTGCGGGCGCGGGCCGGTCGGGAACGCGCAGCTCGTCCACACCCTCGTACGGGATCGGGCCGCCGACCGACGAGGCGAGCCCACCGACCAAGCCGCCCGGACCGTTCGGATCGACCAGGTGCCCCAAGGGAGCCAAGAAGCTCGGGTTCTGGTGGGTGATCAGCGAGGAACGGAAGGCGGCCGGGGGCGCGACCGCGGTCGTGTCCGAGACGCTGCGCTGCAGAGGAGGCAGGCGCGTCCAGGCGGCCGGCACCCCGACCGGAGCAGGCTGGAAAGCTGCGCTCGGAGGATCCGCGGAGCCAGGCGGCGGACTGTCGGAATCCCCCGCAGCCGAGTCCGACGCGCCGGCTCCGCGACCCCGCCCCCAGGGCACCCGCTCCCAAGGCCACCGCATGGTCGACACTCCTCCGGACAGATCGATTCCCGCTGCTCAGTCGCCTGAGATGCGGGAGTTGAGGGCACCGATCTCGCGAACGAATCGCTGACGCTCCGCGTGCTCGAGGTCGAGGATCTCCTCGCGGGACCAGTGCAGGTAGTAGGCGACGTACGCGATCTCCGAATAGAGCCGGTCGGTCGCGTACGTCAGGATTCCCCCAGGCGCCCCCCAGAGACGTCGACCGCGAAGTGGTGCTCGCACGAGGGGCAGGTCACGGTGGCCCGCGTGTGTCCCTCGGTGTTCACCCGGCGATAGAGGTCCTGCAGGAACGCCAGATCGGTGGCGAACAGGTCCTCGACGATGCCGGGATGGATGTCGTCGATGGTGCCGATCCGCTCGATCACCCGCGACAAGAGGACCACCGTGAGATAGGCCGGGTTCTCGCGCACCCGGTCGTCGCGCAGCGGAACCAGCTCGTCGCGGGCCGTCGCCAGCCGCATCACGCCGTCCCGATGAACGGTGCCGGATCGATCGACGTAACCCCGCGGCAGCAGGAAGCTGAACTCCGTGACCAACGTCTCCCGACGGGGCTGCCCCTCGCCCGGACCCGCCGGCGATGCGTCCGCTGAGGTGCTCGGCTCCGGAATGATCAACGTCCCGCGTCGCACGGTCAGCCGCCCTGGACTTCGATCGACTCGCAGGTCAGGGTCAGCTTCTCCGACAGGTAGGAGGTGTCGCCGGCCTTGAGGGTGCCGACCTCCAGGCTCTTCGGCCAAGCGTTGGTCAGCTTGTATCGTTTGACCTCGGTTCCCTCGTAGTCGAAGACGATGACCGAGCCGCCCTTGCGGGAGTCCGACATCTTGCCGAAACGGCTGCTCTCGATCCACTTGTCGAAGCTGTTGTCCCCGGTCAGACCGCGGGTCAGCGTGATGTCGGGCGCCTTGGGGCGGCCCGGGAGCCGGCGGAGCTGATACTTGCCGTCCGGTCCGTTCTCCTTGAACTCGACGACGTCCTGCTCGATCTTCAGGCCGCTGATCTCGGTGATGCTCTTGATCATCACCCCGTCGAACTCCAGCCCGAACGAGTGGCCGACTGAACTGTCGCCATCGGGAAGTGGCATCTGATTTCCTTTCTGTGTTCAAGATGAGGTGGAGGGACTACTCACTGACCAGGCTGGTGCCGCCGGAGAACTGGGCCAGGCGGAAGATCACGAACTCGGCCGGCTTCACCGGCGCGACACCGATCTCGCAGACCACCTGACCGGCGTCGATGCCCTCGGCCGGATTGGTCTCGTCGTCGCACTTGACGTAGAAGGCTTCGCCGGGAGTCGAGCCGAAGAGGGCGCCGGCCCGCCATTCCATCACCAGGAAGGCGGCGATGGTGCGACGGATCTTGGCCCACAGAGCCCGGTCGTTCGGCTCGAAGACCACCCAGTTGGTGCCGTTCAAGATCGACTTCTCGAGGTAGTTGAACAGCCGGCGGATGTTGAGGTAGCGCCAGGCCGGATCGGAGGAGAGCGTACGAGCTCCCCAGACCCGGATGCCTCGACCGGGGAACGCCCGGATGACGTTGATCCCCTCGGGATTGAGCAGGTCGTGCTCGTTGCGGGTGATGTTGATCTCGAGGTCGATGGCGCCTCGGACGATCTCGTTGGCCGGCGCCTTGTGCACGCCGCGCGTGGCGTCGTTGCGCCCCCAGATCCCAGCGATGTGGCCGGATGGAGGCATGAAGGACAGCTGTCCGGTGGCCGGGCTCATGGTCTGCACCCAGGGCCAGTAGAGCGCTGCGTACATCGAGTCGTAGCGGGCTTTGTCGACCCGCCACTCCTTGATCTGCTGGGCGTTCATCCCGGGGGGCGCGTCCAGGATGGCCACCCGGTCACCCATCAGCTCGCAGTGGGTGATCATGGCGCTCTGCACGGCCTGGACCTGGTCCAGGTCGATGGCGCCCTGCTGGTAGGCGCTCATCAGGTCCGGCACG
>DATDAP010000044.1:0-6047 GCA_036525335.1 Microlunatus sp. | reverse complement strand
CGGTAGAAGTCGGTGCCACGCAGGGCTTCGATGACATCGGCGATGGCGTCCTTGGACAGCATCATCGCGCCGAGCACGCACTGCTCGGCCGTCATGTCCTGTGGCGGGGTGCGGTCAAGGCCCCGGGTCGAGTCGTCTCCGTACTGCGGGATCACCTCGGCCAGACTCACGCCACGTCTCCCTTCGTCGGGCCCACGACCGGGACCAATAGCATGCATGTTCGTACGGTAGGTGCCGCCACCCACAGTTCCCGATCAGTGGCTCCTCGGCGCCCCACGCGGTGACAGCCTGGGTCAACGTACGCCCCATCGCACGGCACCGCCACCCAAGATGAACAAGTTATCCACAGGGCATGTTGATAACCGGAGACGTCGTGTGGAGGACACGCGACGGCGTTGTGCACTCCCTGGGTACAACCTGGGGACAACCCGGTGACTTCCCCTGAAAACTGGCCCTGACCAGGTGATTCGCCCGAACTCAGCCGTGGACGAAGATTGCTGCGAAACTTCTTTGGTGGCCTGTCTGCCGATCGTCGGCGCCCTTGACAAAGGGTCCGGTTCGTGGGAGTCCACAGCAGTTGTGCACAGCCGCGCGCTCCCGAGCATCTCCGTCCGACACCCGCCGTTCTCCTGCGGTTTACCGCCCGGACTTGGGCGAACACCGTCACCCGCATACTCTAGGGGGGTATCTGAACCGACCCTTGCGGCCGACCTCTGAGGAGCCTGATGAGCCAGCCGATGTCGCCCGTCGACCACACTCTCCCCGCGGAGGGTCACGACGAACACGCGCCTCATGGCTACATCGGCCAGAAGGAGGCCTACCTCAAGCGCCTCCGACGGATCGAGGGTCAGGCCCGCGGGCTGCAGCGGATGGTCGAGGAGGAGAAGTACTGCATCGACATCCTCACGCAGGTCTCGGCCATGACCAGCGCCCTGCGCTCGGTGGCCCTGGGGCTGCTGGACGAGCATCTCCAGCACTGTGTGGTCCGGGCGGCCGAAGAGGGCGGGGACGAAGCCGAGGCCAAGCTGCACGAGGCCTCGCAGGCCATCGCCCGACTCGTGCGGTCCTGATACACCACCCGAAGCACCCGAACCAGAAGGCAGATCCATGAGCACCACCACCGAGTACGTCGTCGCCGGGATGACCTGCGCCCACTGCGTGCAGGCCGTCACCACGGAGGTGGCCGGCCTGCCGGGCGTCACCGACGTCGCGGTCGACCTGACCAGCGGCGCACTCACCGTGGTCGGCGACGCCGACGTCCCGTTCAGCGACATCGAGCGGGCTGTCGACGAGGCCGGCTACACCGTCGCGGCCCGCTGACTCAGCTCGTCGACTCGCGCAGGAGCTCGTAGCGCAGGGTCGCGAAGTCCTCGCCGTGCGCCGTTGCGCTGACCAGGCGCAGCCGCGGCGGCGTGATGCGGCGCGGCAGCACCGGTGCCCCGCCGCCCAGGAAGACCGAGCCGACGCCGAGGATGATGTCGTCGAGCAGACTCACGTCGGTGAACTGACCGACCAGGTCGCCGCCGCCGACCACCCAGACGTTCCGGCCTCCAGCGGCTTCGACCATCTGAGCGTGCACCGGCGCCACGTCGCCGCGCACGAATCGGATGTCGGCCCCCGGCACCGACGGCAGCTCGCGACTGCTGAACACCCAGGTCGGCTGCTCGTACGGCCAGCTGCCCGGCTTCTCCCGCAAGCCCTCGTGGTCGAGGATCCACTCGTACGTGGTGGAGCCCATCGCGAGCGCTCCGACCTCGGCCATGAAGTCCGGATACTCCTGCTTCGACGCCTCTGTCTGGCGGAGCGTGAACAGCCAGCCCAGCGAGTTGTCGGCGTCCGCGATGAACCCGTCGATGCTGGTGGCGGTGTAGTACTGGGTACGCGTCATCGCAGCAGCCTGCCAGCCGGCACCGACAGTGTCGGCGTACGGTCATGCCATGCCTGGGAAGACCATCGTCATCACCGGTGCCACCGACGGACTCGGCCGGGAGGTGGCCCTGGCCCTCGCCGCGGACGGTCACCGGCTGATCTTGCATGGGCGACGCCCGGAGGCTCTGGCGGCCCTTCGCGATCAGGTGGCTGCGACCGGGGGCGCCGACCCCGCGACCGTCCGGGCCGACCTCTCCAGCCTCGCCGCGGTACGCACGCTTCCCCAGCAGATCGCCGAGGTTACCGACCGAGTCGACGTGCTGGTCAACAACGCCGGCGTCGGTCCCGGCGACCAGACGGGTCCCCGACGACCGCTGACCGTGGACGGGAACGAGCTCTGCTTCGCCGTCAACTACCTGGCCGCGTTCGACCTGACCCACCGGCTGCTTCCCATGATCAGCACCGTTGGCGGTCGGATCGTCAACGTCGCCTCCCTCGGTCAGGCGCCGATCCAGTTCGATGATCTTGCGTTGGAAGATCATCTCGACGACTGGTGGCTGCCCTACAACCAGTCCAAGCTGGCCATGATCACCTGGGGTTTCACGTTGGCCGAACGCCTCGACCGGGTGACCGTCAACAGCCTGCACCCGGGCACCTACATGCCGACGAAGATGGTGCTCGACAAGGGGATTCCGCCGGTGCACAGCGTCGAGTCCGGCGTCGAGGCCACCACCCGGATGATCACGGACCCGGCCCTGACCATGGTCACCGGGCGGTTCTACGACCAGCTGGAGGAGGCCCGGGCGCATGTGGCCGACGCGTACGACCCGGCCGTTCGGGAGCGCCTCTGGCGGATCAGCCGCGAGCTCACCGGTGCCCCCGAACCGCCGTGACAAAGCCGGGGTCAACGGGCAGGAACACGGCGTGCCGAGCGGCCGTAGCGTCGTTGAGCCGCACGGTTGTCACGGATCATGCCGCCACTCCCGTGCCGCCCGCCTGATACCGCTCCTTCGCCCGCTCTCCCCGACGACCCACCGGAATCGCGGCCGTGGCCTGGGCCAGCCCGCTCACCGGCATCCCGGCGTAGATGGACTCGGCCACGGCCACCTGGAACGTCTCGTGCCAGATGCCCACCGCCCCCGGGGCCTTGCGGGCCCGCTGGTTGAAGCGAGTCCACGCCGGCCGATGCGCGGCGTCGGGCCGGGAGGCGTACGCGTAGAGCAACTCATGACTGTCCCAGTACATGATCAACAGCGGCCCGCCCTCCCCCAGGGTGAGTCGGTAGCCGAGCATCCCCGAGGCAGGATCCTTCGACAGCTCGGTCAGCATCGGCGGCATCGCGTTGAACACCGGCAGCCACAGGTCAGGTCGCCACCACCGGTTGATCCGCATGCCGATCAGGAACACCACCAGCTCGCCCTCGTGGTCGTGGGTCATCCGGCCGGTCTCGATCGCTGCCATGGTCACTCCTTTTGGATAGTGCTGCTTTCTGCTCACCATATTGGATAGTGATACTCTCCGTTGTCAAGTGGTTCAACCGAAGAGGGGGACGATGCGCATCTCGGAGCTGTCGCGGGTCAGTGGCGTCCCGGTCGCGACGATCAAGTTCTATCTGCGCGAAGGGCTGGTCCCCGAGGGCGTGCGCACCTCGCCGAACCAGGCCCAGTACGACGATGCGCACGTCCAGCGACTGCGGCTCGTTCGCGCCCTGGTCGGCGTCGGGGGGCTCTCCTTGGCCGCCACCAAGAACGTCCTCGGACACATCGACGACCCGACCGGTTCGACGCTCGACCTGCTCGGTACGGCCCATCGGGCGGTCGCACCCGACCTGCCCGATGAGGTCGACCTCGCTCCGGCGATCGCCCTGCTGCGACGATGGGCCTGGAAGGCGTGCGTCGATGCGGTCGGCACGGACGACGGAACCCGGGTCGACGACGCGCTGGCCGGTCTGGCCGTCGCGCTGTCCGCGCTCGACGACGCCGGCTTCGAGGTGGATCCGGCCCGGATGGACACGTACGCGGCGGCGATGATGGAGGTCGCCCGGGCCGAGATCGAGGGGTTGCCGATGGAGACCCCGGGAGCTGCCGTTCGGTACGTGGTACTGGGCACGGTCCTGGTCGAACCGGTGCTGCTGGCGCTGCGTCGACTGGCCCAGCGCGAGGCGTCAGCGGCCCGCTTCCCGCTGCCTGCACCGCACCTTTAGGAGCAAGAACCTCACCTGACGTGGATAGCGGCACAAAAGGCGTGGTCGGGGGTTGCCAGACTGGGCCCATGAGGTCCGACCCCGTCCCGGCCGCGCTGACCGATCCCGGCCGGGGCTTCATCGCCGGGCTGCCCAAGGCCGAGCTGCATGTGCACCACGTCGGGTCGGCCTCGCCGTCGATCGTGGCCCGCCTCGCCGAGCGTCACCCGGGGATCGTGCCGGCCGATCCGGAGCGACTGGCCGACTACTTCCGCTTCCGCGACTTCGCCCACTTCATCCAGATCTACCTGTCCGTCGTGGATCTGATCAAGACCGGTGAGGACGTCAGGCTGCTGACGTACGAGGTAGCGGCGGAGATGGCGGCTCAGAACATCCGGTATGCCGAGCTGACCCTGACCCCGTACACCTCGGTCGTTCGCGGCATCGCTCCCGAGGAGTTCGTGGAGGCCATCGAAGACGCGCGCGTGGCCGCGGAACGCGACCTCGGCATCGTGCTGCGCTGGATCTTCGACATCCCCGGCGAGCTGGGTCTGGAGGGCGCCGACGGCACGCTGCGGATCGCTCTCGATCACGGTCCGTCGAGCTTGGTGGGCTTCGGGCTGGGCGGACCCGAGATCGGCGTACCGCGACCCCAGTTCAAGCCGTACTTCGACGCGGCCCGCGCTGCGGGACTGCACAGCGTCCCGCACGCCGGCGAGACGACCGGCCCGGAGACCATCTGGGACGCCCTGCGCGACCTCGGCGCCGAGCGGATCGGTCACGGTACGTCCGCGGTCCAGGATCCCCAGCTGCTCGCGCACCTGACCAGACACGAGATCCCGGTCGAGGTCTGCCCGACCTCCAACCTGGCCACCGGAGCGGTGACCGACCTGACCACGCACCCGATCATCGCCATGGTCGAGGCGGGTGTCTGGGTGACGATCAACAGCGACGACCCGCCGATGTTCGCGACCACGTTGAACGAGGAGTACGGGGTGGCGGCCCGGCTGCTCGGCCTGGACGACATCGGCGTCGGCAACCTGGCCAAGGCCGCTGTCCGCGCCTCGTTCGCGGACAAGGCCGTCCAGGAGCGACTGCTCACCGAGATCGCCGACTACCTGGCCGACTCCGCCTGACCTGCACCTCCCGGTTGCCCGCACCTCCTCGCTCGGGTTCGTGCCTCTCGCACCAGCTCCAACCAGAGCAGGAAGCAGCATCCCGAGCGAGAAGGTGGATGGACGCGGAGCCGGCAGACAGCTCAGAGGCGGTGCCGGGTCCCTACCGGTTGGAGCTCGCGGAGCGCCTGGGGCGGCCCGAAGGGGAAGAGCTCCTCGCGGTCCGGCTTGCGCCACCACAGCACGATGGCCACCAGCACCGCAACCTGCACCAGCGGCGAGATCCCGTACCGGAACACCCCCGAGACGACGTCCAGAGGCAGGCTCATCTCGACGACCCGGCCCGGGACGTAGGACAACGACAGCAGCGTGATCCGCATCAGCATCATCCGGTCGAGCTTGCTCGCGGCCAGCACGGCCAGCGGCAGCCAGGCGATCAGGTCGTACCAGGACAGCGTGTACATGGCGGTGACCAGCCAGGCCACCGACAGGATCAGCGAGGTGCGCAGGGCCACGGTCAGCGGGTCGAGCCGCGGGTCGGCCCCGCGCGGCAGCCCCGGCGCCGACGTCCAGGGCACCACCTTCGACAGCATCCAGGCGATCACCACCAGACCGCCGTACGAGATCACCCCGACGATGATCTTGGCGACCCAGTCCTCCAGGAACAGGTCGAGGAGCAGGAAGATCGGGTTGGCCCAGGAGCCGACGGACACGTACGAGCCGTTGCGCAGCACCTGGAAGAAGGCGTTCGGCTGCCACACCACGTACGCGAACCCCATCGGGATGATCGTGCCCAGGCACAGCAGCGCGGCCTTCTTCGGTTCCCGCCGGTACGCCCACAGCATCGCCAGCCCCCAGATGCCGATGCTGAGCTTGGCGCA
>DATDAP010000043.1:0-11865 GCA_036525335.1 Microlunatus sp. | reverse complement strand
GGGGGCCGGGGTGGCGCGGGCCCGCGGACCGTTCGGTCGCCGGATGACCGACCAGGACGCCCAGACCCTCGCGCTCGTGGCGCAGCTGCTCGAGTCCACCACCGAGCTGGCCGACAACAATCCGCTGAACGCGAACGTCGCCATCTGAGCCTGGCCCCGCCTGCCGTCCTCGTCGGCCTCAGTTCCGCTGACCGGCCATCCACTGCCAGATCCGGGTGCGCCGGATGCGGGGATCGTTGCGGGCGACGTAGATCCACGACCAGTGACCGGCGAACTGATGGCCGTTCCAGGTGACGTTGTCGTAGAGCGTCAACAAGGAGTCCGGGATGAGGTCGTGGGCGTGGATGGTGTTGGGCTCCGGCGGCACGGTCGCGTCGTCCTTCGACGTGACCAGCCAGGTCGGGGTGCTGATCTTGGTCAGCTCGGCGTCGGTGAGCAGCCGGGGGCCGCCGGGCACCAGAGATTCCACCACGCCGCAGATCGGGACGGCCGAGGCGAACAGATGGCGGTAGACCGAGGTCATCTTCATGGTCATGTAGCCGCCGTTGCTGCATCCGACGACGTGGATCCGGTCACGGTCGATGGGGTGCTTGCGGGCCACCTCCTCGATGATCTCCTTGATCAGCGGGGCGAAGCGCGGTCCGTCCTCGATCCAGTACGACGTGCTCTGCGGAGCCACCACGTAGGCGCCGGAGAAGATCTCCTGGGCCTCGGGGGTAGCGAAGCCGAGGGCACCGCGGTTGGCCCGCAGCGTGGTCTCGTTGTCGTAGTAGTTGTCGGGCAGGGACGCGCCCTCGCCGCCCCCGTGCAGCCAGACGATGAGGGGACGCTTGCCCCGACCGGCCGAGCGCGAGCGGCCGCCGGTGGGGGAGTAGAGCCGGTACTTCATCTCCGAGCGCGAGACCCCGTACGTGAACGCGTCCACCTCCGGGCTCGACAGCTCGCCCTGGACGAAACGCTTGATGGTGACCGGACCGCGTCCACGTACCGAGAGCGGAGCGTTCTGGGTGACCGTGTAGACGAGATCCAGCCGAACGTTGCGTCCCCTGCTCACGATGTAGCCGAGCGTGCCGCCGCCGACCTTGCCCTCGGCGTAGTCCAGGTCGAGGACGATGTCGCCGCGACGGTTGACCCGCGCCCTGGTCACCGCGCGATCGAGGTCGTACTCGCTGAAGATCACATCGGGGGCGACGACGTGGATGGGGCTGGTGGCTTTCGCGTGCACGGTGAAGGTGCCGTTCGTCACGCTGGCCGGATCGATCGCCCCGAGCCGCGAGGCGTCCAGGGTGATCGAGGTGACCTGCTCGCCGCCGTCCAGCACCTCGGCGTCGAGGGTGAAACGGACGGTGCCGGAGCGATGACCGCCGGCGAAGGCGGCGACGCCCGGGAGGGAGAGACCGGCCGTGGCCGCGCCGGCGGCCAGGATCGTACGGCGACGGATCGGGCCAGTCATCGGAACTCCTGTGTTCGCTGGGGATCGACGCTCGCATCGATGGGCCGGAGGGGTGAAGGCGGCCGGCATCACTGAATGTCGGTGAGGTGATCGGCAGTCAACTACGGGTCGCGGACCAATGTCAACACCCTGGACAGGCGGCGCTCGACCTGTCCGCCAGCGCCTCTAAGTGCGGCACCCATGCCAGCTACGTCGTTCTCCTCAGGACTTCCCGAGTCGCTCTTGCGACCGTTGACTCAGTCGCCGGAGGGGCCGGCGGCACCACCACAAGGGGAGAAATGACCACCAACCACCGCAGTCTCCAGGACAGCAGCACCGTCCTGCCGACGTCATCGGGCGATCGCGACTTCGAGATCGACTTCGATGCGCCCGGGCTGTCCACCACCACCAGCACCCACGCTCGGCCGTACCTGTCCTACCGGGTCAACCCCGGCAGCGATGCCGGCGTCCACGTGGTGATGGAGCTGAACGACACCGAGATCGTCGACCAGACCATCGACACGACGGTCAGTCGGCAGTTCGACGAGATCTTCGATCACGGTCTGCTGACCGCGCGGGGCAACACCCTCCGGGTGTTCGTGCCGAACGACGAGACCGGCTCGGTCACGGTGTCCGACCTGATCATGGTCTACGCGGAGGCCTGAGCCATCGCGGTGCCACAACAGCCGCCGACGACACCATTCGGGTCGTGTCGTCGGCGGCTGCGTGCCATGCTGAGGGATGGCTGGCCTGCGGTCGACACCCCCTCGGGGGCCGCTGGTCGGTCGTGACCGGGAGCTGTCAGCGGTCCTCCTCACACTCGCGACAGCGGCCCGCGGTACGCCGCAGGCCGTGATCGTCACCGGCGAAGCCGGCATCGGCAAGACCCGGTTGGTCCGGGAGCTGGCCGCCCGCGCCCGCGCCGACGGGTTCGTGGTGGCGTCCGGTGTCTGTTCCCCGGCCAGTGGAGGTCGGCTGCCGTACGGCCCGGTCACCGAGATCCTCTCCCACCTCGTCCACGAGACTCCTGAGCTGCCGGATCTCGCCTCGGCGGCGACCTGGCGGGCCCTGGGTCCGCTGCGGATGGAGGAACCCGAGACCACCTCGGATTCCGGCCTGGCAGCGACCAGGCTGTTCGCCGCGGTGGTCGATCTGCTCGACACCTTGAGCGGACAGCGCCCGACGATGGTGATCGTCGAAGACGTGCACTGGGTGGACCGAGCGAGCATGGATCTGCTGGCGTTCACGGCCCGCCGGCTGCATCACGGTCGGGTGCTGCTGGTTCTCACCGTGAGGCCCGAGGGAGCTCGGACGCGATCACCCGACCGTGCGGCTCTGGCCGAGCTCAACCGCCTGCCCAACGTCAGCGGCGTCGAGCTCGGCCCGCTGTCCGCAGCCGCCGTGCGCGAGCTCATGCTGTCCGGGCCGGATCCGCTGTCGGACCAGCAGGTGGCCCGGATCACGGAGCTGGCTCAGGGCATCCCGTTCTTCGCGTTGCACCTGGCGCGCCACGATGCCGACGATGTGCCGCCCCGGTTGCGGGATGTCCTGCTCGGCTCCATCGACGAGATCACCGACGATCAGCGCGCACTGCTCGTGCTGCTCACCGTGGTCGGTGCGTGCGATCAGCCCGAGCTGTTGGTCCAGGCGACCGGCGGGTCGGCGGATCGACTCGGTCTGGCTTCCCGTGACCTGGTGCGTCGAGGGCTGCTCAGTGTCGACGGCGAGGCCGTGGCGTTTCGCCATGCTCTGCTTCGTGAGGTGGTGGTGGCCGACACCCTGCCGAGCGAGCGGGTGGTGGCGCACCGGGCCGCGGCGGACTTCTGGCTGTCGAGTCCGGCGGCCGACCAGCCGCACCGGGCGGCCCAGTTGGCTCACCACCTGCTGGAGAGCGGACGACGCGAGGAAGCTCTGCGGTACGCGCTGCGGGCCGCTCGGCACGCCAGTGCGATCTGGGCCCACGAGGATGCCCGCGCCTGCTACGCGGGCGTCGAGCGGCTCTGGAGTCTGGTGTCGGATGCCGAGCAGGTCAGCGGGGTGCGGCAGCTCACGGTGCTGTGCGAAGCGGCCACGGCCTACCGGTGGTGCGGTCGACCGGACGACGCCCTCATGCGACTGCAGAACGCCGACCTGCTGGCGGTCACCGATCTCGACCGAGCGGTCGTCGCGCACCGGCGCGGCCAGGTGCTGTGGGCGACCGGGGACATGCACGCGTCACTCGAGGCCTATCAGCTCGCGCTCGACGTCCTGCCCCTGCAGGCCGATGATCACCTGCGAGCTTCCCTCCTGGCGGCCCTGGCTCAGGGGTCCATGGCCACCGGGCAAGCCCGGTCGGCCATCGAGTGGGCGACGCAGGCGATCGCCCTGAGCACCCTCACCGGTGATCAGCGGATCCGGCTGCACGCGTCGATCACCGCCTCGGTGACCCACGCGCAGCTGGGCGACGTCGACGCCGCGGTGTCCGGCCTGACCATGCTGCTGCCGGAGGTCCGCGCGTTGGATGACCTCGAGCTGGTGCTCCGCTGCTACGGGAATCTGACGTTCGCGCTCGGGATCGGCTGCCGGTACGAGCAGCTGGCTGCCGTGGCCGCCGAGGGCCTCGCCGCCGCCGCGCGGTACGGACCGGTGGTGTCGCTCGCGTCGACCTTGATCAGCAACGAGGTCAACGCGCTGGTCGCCCTCGGTCGCTGGGACGAGGCCGTACGGGTGGCCACCGAGGCCCTGGCGGACGTGACCGCAGAGGGCGTCGCCGGGCACCTGCACGCCTCGTTGGCCGAGGTGGCGGTCGCTCGCGGCGACCGGCCGGACGCGGAGCGGCAGCTCGCGCTGGCCCGGGCATCGGGAGGGCAGAACCCCTACGTCGCCGCCACCCTGGCGATCACCGAGGCCGATCAGCACCTGTGGAACCACCATCCGGCGGAGGCCGCCGCCGCGCTGGCCGTGGCTCTCCCTGGCCTCCTCGAGCAGGACGACGCGCTCCTGATCCTGGAGGCGTGTTGGCGGGCCTTGCGGGCGGAGGCCGATCGGGTGGAGACGAGTGTGCCGCTGCGCCGCGCCGGCTTCACCGGCGGGAGCGATGAGCTCGTGGCGGCGGCCCGGGCGGCGGCGGCCGGCACGGCTCTGCCGGTCTGTGCCGCGGTGCTGCTGGCCGTCGAGGCGGAAGCAGACCGCGTCACCGGCACCGATCGACCGGAGCGGTGGGAAGCCGTGGTGCAGGCCAACGCGCT
This sequence comes from Microlunatus sp., assembly GCA_036525335.1. Taxonomy (GTDB): domain Bacteria; phylum Actinomycetota; class Actinomycetes; order Propionibacteriales; family Propionibacteriaceae; genus Microlunatus. The sequence continues at coordinate 7,206 of DATDAP010000043.1, read as the reverse complement.
TCTCGGTCGACGCCACGTCCAGGCGTACGGCTCGCTGCGGCTGGCGGTGGCGCTGCTTCGGCGACAGGCGCGCAGCCGGGCGGAGGTCGCTCTCAACGCCGCCCATGACGACGCCGTGGCTCTGGGCGCTGCCCCGCTCGTCGCGGAGATCTGTACGGTGGCTCGGATCGCTGGTCTGCGTCTCGGAACGGGCGCCGACAAAGCCTCCGGCTCGAGGGAATCCGCCGGTCGAGCTCCCTCAACCCCGGACTCTTTCGGGCTGACTCCGCGGGAGCGCGAGGTGCTCACCCTTCTCACGACGGGAGCCACCAACCGGATGATCGCGCGGACCCTCTTCATCAGCGAGCGGACCGCCAGCGTGCACGTCAGCAACCTCCTGCCCAAGCTCGGCGTGGCCAACCGCACTGAAGCGGCTCGACTGGCCCTGCGATTGGATCTGGACAGCCCAGGGGGAGCCGGACGATAGTGGCGGGGTGGGACATTACATGCCGTGCCGTACCAGCGGGAACCAAGACACGCATCTCCATCGTGCCGGTCACGCCGACGAGGCGCTGTGCGGGAGATCGGTCTCCGAACCCACGTCCAGCCCCGGAAACAGCCCGGTCTGCGCGGACTGCGCGAAGGAGCTCCTGCGGGCGATCTTCCGTAGGTCCGGTCGGATCACCTCGGTCGAGGTGGTCGGTCACGACTGACCCGGCAGCCCGGGACCGAGCCGTCATGACGTGCCGCACGTCGTGAGACTCCGCGACCATTCTCGACCCGTCATCAGCCCGCCGTCGGGTCACAGAATCAATGAGCGGAGGAGGCGAGATGGGACAGGTGACATCGAGGGATGGCACCGTGATCAGCTACGAACGCAGCGGCAGCGGTCCGGTGATCATCCTCGTGGGTGGTGGCCTCGACGACGGGTCGGAGAACGTCCCCTTGGCGGTGGCGCTGTCTCCACGCTTCACGGTGTACAACTACGCTCGTCGGGGTCGCGGCGAGAGCACCGACACCTCCCCCTACGACGTGGCACACGAGATCGAGGACATCGACGCGCTCATCGCCGAGGTGGGCGGAACGGCGCATCTCTACGGCGTCTCCACGGGGGGCGCGCTTGCGCTGGAGGCCGCGGCAGCTGGCAGCCACGTCGGCTGCATCGGCGTCTACGAAGTGCCCTACAACGCGACCGATGACGATTGGCCGCAGCTGTGGCGGAACTACGTCGTTGACGTGCATGCCGCAGTTTCCGATGGTCGTCGCGGCGACGCGATTGAGCTCTTCCTGCGGGTCACCGGCGCTTCCGACAACGACGTCGCCGGGATGCGTAGCGCGCCGTTCTGGCCGGCGTTGGAAGCCCAGGCACACACGCTTCCCTACGACGCGGCGACCCTGGGAGACGGGCAACCACCCCGGGAGCGACTCGCGACCATCGCGCAGCCAACCCTGGTCATCACCGGGGACGATCGTCCGCCCGGAGCCGCGCAGTGGGTCATGGCCCTGGACGGCTCTGCGGACGCCGTGGCGGACTGCCTTCCGCACGCTCGACGTGTGACGCTCGAAGGCCAGGGGCACGTGGCCGACCCGACAGCAGTCGTTCCGGTCCTAGAGAGATTCTTCACGTAGCGGGTCGGCTACCGCGTGCGTCCGAGGGTCCTCAGCGGCGCCGATGTGGTGATTCCGGGTACGACGGCACTGGGATCCCGAGACTGTGGACGAGACACCGCCCGCCGATCGACCCCGACCTCGTACGCGCCACCCAGCTGTTTCACCTGCTGACCGTGCGCTGCCAGCAACGCCTGCAAGAGCCCGGACATGGTCCCGGTGACATCGACTGCCCAGATCACCAGCGCTCAGCACACGTACCTCTCCGTGGAATGGGGCTGACTACTGCCTCTCGATGAGGACCACTCGGGCTCACCGGATCAACGCCATCGTGTTGAGGTGAGCAGCCGGGGATTTCTCGTGACGGGCTCCGGGCACTGCATAGTCGTCTACCGTTGGGCGGGCCGATCGACGCTGTCCGGGCAACTCCAGGACTGACTTCATTCGTCGGGCTCCTGGAAGGACTGACTCGTGATCCGTCGTGCCCTGCTCCGACTGCTGTCTGCCGTTCTAGCGGTTGGGGTCGCCGTTGCCGTGACCGGAGCGGCCACGCCGGCGCACGCTGTCCCGACCGAGCGGTATGTCGTCACCACGACGACCGCCAAGGCGGCCGACAACAAGGTGTCGAAGCTTCGGGCGGCCAAAGCATCGATCGGACGCCAGTATCGCCATGTGCTGCACGGGTTCAGTGCGTCCCTCACTGAGCAGCAGGTGGTCCAGCTGCGCAGCGACCCCACTGTGGAGTCCGTGCGTCCCGTCACCAAGATCCGATCCTCCGACGTCGCCGCTTCCGCCAGCGGCCGTCAGACCAATGCGCCCTGGGGTCTGGATCGTGTCGACCAGCGCTCAGGGCTGGACGGGTCGTACTTCTACAACTCCACCGGCGCGGGTGTGACTGCTTTCGTCATCGACACCGGTATCCGGTTCGAGCACGCAGACTTCCAGGGCCGGGCAAGCAGCGGCTACGACTTCGTCGACGACGACACCGATGCCTCCGACTGCCCGACGAACTACATCGACGACCCGGCACGGGACAAGTTCAGCCACGGCACGCACGTGGCCGCAACGATCGCCGGCAAGACCTACGGTGTCGCCAAGCAAGCGAAAGTCGTGTCTCTGCGGGTGCTGGACTGCAACGGCGAGGGCTGGGCTGATGACCTGATCGCCGCCTTGGACTGGATCGTCGCGCACCGCCCCAGCACCCCGGCGGTGATCAACTTCAGTCTCGGCGGGAACGGCGACGCCGACGTCGACGCAGCCGTCGCGGCCGCGATCGGCGCCGGCATCTCGGTGGCTGCGGCCGCGGGCAACGAGTTCGATGATGCCTGCGACTATTCGCCGGCCAGGGTTCCGGGTGCTTTGACGGTGGGGGCGAGCACCCAGCAGGACTACCAGGCCTGGTTCACCAACTGGGGCACGTGCGTGGACCTGTTCGCGCCGGGTGAGGACATCACGTCGGCGGGCACGAAGACCCTCAACGCTTCGCTGATGCTGAGCGGCACCTCGATGGCGGCTCCGCACGTCACCGGAGCCGTCGCCCGTTACCTCGAAGTCCATCCGGACGCAACGCCAGCCGCGGTCGCCGTCGGGATCGTGGACGGTGCCTCCGCGGTCGGCGTCAACGATCTCGACGGCTCCCCGGACAGGCTTCTGTACGCGTACTCGCCGAAGGTGGCGTCGGCCCCGACAGCGGTGTCCGGCACGCGCAGCGACAAGGCCAAGGCCGCGACGATCCGCTGGTCCGTCCCCCAGAGCAACGGCGGTACCGGCGTCACCGGCTACCGGATCATCCGCACAGGCAAGGACGCCGCAGGGCGCTCGAGCGTGACGGTCGATCTCACGGCCGGTGCCCGGTCGTACAGCTTCGCCGGACTGAAGGCCGGCACGACGTACACCCTGAGTGCGCAGGCCCGCAACGCGATGGGCCTGGGACCGGCAGCGACCAGCAAGGTCACCATCACCGCCCTACCTGGTCAACCGAAGATCACCTCGGCAAGCTCGGGGTCGAAGAAGGACAAGAGCGTCTCAATCGGCGTGCGATGGTCCAAGCCGGCGAGCGGCGGCGGGGTCAAGAGCTACGTGGTCACGGCCACCCGGAACAGCACGGGATCGGTGAAGGCGGTCACGGTCACCGCCGCGGCCCGGAGCACCACCGTTTCCGGGCTGAAGAAGGGCAAGAAGTACACGCTCCGGGTGCGGGCCGTCAACGACTCGGGTGCCGGTTCGATTGCGAAGTGGGGCAGATCCGTCAAGGCTCGATGAATCAGGCTCCGGCGTGGTTGACGATGACACACAGAGTTGTTGCCAGACCGTGATGCAGTCCGACCGATGACATGTGACGGCCTATCGGACATCGGACGCGTTGGCGGGGCGCGAGTTCCCGGCCAGGTGGCGACCTAGACCATGTGTGCGGTGCCGGCGGCGACCGAGTTCACGACCGTTTGCCCGTTCCCGCGAGGCGCCTGTTCGCGTTTGTGGCCACGTCCGTGAAGGTCAGGTGAACGAGACGCCGGCCGTTGCCGTGACGGGAGTCCTCGGCGAGCCGCGGCGCGAATGACTTCAGGTGCGAAGACAGCATCCTGGTCCGTCACCTGCGTGCGACCTCCATGGACGGACCGGCGGCCAGCACAGCTCGTACCCCGTCATTTGGGACTATCGGTGGTCGGCCGCAGATGCGGTCGACGAAGTCCCCACAGGCGGTACCCGGCACAGCCGACCGCCACCCAGGCGACAACCACATACGCCACCTGCGCGATCACGAATCCCGATGCCAGGTCGGACCGGGCGAGCTGACCATCGAAGAAACCGGAGACACCGGCCAGAGCTGCGCTGAGAGCCAGCAGGGCCGAGCCGACGGCTGCCGTACGGCGCCGCTTCTGCACAGCCGCGACGGTCGCGGCAGACTGAACCATGAGCATCGGCCACGGCGCCGCCAGGGTCGCCTCCGCGGTCCACGCCGTCGACCACGCGTTGACCCCGGCTGCCACCGACACCGCACCCCCGACCAAGCTCGCTGCCACCAGGGCCGCACCAGCCACACCGACGGCTAGCGCACCCTTCTCCAACACGCTGGCAGTATGCCGCGCACGCACCATGGCGGACGACCTCGGCGAGTCAGACACCCAAAATTCCGAGACTCCGAGACTCCGAGCGGTGATGGGGTCCGGTGGTGGTCCGCTTACGATGCACCGTTGGATGTCCGTCCGGCGGTGGTGGTCTGAGGCGGCGGTGGCAGATCGAGCGTCGATACTGATCGTCGACTTTCGTGAGGTCCAGAAGCGCTGTCCATCGGCGCTGCCAACCTGGCTGTTCGGTTTCGCCAAGCCAGCTCATCGTCGAGGCAGGTCGGACACGCCGGCCTGCCGAGCTCGGAGGGCGGGCCCCAGTGCGATCGGCGACGTTCAGCTTCGTGAGGATGGAGCTGACGCTGTTGCGTACGGTCTTCGGCGCCAGAACCAGTCGCTCCGCGATCTGGGTGTTCTGCAGCCCTTCCGCCAGCAGGCGCAGGACATCCCGCTCGGTCCTGGTCAGCTCGGGAAACGGGTCCTCGACTGTGGGCGTCAGATGCTCGAAGTTCGGGGAGCGGAAGCCGGTCCGTGACCACGAGACCGCCGACGACGGCCATTGCAATCGTGCACTCACCACCGACCTCATAGGCGCGCTGGCGCATCGATCGCAGGCCGAACCCGAGTGGCTGATCGTCACGCAGCCCCGATGCCCTCGGCGCAGACGCGGACGGTCAAGCGGTGTTCTGGCTCCTCGAGGTGGCTGACGCCTGGAGGACCCACCCGGCTCGACCTGGCCCCGCTGACCAGGCCGGTGGTGACGCGCTCGGGGCCGAGGGCCCATCGCGGTCGACTCGGTCTGTCGTAGGCTGACCGCAGCCAAGGACCGGTAGGGATTCATGACGAAGCTCTCCATGCACGAAAGCCTTCCGTTCGACGAGGCCACGGTGCCACCGCCGGTGTCCACCGGCGAGCTCCCGAAGGCTGAGTACGTGAGTGAGGTCGTCACCGAGGCCTACGAGCGCTACCGGTCGAACGATGACGGTGCCGTCGCGGACTACATCCCGGCGCTGGCCGGTGCACGACCCGGGTTGTTCGGGATCTGCGTGGTCGGAGCGCGGGCCCGGTTCTTCGAGATCGGTGACGTCGAGACCACGTTCTCCATCCAGAGCGTCTCCAAACCCTTCGTCTTCGCCCTGGTCTGCGAAGCGATCGGCTATGGAGCGGCGCGACAGCAGCTCGGCGTCAACAGCACCGGATTCCCTTTCAACTCGCTGATGGCCGTCGAGCTGAATGACGACAGGACCATGAACCCGTTGGTGAATGCGGGTGCGATCGCCACCACCAGCCTGGTGCCCGGCGCGACGGCGGAGGAGAAGTGGGAGAGGATCCGGGACGGACTGTCTCGCTTCGCCGGTCGTGAGCTGACCATGAGCAGTGAGGTCTACCGGTCCGAGTCGACCAGCAACCTGCGCAACCAGGGCATCGCCCATCTCCTGGCCAGCTACGGGCGGCTCTACTTCGACCCCGACGAGGCCACCGACGTCTACACCCGACAGTGCTCGCTCGAGGTCACGGTCCACGATCTCGCGGTGATGGCCGCCACGTTGGCGAACGGCGGTGTCAACCCGATGACACGGGAGCGGGTGGTCGTCCCGGGCGTGTGCCGGCGGGTGTTGGCGGTGATGGCCACGGCCGGGCTCTACGAGCTGTCGGGTGACTGGCTGTACCAGATCGGGATGCCGGGCAAGAGCGGTGTCAGTGGCGGCATCGTCACGGTCTCACCGGGCAAGGGTGGTCTGGCGACCTTCTCGCCACCACTCGATGACGCCGGCAACAGCGTCCGCGGCCAGCTGGTCACGAAGTACCTGGCCGAGCGGCTCGGTCTCAACCTGTTCGCATCGGAACCGGCTACGGCCGGCGGTGCCTGACGGCGGTGGTCTCGCTCGGGCCCGGCGTCGCGTCGCTGTCGGGTGATCATGGCTGCTCGGGTAGAGCTCGCGTGATCTGTTCGTCGAGTGTCAGCGGTGCGTGCGTCACGATGTCGTGCATGAACCCGAGCTTGGTTCGTACGGGGGCTGGCAGCTGGAAGGGGTACAGGTCGCCGAAGCCCATCGCGCGGTTGATCCGGTTGAACGCCTGCGACATCCAGTCCCAGTCGTTGAGGAGCCTCTGGACGGGCTCGTGACGATAGGACCCGAGGGGATCGACGTCGGTGTCGCGACCATTGGTTGCCGGGCGTCGAGGTGGATGCCGATGGCCGAGGCTGTCTGCAGCGTGCCGGTGATGTGCAGGTAGTGGGCGAACGTCTCGGCGAAGTCCTCCCACGGATGCATCGTGGCGTACTCGGAGATGAAGGATGACTGCCAGTGCTGTGGGGCGCCGGTCGAGTAGTGGCGCGTGATGGCGTCGCGATAGCTCGCCCGCTCGTCGCCGAAGAGATCCCGGCACTGCCGCCAGGCTTGGTCGTCGATCAGCAGCACGTTCTGGTAGTAGTGCCCGACTTCGTGGCGCAGGTGGCCCAGCATCGTGCGGTACGGCTCGCCCAGCCGCACGCGGAGGGCCTCGCGATGGTCGTCGAGGCTCTCGGCGAGATCGAGGCTGATGATGCCGT
>DATDAP010000042.1:0-2778 GCA_036525335.1 Microlunatus sp. | reverse complement strand
CTGACCAGCTCGTGCCCGGCGGTGCGGACCTGGTCCCGCAGCACCGTGAGCTGGGACCCGATCGTGCCGCGTTCGGCTTGCCGCTCGGTCGACACCCGGGCATAGATCGCGACCTTCACCAGACACCTCCGTGCATCGCGTTCACCGGCGTCTGGGCGGCGGTATCGAGCAGGAACTGGTAGCCGGCGGCCAGCGCCGACATCCGCGGATCGGTGTGGGGGGTCCAGGCCGGGCGGGCGGCGCCGAGCAGCTCAGCAACGAAGACCGGTTCGGCGGACGGCCACGCGATCAGGCCGGCCACGCCGCGGCGGGCGAACCGGGCCGCGGACAGCCCGTCGGGTAGTCGGCCGTGGTTGAGCAGATGCGCGCGGAGTGTTTCGTACTCGACCTGACTCGCCTCGGCCGGCGGCCAGAACGACCGGGCGGTCATTGCCCACGGACCCGTTCGACAGTTCGCCGGTGCAGTCGCACCCCGAACTGGTCCGTCACCTGCGCGGCGATCTGGGCGCCGGAGCCGGGCGCAGCCGAACGGATGAACGCCACGATCTCCGGTGTCACCTTGACTGGCCCGCGGCGTCCCCGCCGCTCGTCGAGCAGCCCGGCCATCCCCAGCTGGTCGAACGAAGCCGACACCAGATAGAACGCGGCTCGGGAATAGCCGTGGGTCGCCGCCGCCTCGGTCACCGGTAGCTGGTCGACCAGATGGGCGCGCAGCATCTCGTACTTGACCTGCACCTTGTCCGCGGCCAGGAAGAAGCCAGCCCCCGCGGTGAACAACGGCGCAGCCACGGTCTCCGGGTTCGGGTGGAGCAGACCCGACTCGCCCAGCACTCGCAGCCGGTCGGCTTCGCTCATCCATCTCACCTCCCACCGCGAACGCTATCCAAAGCCGGAAGCAGCGTCTAGCATTGAACACCGCGTGTCGCCGGAGCTCACCACTCACCCCTTCAGATACCGCAGTACCTGGGACTCGCTGGGTCACCGAGCGACGAACAGCAGTAGACAAGCGGTATTCAACGCTAGACATCTAGGTCACTCCGAACTGGCGACCGCCTCAGCCGGCGACGATGATCAGGATGCACATACAACCCGGGAACAGCCATCCCCGGAGACAGCGTCACCGTCAACTGCAGCTTTGCGTTCCGTTGGTGATCACCGACGGCGAGTCCTACCGCATGCGACAAGCCCGACACCGAGGAGCAACCAGGACCAAAACCTAGAGGAAACGTCGAACAGGAGCGGGGACTTTCTCCTGGCCACCAGCGGGAACCACGAACTGGCCGTTGACACCTCGGCCAAGCACTCGACAGCGAGATTCCCGGGACGGGCGTCGCTGGATATCGAATTGATCAGACCACAGTCCCCTTCATTGAGGTCCGACTCTTCGATTCGAATGGAGCGATGGACGTTGTGCTTCTGTTGGCACCCGGCGACAGCACGCTTGTTGTCCTAGCCGCGAGTGAGGCGAACACACCAGGCGCTTCGGCTGCCGCCTGGCTCCAGGCCGCCGTACGCGAAGCGGCGGTGATGCTCGGCAGTGAAGGTGATGACCACGAATGGACGGCAGTCATAGGCCATTCAGCGAGCAGCATCGATGGCAACCTACGTCTGGTCGCGAACGCACAGGTAGGCCCGTTGCGGTTGGAATGTGCAGACGTCGTGCTGACCGAGCCGGATCTCCAGCAACTCAGCTTCTCTGTCTGGGGGCAAACCCGCTCGGTACCCATTCGCGTTCGCGGATGGAGCCGCGGGTACTCCTGGGAGGCGGCATCTGTCAAGGCAGCTCGCGACCTCCGGACGCTCTGTGGGCTCCTCACCGTGCGACCGACGAAGTCTTCACCTTGCGCGAGAACCCCGCCCCACTTGATTGGGGTGAAAGAAACCCGCCGCAGTCGCCACCGTGGTACGAGGTCGTTGAGGACCCAGCGGGGCCGCCTAGTGTTGCCAATACAGGAGCGCCCTTCGATCCTCCCGGGTGGTTGTCTCAGGCATGGCTGCGCCTAGACGATCAAGGCTTGCTCGCAGCCCTGGACATCTTCCTCGAGGCCGCGCACGCCAGAGCAGTCATCCATCTCTGGCTGCAGTCGCCTTCACCTCATGCATCGAGACGCTGGCGTCGCGCGAACTCCCACTTGCGCGTTGCCAGTGCTGCAAGGCATGTGGCGTGAAAATCGGAAGTTGTCGTCATTCAAGGCCGCTCTTCGTTGGGTGCTCACGGAAGAGGAAGCGCGCGAACTAGACAGCGTCTACGGAGCCCGTTCTCAAACTGTTCACGCCGGCCTGCTTCACGGAGGCGAGACTGTCCCGGGCATCTCGGCACAGACCTGGAGCACAAATTCTGATCGTTTGAGCTTCCGCTGGAAAGTCCTCTGGAAGCTCCGGCGGGCGGCAGCTCTACTATTTCTCCGGTGCCTACGCCCGGGGTCCAGCGGAGAGTTGCTCGAGGTCTAAATGGGTGGACCTCAGTCAGCTTGTCGTCTGCCTCGTCAGCGGCACTTTTGCCGACAGGATGATCGGCGAGAACCTCCAATTCTCTGAGGTGATCCGCAGGTCGTCTCACGAGGGGTGGCCGCCGGGCCACGATCGGGACAGGATGAGCCCCATGACGGGTGCGACAGGACGGTCGAGAGATGTCGCGGCGGTAGCGGCCGGTGCGTTACGGCTCGCCTCGGGCGTGTCGTTCCTTGTCGCACCTAAAGGAGCGCACAAGCTTTGGGCGGGTTCTGAGGACTTCGGACCGACGGTGAGCCTGTTGCTGCGCTCGATGGGATACCGGGA